>CAZLUL010000006.1:0-40545 GCA_964562635.1 uncultured Fibrobacteraceae bacterium | reverse complement strand
TGTCACCGATTTCGACCAGGCGGTCAGCCAGGTAGGCGACCAGGTCGTCGTTGCCGCGCAGCACATCCAGGGCCACGTTCAGGTTGTCGGCGAATTGCTGACGGGCGGCGTCCTTGTCAGCCGGGGCACCTTCGCCGGTGCCAGCCCACTCGACGCCGTACTTCTCGGTGAAGTCGGCGCGGCACTGCCAGAACAGGTCGCTGTTGATCTTGTGGGGCGCTCCATGACTGGGGGCGTCAATCTTGTGATAGCCGCGGCCCTTGGTCGTCTTGCCGAACATCATGCTCGGGCGCAAGGGCGTGCCTTCGCCATGGGTCATGTCCAGCAGGCCCTTGGTGACGTTGTCCCAGTCACTGCCGTTCTTGGCTTCATGCACATCCCAGCCGTAGCTTTCAAACCATTCGCGGGGGCCGCCGTGCACGATGCTGCTGGTGGGATGGGGGTCGATGCCGAAGTCGTTCCAGTCGATGATGATGTGCAGGTTGTCGAGGCCCAGACCGTAGGCCGAGTTCTTGGTCTCGTGCCAGCAACCGGCGGTGTGGCCGCCTTCGCCTTCGATGCCGAAGACCTTCACGCCCTTGGCGCCGGCGCGCTTCAGCGCGATGGCTTCGCCAACACAGGGCGGGGCACCGTGGCCACTGGGGCCGGTGTTGAATTTCACGAAGAGGTTCTTTTCGGCCATCTCGGCGTGACCGGGCAGGCCGCCGACGTTGCGGAAGCCCAACAGGTCTTCCCAGGTCATCATGCGTTCGGCGCTGCCGTGTACGAGGTACTTGTCGTCACCGGTTTTTTCGTGCATCACGCGCAGGGCTTCGTTGAAAACCGACAGCGTGGCGTAGACCAGGGGCACGGTGTGTCCGGCCACCAGGATGAAGCGATCACCGAATCGTTTTTCGGGGTGCCGGATGTCTCAGCGCATGGCGCCACTGAGCAGCAGGCTGACAAAGTAGTGGGCCTTGGAGCGGCTGCCGCCGGGGTGGCCACTCTGGCGGTAGTTCAGCATCAGATCGATTTGCTGATCAATGATGTCCTTGATGATTTCCCAGCGGGCAAAGTTTTCCTTTTGGGCCGCAAAAAGCTTGGTGGTATCAGACACGGGGGCTCCTCTCGATCATCAGTTCAAGGCGCACGACCGGGCATAGCCGGGCGCGCACTGGGTTCGGATCAGCGTCCTGCCAATGTGGGGGGCGGGGGCCATCTATTCAAGTCCAATCCGGCACCCGGGGCCGGATACCGGGCCGATTTCGGCCGCAGAGTGGGATCTAACTCTGGTGGGGCTTTGCAAGCAGTGGTAGTCTGGGCCGAACCGAGCGATCAGTTGGCAATTTTTATCTTCAGGAAGGATGTCGAAATGGACACCAATGAGATGAATCCGGGCGCTGCCGAACCTCACGTTTCAGCGCTCAATCACCCCATGGGTCCGGGTTTTACCGACACTCTGAGCAGCATGCGGTTCGTGGGCTGGATGGGGATGGTCTATGGAATCTTTACCTGCCTGTCCATCGTCGGGGCCATCGTCGGCATCCCGCTGATTCTGGCTTCCAATCGGTTTCTTGGGGGCATCAAGCGTTTTGAAAGCTACCAGCACAATGGTTCCGAGGGCGACCTCAAGGCGGGGTTTGAAGACCTGGGCAGCAGCTTCCGGACTTTGAAGATCCTGGCGATCGTCTACATCGTGCTGATAATCGCCTACATCGGCCTGATAATCATGCTCGGCGGCATCGGACTGCTCAGCGAATTGGGCAACAACTGATCAGGGGGCAAAGCGGACTTCGCGAAGTTTGCTCCACGCAACCCGCTCGGCTGTTTGACCATCGGCGGCAAATATCAGGACACCGGTGCTGTCCTTGCCGGTGTCCTGGTCGTTATTCAACTCCAGGCTCTGCCCGTTTCGCAAGACCACCTGGCAGCCATCCTCTTCCAGCGGCGTGACGCTCTGAATCAGCCCGAAGGGAATGTCGTAGTCGATGTTTTCGTGGGTGCCGTTGAACAGGTCGTGCTGGCGGGCGGCATTCAGGTCGTAGACCAGGCGCCCGGTGAGTTGCGCGTCGTTGGTGCTGGTCACGGTGCCCTGCAGGTCCGCGTTGCCGGTGTAGGAGTCCCGCCCTTTGCCGCTGCCCTGACCAGTCACGAAGTCCACCTTCTTGAACCGCTGCCAACCAATGGTAATTCGTCCCATATCAGCTGTTTCCACGACCACCCCGCGGTTGCCGTCGTCAACATCGTTCGAGCCGGTGAGCGACAGCTGGCGCCCGTCATGCAGGTCCACCATCACGTTGCCACCGGGCTGCCGGGTGATGGCTTTGATCTCGCCCATGGCCAGATCTTCCTCGTTGCTGTCCAGCACGTCGGTGGTGGTGCATTCGGACAGGTCCCACTGGATGAAACCCTCAAATTCTCCTCGCGAGGTCGCGACACGGCCGTAGAGGCGCTCGGCGTAGGGGACGGTTTCGGTTGGGGCCTGGACAAAACGGATCTCCGCCAGGTCATCCCATTCGATCACTTCTTCCTCGCCATTGTCTTGCTTGCCATTGGCCGGATAGACGATGATATCGGTGGACACGTCGTTGGAGTAGCCCCGCACCTCGTGGCTGGAGCCGTCGTTGAGCATCACGGTGACATTCTCGTCCGCATCGATATTGATGGCTGCGATGTCGCCGAAACGGGCAATAAAAAGGCGCGCGATTTTTTCATCGGGGTTCTTGTTGTTCAACGCGTAATGGATGCGATCGATCATGCCGTGGGTCTCGAAGTAGCGCTTTTCCTTTTCCCGGTGCAGGTCTTTCAGGTCGGCATATCTGATCCAGGGCAGGTCGTCCTGGCGGGAATGAAACAGATCATCCCAATAGGCCTCTTCATCTTCCCAGCGCAGAAAACCGGTGTGTTGGTCGCCGTTTTGCAAGGTGAGTGTGCCGTATATAAAGCCATCTGAGGCAACAGGTTGGGCCAAAGATGGTGCCGCAACAATCGAGATCAGAACCAGCAATACAGACAAGCGCAACATAGTCATCCTTTGGCAAAGCGAGTGGGGAACCGTTCTACAGACGCAAAAGGCGGCCGGCGGGTTGCATGGGAACTGTCTTGACCAAAGATAGGCGTCTAGTCCAGTGCTCGCCCCAGATGATGCAGTTGCAGAACCGCCGCGGCCGCCTTGGCGTCTTCCACCGCCCGGTGCGCCTTGAAGCGATCCGCCAAGCCCATTTTGGTCAGGATGGATTCGAGCGTCAGACCGCTGGTGCGGTGGTCATTGGCGGCCAGCCACACGGTGGCCACGGCGCGCAGATCAAAAGCGCCCCCGGCGATGTGGGTGCGGTAGTCGATATTGTAGCGGGCGCATTCCTTGCGCAAAAGCGGGATGTCGTAATATGCGCCAAAGGCCGCGATGATGGCCTTGTTGCGGGGGCCGTACCAATCCATGAAGCGCTGGCCGACCTGGGCGAAGGTGTCCTTGTCGGCCACCATCGCCGGGGTGATGCTGGTGATGTCGGTGATGAAGGGGACGATTGGGTGGTCCTCGGGGCGGACCAATTCGCTGAAGGTGCCGGTGATTTCGAGGCTGCGGCGGTCCAGGCGGACGGCACCGATTTCGATGATGCTGCTGCGGTCGATGGAGTTGTTGCCCTGGTCTTCGGCGGGGCAGCTGGCCTCCAGATCAATGACCACGATATCTGTCGTGTAGCGCATGGGTTGTGCCTCTGAAATTGTGTTTCCTGGAATTCGGACCGCAAATCTGTGCCAATAATTCAGATAAACATCCTTCCGGTCAACCCAAACCGCCAATTTTGGGCAAAAAACAGCCAGACACAATCTCGGAGGCACTGAATATCACATAATGATCATCGGATTTCAATACGGAGTTGCGGTTGGGTGCCTGGGTGTGCAAAATATTAACAACACGATCAGGGGGACCCCAAAAGGAGGCTCACTATGAGAACCCTACCCACCCTGACAGTTGTTGGCATTCTGGTTTTCGTTGCCGGTTCGGCCATAGCCGAGAACCATCGGCTGGAACCGGGGCAGAGAACCATTTACGAGCTCAAGGTTCCTGCGCTGGCCTCGCACGGTCACGCCACGCTCAAACTCTCCCAGATGTACCTCGATATCCACCGCATCAACCTGGAAGCCACCGAGGCCGAGTGCAACCTGCTTGCCGAGGTGGCCGCAGCCCAGGATGATGATCAGGTGCAGAGGCTGGTGTATCGCCTCGAGAGGCTCGATACCAACCGGCAGATTGATGTGCTGAAGGTCAGGATCCACTACGCTCGGCTTGAGGGCCGTCACGATCTGGCGTTCAGCCTGCGGCGTGAGATCCTGGAATTGATGAAGTCGGACATCGCCGCTCTCATGTAGGAGAAGCCGCCGCGGTGAAGGCAAGAAAGAAGGGCCGGCTCTCAAGCCGGCCCAACCAGAGGCGACCGCCAGATGCGGTCGTCTTTTTTAGTGCTCGTGGCCGCTGTGCTCGGCGTGGTTGTCGTGGTTGGCGTGGGCATTGGTCAGCGAATCGAAGATCGATTGCACGAACTGGTCGGACGTGAGCCAGGTCTGGCCGTGGCTCTGGTCCCATTCGGCACAGGGCTGAGCCGCCTGTACCGCCGCCAAATCGCTTCCTTTTCCCATTTCGGCCGCCACTTTGGCCCGAGCGCGGGTCAGCATATCGAGGTATTCGGCCAACTGCCCCTTGTTGACCAGGGGGCCGTGTCCGGGAATGATCTGGGTGTTGTCGTCGCAAAGGCCGATGATGCGTTCGACGCCAGCGATCATGCCGTCGATGCTGCCACCGGCGGCGGTGTCGATGTAGGGGTACAGGCCATAGAAGACGACGTCACCGGCGTGGATGACATTGGCCTGCGGGAAATGCAGCACGCCATCGCCGTCGGTGTGGGCGTGGGGGACGTGGAAGGCGATGATCTCCTGGCCGTTGTGATGGAACGTCAGTGAGTCGGTGAACGTGATGTTGGGCAGCGCACCGGGGGCTGCGGCCGCAGCGGTGGAGCCGAGCAGGGCCGAGGTCTGGTCAACCGACAACCGCCGACGCACGTTGGTGTGGCTGACGAGATGGCTACCCATTTCGCCGAGGCTTTCGTTGCCGCCGGTGTGGTCGCCATGGTAGTGGGTGTTGAAGACAAAGCCGACCGGTTCATCGGTGACCGCGGCCACGGCCGCGACAATTTTTTCGGTCAACGGGGCGTACTGGTCATCGATGAGGAAGGCGCCATCGGGGCCGACGCACAGGCCGATGTTGCCGCCAGCGCCCTTCAACATGAACAGGCCGTGGGACAAGTCGGTGGTCTGGATCTCGACCTTGTCGAAATCGCCCTGGGCCTGGACTGCGGGACTGGAGAGGGCCAGAACGGCCAAGCAGGTCAAAAGTGGGATGGTGCGGCGAATCATCAAAAACCTCGTTTGGGGGGGGGTATGGACTGATTTGGGCGTCCTGACGGCGATATTGTTACTGAAATCTATTCATATTTTCATTTTTTGGCCCCCTTTTTCGGAAAATCCCACTATAATTGTCGGAACAAATCGAAGGAGCCGGGTTTTTTGATCCGGGCTCATACGTTCGGAGCCTTCGGAGTCAGCTCCGGACAAAAATCGGAAACCACCCGGGAACCGGAAATCCTCCCGTAATCCACCAAAGGACAAGAATACAATGACGAACACCAAACGCATTTTTGCTGTCGCCCTGCTGATTGCCGTGACCATCGTGGGCGCTTCGCTGGCTATCGCCGGTGACAAACCCTGCGATGCCAAGACCGCGTCCGCCACGAAGCAGGCCTGCTCGGCCGAAGCCAAAGCGGCTTGCGCCACGAAAACTGTCGCCGAGAAAGCAGCCTGCAAGGCGGCTTGCGCCGACCAGGCCAGCGCCACCAAGGCGGCGTGTGCCACCAAGACTGATGCCGAGAAGGCTGCCTGCAAGACCGCTTGTGAGGCCAAGCTTGCCGCCACCGGTGCCAGCGCTGCTGAATGCGCCACGGCCACCGCTGCCGTCGCTACCACCGCCGCCAGCGTCAAAGCCGGTTGCGCTGACAAGGCTGCCTGCGCGACTTCCGCCGTTGCTGCCAAGGGCGCCTGCAGTGAGAAGGCCACCGCCAAAACAGCTGCTCTGGAGACCGCTGCTGCCACGACGGTTGCCGCCAAGGCCTGTTGCGACAAGCCTGGTGGTTGTGAGAAGCCTGCCGAGGCCAAGGCTACCGAGGCCAAGGCTACTGAGGCTAAGGTTGCCGACAACAGCAAGAGCGAATAAGGACCTCCGGCACAGCGGAAAGTCTGAGAAAAGGCACCCTGCATGGGGTGCCTTTTTTGTTTGGTAACGGGGGCCCAACAGAGAATGCTTCCGCTGCCGGACTGTTCGGGCTATGATCAGTTGCGTCACAAACCGGTGCTCCACACCCGGGAGAGAGACTTGAACCCACAGAAAAAACCGGAGTCCCAAGGGATCCTCCTGATTCGACCCACCCTGAAGATTGCCGGTGGTTTTATTGCCGTCTGCCGGATCGACCAGGAACTGAATGAGACCGCAGTGCGCCAACTGGATGTCGCGGGCGCGCCGGATCATGAGTGGCCGGGTCTGTTCAAACTGATTGAAAAGCAGTTGGTCCAAGGCCGACGGCAGTTCATTCTGGACCTGCAGAAAGTGCCTTGGATGAACTCGCGCGGACTCGGCCGCCTGATAGAGATGTGGAAGCTGATCGGGGACGCCGGGGGGCAGGCCGTGCTGGTCTGCGCGCCAGGGCGCATCCTGACCATCCTGGAAATATCCCAGGTCAGTCTGATCATGAATCCCGTGCTGACGCTCAACGAAGCGGTGCAGGTGCTCGGCAAAAAAGCCGGCTAGCGCATGAATAGCAACCCGCCGCCGACCACCGCCACCACGATGCCCGTGAGGCTCAATACCGAGGGCCGATCGCGGTAGACCAACCACGCCGGAACCACTACGAAAATTGGCACCATGCCCAACAGGACCTGGGCGATGCCAGCGTCCGTATTGCGGATCGCCACCAGGGAAATCCAGACCGAGATGTAGGGGCCCATGAGGATGGCCACGAGCAGGGCGCCGACACCGCGGCGATCCTGCAGGCGGGTGCGGATGTCGGCCAGGTTCTGGCGGGGCAGCACGACGATCCAGTAACAGACCGTGGCCCAGAAGACGCGAATCAGGGTGGCGCCAAGGGGATCGAGGCCCGCGCCGCCCGTCGTGGTGCCCATCATGCCCATCTTGGCCAGGACACTGCCCAGGCCCTGGCCCAGTGATCCGATCAGGGCCAGCAGAATGCCCAGCCTGAAAACCGGTTTGCTGAGGGTGCCGAAAGTGCCGGTGCCGGTGCGGGCGCTGTTGGCAGTGATCACGCCGCCGATGATCAGCACAATGCCGACCAGTGACCAGAGAGCCAGCCGTTCGCCGAGGACAAACCAGGCGACGATGACGGTGAAGACCGGCGCCAGAGCCATCATGGTCATGCTGCGGCGGGGGCCAATCGTGGTGAAGGCCCGAAAGAGGGCCGAGTCGCCAATGGCCAGGCCGACCACGCCGCTCAGGCCGATCCAGAACTGGTCCTGCAAGGCGACATCGGTGGGCCACCAGGTGCCGGTCAGTACGCGGTGGGTCAGGGTGAGGCAAAGGGCGGCGCCGGGCAGCCGGAAAAGGTTGACGATCGTGACGCCGAGGCGGCGGCCGGCGGTGGTGAAAAAGACGCTGGTCCAGGAAAAAATGAAGGCCGCCAGCAGGGCCATGATTTCGCCAAAATGGGCTGTCAAGGGAGAGCCTGTTCCTTAGTCAATATACACGAATTGCGGCGGCTCGAAGCCATTGAAGCGGGTGGCTTCGGAGAACGTGTAGGCGCCCATGCTGCCGGCGATGAGCAGGTCGTCAAGATGCATTTCCGGCAGCTCAGCCGGGGCGATGTGGCCGGCATCATCGCGAGAGAAAACGTCGATGGAGTCGCAGGTCGGGCCGGCCAGGACGTAGGGCCTGACGGGGCCAGAGGTGTTGGCGCGCAGAGGATACTTGGCCTGGTAAAGCAGAACTTCCATGAAGCTGCCGTAGGTGCCGTCGTCGAAGTAGAGCCAATCCTGGCCCTGTCGACGCGATTCGCTGATCACCTTGGTTACAAGGATCATGGCGTCGCCCACGATGGCGCGGCCGGGCTCTGCGACCAGAATGGTGTCCTGCCCAAACAAACGGTGGAAGTGGGAGGTGATGATCTGGCAGGTCGCCTCGATATCAATATTTTCGGTGCCGTAATGCACGGGGAAGCCGCCGCCGATGTCGACCGACTGCAATTCCATGCCGGCGGCCGCGGCGGCGTCAAAAACCTGGCGCGTGGTTTCCAGGGCCTCGACCCAGCGCTGGTTGTCGAGGCACTGGCTACCCACGTGGAAACTGATGCCCTGGGGCACCAGACCGGCGTCGCGGGCGGCCGTCAGCAGCGGCACGGCTTCAGCCGGGGTGGCGCCAAACTTGTCGCTCAGGTGGGCCACACTGCCGTGATTGGAGACCGCCAGGCGCAGGTGCGCCTTGGTGCCGGGCGCATGGCGGGCGATCTGCGTGATTTCCGAGGCGTTGTCGAAAGTGAAATCATCCAGCCCGATGCCGTAGGCGTAGGCGATGTGCTTGGGGTCCTTGACCGTGTCGGCAAAAATGAGATCGCGCTGGGGGTCGGCGCCGGCCTGGAGCGCAGCCTGAATCTCGCCCTTCGAGGCGACATCAAAACCGGCCCCGGCGGCCTGCAGTGTTTCGAGAATACCCGGATGGGGGTTGGCCTTGGTGGCGTAGAAAATCTTGGCCGCGGGCAGGCCGTTGTTCAGGCGCTCAAAATTGGATCGGATCTGACTGCGGCTGACAATGTACAGCGGCGTGCCGTGGGCGCGCACCAGATCCTCGATCTGGCCGAGAGACAACTCGTTGGGATTCATGCGGGGTCCTTTGGGGCGTCGGCCAGGGCCACCAGCCCACTGAGAGTGGGGAAGGTGTAGCCCTCGGCGAGCAATTCGTCGGTGAAGGTGTCGATGGCCTGCAGGGATTGCCGGCGGCTGGCCCTGATACGCCACCCGCCATCGTGCATGATGATAATGGCGCCGGGCTCGAGCCGGCGGCGCAAGCGGCGCAGGATCACTTCGACTCCGGGTTGGCGCGAGTCCTGGGGGTGGATACTGCCGATGACCGGTTCGTAGTCCAGATTGCGGGCGACTGCCAGCACCTTGTCGTTGATCCAGCCCATGGGCGGGCGCATGAAGCGCGGCTTTTCGCCCGTCACCCCTTCGATCAGGTGGCCACACACTTTCAACTCCCGGGCGATCAGCGCCGGCGGCAGGGCCGACAACGGCACATGGTGATCACTGTGGTTACCGATTTCGTGGCCTTCGGCATAGGTGCGGGCCAGCACATCGCGGTAGTGGCGCACGCGGCGTCCGACCACAAAAAACGTGGCCTTGAGGCCCTTGGCCGCCAGCATGTCCAGCAGCCAGGGCGTATGGCGGGGATGGGGGCCGTCGTCAAAAGTCAGGGCCACTGCCTTGTGCGCGGTCGTCACCTGGCAAAGCAGGCGGCGGGCAAGATACTCCCGCACCGAAGGCACATCCAGCAGGCTGGGGCTCATGAAGTCTCCTCAGAGGATGCGGATCGCAAGGAGGCCATATAGTCGGCCATCGCGGCGTCCAATTCCCGGATCAGGGCCCGGCGTTGGCGGCGCACGTCATTGATGCGCAAGCCGTGCACCAGTTCCAGCCAGGCGAAGCGAATCATCTGGCGGCGTCGGGAAATATAGCGAAAATATCCCCGTGCGAACAGGCCCGCCGGTGGCAGGGCCAAAATGAGCAGGCCGGTGCCCATGGTGCTCAACGGTCCCCAGACGGTGCGGAAGATCCAGACGTACCAGGGTATGAATAGCAAACTGCCCAGGATGAATTGGGTGAAGTGGATCTTGGTGCGGTCGGCGGCGACCCGGCGGGTCAGCAGTCCCGTCAGTCTGTAGGGCACATAGTTGCCCAACAAACCCAGCAGCGCCCAGGGCAGGCCGGCCAGGCCCATGCCCACGATGCGGATCAGTTCCTTGCGCATGCCCGGGCCCTGTTCTTCCCGCAGCATGTTGTCTTTCAGCTTCATGATCCTGCACATGGCATGGTAGCGGCGCAGGCGGCGCGAAAGACCCCACAAAAATTCGGGATTGGTGGCTTGGAAATAGTCCAGGGCCCGGCCAAATTCGCGGCTCACGGTTTGGCTTTTCTGGAAATCGGTGTGGCCGGGAATATGGACTTCCTTGCGGCACAACAATTCGGCGCGGTAGATCTCTTCCACATCGCGCACCAATTGTTCGGATTCGGATTCTTTCACGTTGACGACCTGATGTTGCAGCGATGTCTGCAGATCGTTGGTGAGGGCCATGCCGGTGGCCACCGGGTCGGTGGCATATCGGGTCTGGTATTCGGCGGGCAACAACGGTGGCCCAAAGCGAATCAGCACCCGGCTGCGGAAGCGGTTGGCGCTTTCGAAATTCAGGCCCACCGGCACAATCCGCACGCCCAGGTCCCAGCCGGCTTCGTCCTCCGCACCCAGGGCGATGCGTGCGGTGCCGGTTTTCAGTTTCTGCACCCGGCGCTCCTCGGCGCTGGTGCCTTCGGGAAAAATGCCGATGGCGCCGCCATTGTTCAACACGTCATGGCAAGCGGCGAACATGGCGGTGTTGGCGTCGGCGGCGTCCGCGACATCCTTGGCCCGATAGATGGGGATCACCCCGCTGTTGCGCAGAAACCACGACTGCCAACTCTTCCTGAACAAACCGCTGTGGGCCAGAAAGTGCAGCATGCGGCCGGTGCCGTGGCCAAGCACCAACCCGTCGGTGATGGAGTGAGGGTGGTTGCTGGCAAAAATGACGGGGCCGCGCTCCGGGATGTGGTCCCGCCCAGCCACTTCGATGCTGCTGAAGTAGCCGCGCATGCCGATGTTCACCAGCACCCGCGAAATCTGGTACAGCAGCGGGGTGTGCATTTTGGGCCATTGCCTGCCGTTTTCAGGAGTGCTCAATAGCCTGCTGCCTGTCCGTCCTTGCGGGATTCCGAGGCTCCGAAGTAGACGCCAGTATTGACGTCCAGCAGGATCCCCTGGTAGCCGCCGAAACTGCCGACGTTGATTTGCAGGCGGTGCCCGCGCTGGACCAGTTCGCGCCGCACCTGGTAGCTGATGTCCGACTCCAGCGAGACCACGCCGCCGTTGGTCATCGTCTCGCCCGTGGGTTCGCTGCTGCCAGTGTGCAGGATGCGCGGAGCGTCGCCGGCCTCCTGCAGGTTCATCCCGAAGTCGACCAGGTTGATGATGATCTGGGCATGGGCCTGGGGCTGGGTCGCGCCGCCCATGACGCCAAAGGCCAGGCGGAAGTCGCCACCGAGGTTGGCGAAGGCGGGAATGATCGTGTGGAAGGGCCTCTTGCCCGGCTCGTAGGTGTTGGCTTCACCTTCGGCCAGGTTGAACAACTCGCCCCGGTCCTGCAGGCCAAAACCCAGGCTCTTGGGGCACACGCCGCAGCCCATGCCGCGATAGTTGCTCTGGATCAACGAAACCATGTTGCCGTCCTTGTCGGCGGTTGTCAGATAGATCGTATCGCCAGCGTAAAGGGCCGGATTGCCGGCATCCAGCCGGCGGGCAGCGTGGTTCGCATCAATGAGCGCCGCGCGTTCGGCGGCATATTCCTTGGAGATCAGGCCGGCTACGGGCACGTCGGCGAACTCCATGTCGGCGTAGAATTTGGCGCGGTCTTCAAAGGCCAGTTTCTTGGCTTCGACAAAGGTGTGCACGTAGTCGGTGCTGCCAAAACCCATGGCTGCGATGTCATAGGTTTCCAGGATGTTGAGGATCTGCAGGGCGGCGATGCCCTGGCCGTTGGGCGGCAATTCCCAGACCGCGACGCCGCGATAGTCGGTTTTGACCGGTTCGACCCATTCACTGCGGTGGGCGGCCAGGTCTGCCACGGTCAGGAATCCGCCGGCGTCCTGCACGGTCCGGGCGATGACCTCGGCGAGGTCGCCCTTGTAGAAGGCATCCCGGCCTTCGCGCCCGATTTTTTCCAACGTGTCGGCCAGGGGTTTGTTCACCCAGATGTCGCCTTTGCCGGGAGCCTTGCCGTCGGTGGTGAAGGTCTCGAGGAAGTTGGCGTGGTCGCGGCGCGTCGGCACACTCAATTGCCAGTAGTGGGCAATCAGTTCGGTGACCGGGAAACCCTCGCGGGCATACCCGATCGCGGGGGCCAGAACCTGATCCATGTCGAGTTGACCGAATTTCTCGTGCAGTTCGAACCAGCCGTCGACACAGCCAGGTACCGTGACAGGCAGCGGGCCGTAGGGCGGCACCTGGGTCAGGTTTCGTTCCTGAAAATCGGCCAAAGTCAGGCTCTGTGGCGAACGCCCGCTGGCGTTCAGACCATACAGTTTTTCTGTCTTGGCATCCCACACGATGGCAAACAAATCGCCGCCGATGCCATTGCCCGTCGGTTCCATCAAGCCGAGGGCCGCGTTGGCGGCGATGGCCGCGTCCACGGCGTTGCCGCCCTGCTTGAGAATATCCAGGGCAATTTGGGTCGCCAGGGGTTGGCTGGTGGCGGCCATGCCGTGCTGCGCGATGACCTCACTGCGGGTGGCAAAATCGCGGCCGGTGATGCGGTCGGCGGCGGCCGCCTCGGACAGGAAAACACTGACAAACAGGAACCCCAGGAGTAGGATTCGGTGCATGGATGCGGAACTTGGCATAAGGCTACGTCTCCAGCTGGGGGACAAACATTGTACCAGACAATATGCTGGGGATCATAGCCGATTGCCGCCACGATGACCAGATACATGGCGGCGCGCATATCTTATTCGTAAACATGACTGACCATATCAAGGGAGACGTGATGCAGATGATCCGCAATACTCTACTGGCTGTGGCGTTGGTGCTCGGAACCGCAGGTGCGGCCTGGGCTCAGGAAATACCGACGGCCAAGGCCATCTCGCAGCCGGCGGCCAGTTTTGACCTGATCAAATACGAAGGCTCGGTGGTCCTGGTGGACTTTTGGGCTTCCTGGTGCGTGCCTTGCCGGCACTCGCTGCCCTGGTTGAATGCCATGCAGGAAAAGTATGGGGATCAGGGCTTGCAAATTGTCACGATCAACCTCGACAAGAAGCCGGTCGCCGCCCAAAAAATGGCCGCCACGCTGGCCCCGGGCATCGGGCAGTTCAGCGATCCGGACGGAACGTTGGCCGCCCACTACGATTTGGAAGGGATGCCCAGTTCTTATCTGTATGACCGGTCGGGCCAGTTGATCACCAGTTACGTCGGATTTTTGAAAGCTGATGGCGACAAGCACGAAGCGGAAATTCAAGCCGCCCTGGAAGGAAAGTAGCGATGGTACGATTCAAAGAGATACTCCGCGCCGGCGGCCTGTACCTGCTGGCGGGCGTCCTGCTCAGCGGCGCCACCGGTTGCGCCAGCATGGGCGTCAAGCCCTGGGAACGAGATCTGTTGGCAGAGCCGGGCATGGAAATCGACCCGGATGTGGTGATCACCGCCCTGGACGAACACATCTACTTCAGCAAGGAAGCCTCGACCGGTGGCCTGGGCACCGCCGGAGGTGGCTGTGGCTGCAACTAGCAAAACCGGAGCCGTGCGTTCGGCCATCATGGGCGCCTGCGGCTTGCTGGGGTTGGGCGGCGCGACGGCCGAGGCCACTGAGGTCAAGACCGCCATTCTGGGCTATACCGAACCCGATCGCGTGAGCGCTTTCGAGGCCATCATCGATGGCAAACACGATTTCGCCAACGGCAAGATCTTCAATTTTCGCTTGTTGTACGACGCCTTGACGGGCGCTTCGGCCACTGGGGCGACACCGGCGTCGTTCACTCAAACGTTCACCCGCCCTTCGGGCAATGGATCATACCAGGTGGCGCCGGGCGAAACGCCGCTGGACGACACCTTTCATGATACGCGCGTGGCGCTCAGCGCCGGTCTGACGATGCCCTTGAATCGCGTGACCAACTTCAGTTTCGGTTTGTACGGTTCGAGCGAGTACGACTACACCTCGCTGGGCGGCAATGCCTCTCTGAGCCGGGATTTCAATCAGCGCAATACGACCGTGGCCTTGCGCGGAGCCTATTTCAACGATTCGATCAGCCCCGAAGGGGGCCGACCGGTGCCTTTGTCGGCCATGCCGGCCGAGGGCATCCAGAAAGCCAAACTGCCCGGCGATGGCAGCAAGCAGGTGATGGATCTGGGCCTGGGCGTGACCCAGGTGATCAACCGCAGCACCGTGGTCCATCTGAACTACACCTACAGCGATGTGAGTGACTATCAGACCGACCCCTTCAAAATGTTGAGTGTGGTGGCTCCGGTCACCGGCGATCTCCGCGATACCGATTCCTATCTGTACGAAAGCCGGCCGGATGCCCGGACCAAACACGTGTTTTTCGGACGGGTGGCGAAGCATTTGGGCCGGGATATTGTGCACCTCTCGTATCGGTATTTCACCGACGACTGGGGCATCAACTCCCACACGTTGGACCTGACCTACCGCTGGAATTTGGGGGGCGGAAAATACCTGAAACCGCATCTGCGCTACTACAACCAGGCGGCGGCGGATTTCTACAAGGGTTTCCTGGTTGACGGCGAAGCCCTGCCAGGAAATGCCTCGGCCGACTACCGGTTGGGTGACATGCAGGCGGTGACGTACGGCCTGACCCACGGACGCATTGTTGGCGACGGGCACGAGTTGACTCTGCGGCTGGAATATTACGTCCAGTCGGGAGAAAGCCATCCGGCCGAGGCGATTGGGGTGCTGCAGGACTTCGACCTGTTTCCCACGGTTGATGCCCTGATTTTTCAGATCGGTTACACCTTCAGCCTGTTCGAGTGACGGCGATGAAGGTGGTGCGGCAGGGGGCGTATTGGCAGGGCCGGTTCAAGGCCATGGCCAGTCCCTGCGAGATTCTGGTCGAGGTGCAGCAGGAAACCGAGGCCCGGTTGCTGTGTGAGGCCGCCGAAGCCGAGGCCCGGCGCATTGAGCAGAAGTTCAGCCGCTACCGCGACGACAACATCGTGCACGCGCTGAACAACGGGGCTGGCAAGCCGGTCACCGTGGACGACGAAACGGCCGACCTGTTGGATTTTGCCCACCGCTGTCACGAGATCAGCGGTGGGCGTTTTGATGTCACCAGTGGCGTCCTGCGGCGCATCTGGAAATTCGACGGGGGCCATGGCATCCCCTCGCGCAAACAGGCCAAGGCCATGCTGCCGCTGATCGGTTGGCCGCGCATCAGTTGGCAGCGACCCGAAGTGACCGTGCCGCCGGGCATGGAGATCGACCTTGGCGGGTTGGGCAAGGAGTACGCCGTGGACCGGGTGGCGACCCTGTTGGCCGACCGCACCACCGCGCCGGTGCTGGTGAATTTTGGCGGGGATCTGAGGGCTGTTGGCCGGCGGGCTTCCGGCCAAACCTGGCAGGTGGGAGTCGAGTTGCCGGGGCAGGTGGACAGCGCGGGTCTCAAACTCGAACTGGGTATTGGCGCCCTGGCCACCAGTGGTGACGCACGCCGCTTTCTGCTGCGGGAGGGCATCCGCTACCCGCACATTCTGAATCCCCGCACCGCCTGGCCGGTCATGCAGGCCCCGCGGTCGGTGACTGTCCTGGGCGACACCTGCACCGAGGCCGGTTTGCTGGCCACCCTGGCGATGCTGCGGGGGGCCGAGGCCGAGCAGTTTCTGGCCGAGCAGGGCGTTCAGAACTGGGTTATTCGCTGAGAGATTTGACCGCGACATCCGACCGAGCCGGTTATTTGCCTTCAACTGCGGCCAATAGCGCCTGCACAACCTTCTGCGCATCCCGCTGCCGCAATTCTTCATACCGGATGGCCCAGATGTGGTCCTGATAGGCCAGATTTCTCATCTCCACCAGCAACTTGTAGCGCGCCGGGTTCTGCCGCAATACGCCCAGATCCTTGCCCGTGGCCCGGGCCCCGGCGCCCATGGCGGGCAGCAAATTGCGGGCAAACGTGCGCGAGACCGTATCGGTGCGGTGGCGGTTCTGGAAGTAGAACAGGGAAACGACTTCACCAAAGGCCGGCACGTTGTCGGCGTGGAAGCTGAGGAAAACCTGCCGGTTGGCCGGTGTGCCCTTATAGGCCTGCTTGGCCACATCGATGCGGGCGTTCAGGTATTTCTGGCCGCCCTTGGGCCAGTCCGAGGGTTTGTTGCTGCGGTTCCAGGCCGCGCTGTTGAACACTTCGTTGCGGTCGTGCACAAAGGTGCTGTTGACCGGTTCGCTCTGGCGCAAGAGGTGGTTGGGGCTGAGCAAGGTCAGAGTCACCGTGGCGCCGTGCAACCGCAGCAGCACAAAGGTGCGCAGGGCGATGTCGTGCACGTATTCGTCTTCGACGATGTAGAAGACTTTGCCCTGTTCGTCCTTGGCCTTGACGATGGTGCCGGGATCGATGCCGCCGTGGCCCGGATCCAGGACAAAATTCCAGCCGGCCAGGTCATTGCTCAGGCGACCCATGCCGTCGACAGTCTTTTCGAATTCGACCCACAATTTGCGGGCGTTGCGGTAGGCCCGCTGGGGTGAGATGCGGCTCTCTTCGAAGTAGTTGCGGCTTTTTTGTTGGTAGGCCTTCGGCGGAGCGAAATAGTAGGGACCATTGGGGCCCTGCACCATGGAAACCCCCGGTACCGACACCTTGAAAATGTTCCAGTCCAACCCCTGTGGTGTTTGGCGGGGCGCCGAACCCGGCACCGACCGCACCCGCAACACATCGCCCGGATGAATCACCGAGCCATTCAGGTTGTTCAACTCGCGCAACTCGCGCAGGCTCATCTGGTGCAGGCGGGCGATCTCGGACAGAAAATCACCCTGTTTGACCTTGTAGGTGGCCCGCTTGGTGGCGGCCTGGCCGGTCAGCTTCAATTCCTGACCGGGATAGATGCGGTCCGAGGTCATGCCGTTCAGTTCTTTGATTTCGGCGACGGTCATGCCGTAGGCCCGCGCGATTTCCCACAAAGCGTCGCCGTTTTCGACCATGTGCACTGAGCTTTCCGAGGCCTTCAGTCGCAATTTCTGGCCCTTGATGATCGTATTGCTTTTGAGCCCGTTGATGCCTTTGAGGCGGTCGAGAGTCAGTCCGTAGCGCTGGGCAATCTCCGAAAGAGATTCGCCGCTGAGCACCACATGCACCGCTTCGTCCAGGGGCGTGGGGTGCAGCTTGAGTCGTTGACCGGGCTGGATGGTATTGCCCCGCAAGCCATTGATCTGCTTGAGCAGGTCCACCGTCAAATCATGTTTCCGGGCGATCTCGGTCAGGTTGTCGCCCCGATGCACCACGTACCACTCGAGGTCCTGGACCGGAATGCGCAGACTCTGGCCGATGGCCAATTCATCACTGCGCAGGGAATTCCAATCCCGCAGCTCCTGGACCAGAACGTTGTATCGGCGCGCAATCGCCGTCAGGTTTTCGCCCCGCCGCACGCGATGGGTTTGCCATTCCTGGGCCCAAGCGAGGGCCGCAGGCCACAGCAGCAGGCCGACCAGCAACAGGGAAACAATTTTGCGGATGCGCGTGATGATGTCGGCTCCTTGCCGTTCGGTCGTTCCGTCATATCAGGGGAGTTGTCAGCCGCGCTGGCCCCGTTCTTCGGCCTTGGCGAAAATCTTTTTCACCAGCGGCCAGTCCGCCTTGATCGCCACTTCCAATTCCGCCACCGCAGTCTCGATGCGGTCGGCCGTAAAGTCATCCTGAAAATCCAGGCTGAGGTTGACCAGGATGTATTCGGGCCCCATGTGCAGGGTCAATACTTCGTTCACTTTGACCACGCCGGACGTGCCGGCGGCCAATTTCCGCACTCCGGCCACACAATCGGGGGCGGCCGCTTCACCGATCAGCAAATCCTTGGTCTCGATCGCGAGGAACCAGGCCGTCAAACCCAGAATCAGGCCAATGACGATCGAGGCGGCACCATCGAGCCACACCAATCCGGTCACTTGACCCAGCCAGATACCCACAAAGGCCACGATGATTCCCAACATGGCCGCCGTATCTTCAAAGAGGACCACAAAAGTGGCGGGGTCCTTGCTTTGCCGCACAGCCTGCAAATAGCCCAACCGGCCCTTGGAGAGCCGGAATTCCTTCAGCGCGAAGGCCCAGGCCGCACCTTCGAAGACAAAGGCCAGGGCCAGAACCATGTAGTTCAGCTTCGCATTGGCCATGGGTGCAGGGTGCTGAATATGCCGGATGCCCTCATATAGGGACACCCCGGCGCCCACGGCAAAAATCATAATCGCCACCACAAAGGACCAGAAGTAGATCTCCTTGCCGTAACCAAAAGGGTGGTCGGGATCGGCCCGACGCTGCGAGCGGCCGAGTCCCACCAGCAGCAGAACCTGATTGCCCGTATCGACAACCGAGTGGATGCCCTCCGAGAGCATGGCCGAGCTGCCGGTTGTTGCGGCGGCGGCCAGCTTGGTCACGGCAATGAGCGCGTTGCCGACCAGGGCCGCGTAGATCACTTTTTTGGAACCGGAATGGGCCATTGGAGACTCCTGATGGTGGTATCGGGCTTGGCAACTGGGCGCCATGATAACCCGAACCGTGGCTGGGGCCAAGAACTAGCAGAGACTGGCCGAATAGAGGTTGCGGGCAGGGGCGATAGACTTATATCATGGAGGCACGCAATATTCTGAACCAATGTGGAGGTTTTATCTTGAACAATCTGCTGCCACGGAGCCCTCAATGGCGACGCCTGGTGCTGATCGGTCTGAGCGCTGCGTTGGCGTTGAGCCTGGCCGCTTGTTACCCGGGTGGACCCGAAGAACTGGAAGATATCGGCCTGGTGCTCACTTTCAACAGCCCGGACATCGACTACTCCGGGCTGATGACCTATTCCATGGAAGATACCGTCGTTGTTCTGGACGTGGACGACAGTACGGCCGAACCGCTCGATACCCAGTTCAACCCGACTATCCTGCAAGCGCTGCAGGACAATATGGCGGCTCGTGGATTCACCCGCGAAATGAATCCGGAGACCACCAAGCCTGACGTCTGGCTGGCTGTCGGTGCCGTCAAGTCCACCACCTGGTTTTCCTGGAGCAGTTGGGGCTACTGGGGTGGGTACTATCCTCCCGGCTATGGCGGCGGCTACTATCCAACCAGCGGCGTGGCGAATTTCAAGCAGGGTTCGGTTGTCTGGCAGGCCTTGGATCTGCGCGGCATTGCCGATCCCACCGATCCGGCCACCCCGCCACCGGTCATGTGGCGTGCGGGTATCAACGGCGCCCTGAGCAGTTCGAACTCGGCAACTCACGGGAAAATCACGACAGGCGTCGCCCAGGGGTTCAGCCAATCTCCCTACATGATCGCCGCACCACAGACCAAGCAGAACAGCCAGGGGGTCCGGTAATGAAAAACCAATCCCTGACCAAGCTGTTGCTCTTGAGTCTCGTCCTGGTGGTCCTGAGCGCGGGTTCCGCCAGCGCCAGCAAAAACACATTTGGCGTAGCCTGGAATATTTCGCTGCCCCTCGGCGACGCCAGTGACCACACCTCGGGCCTGCAGTTTCGCGGGGCAACTCTGGAGTGGCGCAATTTTTATACTCGCGACATGGCCTACGGCATCAACGCCAGTTGGGATGTTTTCACCGAGAGTTTTGAGGGCACCTTTGAGGGTGACAACTTTGCGCTGACGGGTAAGAGTTGGCGTTATCTCAACGCCGTGCCGATCTATGCTTCGTGGCACAAATATTCCGGTGGCGACAAGCGCAGCAAGCGGCCGTTTTACGGCATCAATGCCGGCACAGCCTATATTCATCGGCGTACTGAAATTGGGGTATGGCAACGGAACCAGGACAACTGGCATCTGGCGATCGCCCCCGAAGTGGGCCTGCGCCTACCGTGGGATTCGTTTGTCGGCTGGGCTTCGATCCGGTACAACTACGCGTTCAGCGCAGGAGATGTGGATGCCCAGCAGTGGCTCGAATTCCGCATCGGTTTTGGCATGGATTGATTCTTCGGGTCATTCGAAAAAAGCCACCGCTCAGCTTGGGCGGTGGCTTTTTCATTTACCCCAGTTCGTATTTGCTGATCCGATAGACCAATACGTGCCGCGGGATGTCCAGAAAGACCGCCGTCTTGGTCCGGTTGCCGCCGCAGATCGCCAGCGCCCGCCGGATGACTTCCTTTTCCAGTTCCACCAGCGACAGGCCGGTTTCGGGCAACGGCCCCAGAGGCAGCCCGCCCGGCTCGGCGGTGGCCGCCGGCGTGGCCGGGGCGATGGACCCCGCCTGGGGGGCCAACCGGTGCAGGTCTGCCAGGGTCATTTTGTCGCCGCGCCGCATCAGCACCAGGCGCTGGTTCAGGTTCTTCAGTTCCCGGACGTTGCCTCGCCAGGGCCGCGCGTCCAGTTCTGCGCGCATGGCCGGCTCCGAAGCGACGTCCTCCCCGGCGTGCAGTAATGTGAAATGGTCCCAAAGCAGCGCCACGTCTTCGGGCCGCTCGCGCAGGGTCGGCAGGCCCAATTGCAGCACATTGATTCGGTAGAGCAGATCTTCGCGGAAGCGACCTTCGGCCACCTCTTTTTCCAGGTCACGGTGGGTCGCGCAGACCAGCCGAAAATCGACCGCAACGCTTGAACTGCTGCCTACCGGATCAACCTGATGGGACTCCAGCACCCGCAACAGTTTTGGCTGCAGGTCGAGGGGCAACTCGGCGATTTCATCCAAAAACAAGGTGCCGCCCTCGGCCGACCGGATTTTTCCCGGCACGGACTTGTCCGCCCCCGTGAAGGCGCCCTTGGCGTGGCCAAACAGTTCCGACTCCATGAGTTGGCCGGGAATGGCGCCGCAGTTGACGACCACAAAGGGCTGGTCCCAGCGCGGGCTCAGGTCGTGACAGGCCCGGGCCGCCAGTTCCTTGCCGGTGCCGCTCTCGCCGACGATCATCACCGTGGCGTCACTGGGGGCAACCTGGCGCAGGTCGGTCATGAATTGTTTCATGCGCGCCGACCGGTAGACCAGGCCCGAGTCCGACTGGCGCCGCTTCAACAGGCCGCGCAAACGCACGTTGTCCTGTTCCAGATTGCGGGTGCGCAGGGCCTGCTCCACCGTCAGTTTCAGTTCGTCCCGGGCAAAGGGTTTCAGCAGGTAGGTGAAGGCGCCCAGTTGCATCGCTGCGACCGCCTGCTCGACCGTGCCGTGGGCCGTCAACATGATCACCGGCGGCGCGCCCACCCCATCATCCGCTTCGCGGATGCGGCGCAGCACTTCCAGGCCGTTGATGCCCGGCATCTGGATGTCCGAGACGACGAGATCCGGCCCGCAGTCCATTTTATCCAGGCCTTCTTCGCCACTCTTGGCCGGCACCACATCGTGGCCGGCTTCGGTGAGAATAAAGCGCACGACCTCGCGCAGGTTGTGGTCGTCGTCGATCAGCAGGATGCGGGACATGGCTATCGGCTCCAGGGCACAGGTTAAGGAGTGTCGGCGGCAGCCAGGGTCAGCGTGATGCTGCCGCCGACGGTCTGGTCCGGATCAATCTGCAGGGTGCCGCTCAGGTCTTCGGCGATGCGCAGGCTGGTGGCCAGGCCCAGGCCGGTGCCTTCGTGTTTGGTGGAAAAAAACGGCGTGCCGAAATTCTCGACCGCCTCGGCCGAAAAGCCCGGTCCCGAGTCCAGCACCCGGCAGTGGGCCAAGTTGCCGGTGCGCTCAAGCACCAGTTCGACTTTCCCCTCGGGCCCGGCGGCCGCGGCCGCATTGAGGGCCAGGTTCAACAGGACTTGCCGGATCTGCTCCGGATCGCCCATGGCTTTCAGATCCGTCTGGCCGCTGATTTGCAGGGCCGGAGTGTCGGGTTGCAGGGCGAGCAACTGCTGCACCGCCTGGGCCTCGGCACCGAGGTCAAAAGGCGCGCGGTCTCCGGGTTCGCTACGGGCGTAGGCCAAAAACCGGGTCAGCACCTGATTCAAGCGGGCGGTTTCTTCGAGCATGATGCGGAACATGCCGCCCTTGGGGTGCTCCGGCGGGTAATCGTCACCCAGCACTTCGGCTGAACCCTGGATGCTGGCCAGGGGATTGCGAATTTCATGGGCCAGTCCGGCCGACAAACGGCCTACTGCGGCCAGGCGGGCCGAACGTACCAACTCGGCCTCCATGACGGTCTTTTCATCGAGGGCGGCCTGCAAGTCCTCGGCGGTGGCCTGCAATCGTGTCCGGGCCGCATTGATACGGCCGACCAGGATTCCCGTCACCAAGCCGACGCCGAGATAGAGTCCCATCTCCAGGAATTTTTCGGTGGGTGAGCCCGGATCGTGCCCGATACGCCCGGTGGCGTGGGGGATGTACAGAGCGATGACCAGCAGCGCAGCCAGTTCGCCACCGCGGGGGCCGCCACGAAACGCGGCCAGGATAATGGGGAAGTAGTAGAGCCGCCGATAGATCCCGTGCAGGTTGGCCCACCAGGGTGGAGATCCGGTGTGGCCGGCGTGTTCTTGACCACCGCCATGGGGCGTGAGGTAGTGCAGGGCGCTGATGATCAGGATCATGGCCAGGGCCAGTCCGTATTTCCGCAGAAATTCCCCGGCAGTGTTGTTGCCTTGATCTGCGGTGGTGGTCATGGGCGCATCCTTTTGGTTGTCGGCAAAGGCGATGTTGGTCTACGGTTTGAGAATATTCTAGAGTTCATTGGAGAATATTCTTCAAAAATCTGCTCTGGCCCCGTCTGAGAGCCCGTAAGTTGTTGGTATGCAAGATATAGGCCTGAGGTCTATTTCTTGCAGTTGGCAGTCGAAACCGAGGATGGCCCCTTTTGAAAGCACCCGCGAAAGTCTGGGATAAGAGTATGACCCCTGATCGAATCATTCAGCTTCAGGTTCGCGTCTGGCCAGTAGCCCTGTCGCTGGCCCTGTCACTGGCCCTGTTGTCGGTTCCGCTGGCGGCCGGCCAGACCACCGCTGAGGGTTCTGACCAATCGGCCCCGGAAAGGTTCCCGGTTGGGGCCGCCTTGGCTGACTACTTGTCTTGGGCCCGCAGCCACAACCCGCGCCTGGAGGCCCAGGCTGCGCGGTCGGTCGTGCTGTGGGAAAATTCCCGCCGCGCCGGTGCCATGCCGGGCCTGAAGCTGGCCTGGGGCGAGATGATCGTGCCGGTCGAGACCCGGGTGGGTCCGCAGCAACGGGTTTTCAGCGTGAGCCAGAGTTTTCCCTGGTTCGGCACTTTGTCGGCCAAGGAAAGCAGCGCGGCCAGCGAGGCCGACGCCGCCGGTGAAACCCTGCGCGGTCTGGGCTGGCAGGTGGAGCGGGACGTGCGTACGGCGTGGTACGAGCTGGGTTTCATCCAGGGCCAGATCGGCATCGTCGAGCGCAATCTCGAACTCGCCCGCCAGACCGAGATCCACACCCGTGCCCAGTACGAATCAGGTGAGGGGCCGTACGCCTCGGTCCTCAATGCCCAGATGGACATCGGTCGTCTGGATGCCCGCCTGGCCGGGCTGCAGGACCGGCTGACACCGGCTGCGGCTCAGCTGAATATTGCCGCGGGTCTGAGTCCGGGCCAGCCCGCTCCCGTGTTGGCGGACTTACCGGCAGCCTTGGTCAGGGCGGAATTGCCCGGGCACGAGGTTCTGTCCGCAACGCTGCAACACAACAATCCTACCCTGGGTGCCTGGCGTTACCAGCAGGAAAGTCGCCGTCACAACGTGGCCGCCGCCGATCACCGCTCCTATCCGGACCTGACCCTGGGTGTGGACTACATCATGACCGGAGATGCGATCATGCCCGGCGTTGAAGACAGCGGCCGCGATCCGGTGATCGCGCGGGTGGCGGTGAACATTCCGCTGTGGGGCGGCCAGGTCGATGCCCAGCAGAAGGCTTCGGCGAGCATGTTGCGCGCCACCAATGCGGGCTTGACCGATACCCGGCTGCAACTCGACGGACAGCTCGAAAATGCTCTCTTTGCCTGGCGCGAGGCGGGTCGCAACCTGGTTCTCTATGGCGAGACCCTGTTGCCGCGCAACGAACAGAACCTGTCGGTGATCACGGCGAGTTACGAATCGGGCCAAGCCTCATTTGATGATCTGCAGGCCGTGCGCCAGGCTCATCTGGGTCTGGAGCTGGCCCTGCTGCGGGCGGGCACCGACCGCCTGTTGGCTCTGAACGATTTGGGCGCCCTGCTGGGGGTGTCGATGGATGATCTGGCCCGAGGCAACCTGCCCGGACCCCGAACCGAAAGTGCATCCGAAAGCGAAGGCGAATAGGTCATGAATAGCGAACGCAAAACCGGTGTCTTGAATAGACAGACCCTGCTGGTGGTGGCCATTGTCGTGGCCGCTTTTGCCGGGGGATTTTTGGTGCGCGGGGGCGGCGGTTCGGCACCTGCTGGTGATGGCCACGCTCACAGCGAAGAGGCGGCCCCGACCCGTTGGACCTGTTCCATGCATCCGCAGATCATCCTGCCGTCCAATGACCAGCAGTGCCCCATCTGCTTCATGGACCTGATTCCGCTGGAGGACAACACCTCGGCGGGCCTCGCGCCCGGTGACCTGGCCCTGACCGAGACGGCGGCCGCGTTGGCCGACGTGGCCACCGATTTTGTTGAGCGCCGCTTTGTGACCCGGGCGGTGCGTCTGGTGGGCAAAGTCTCGGCTGACGAAACCCGCACCCGCACCATCAACGCCCGGGTCGGCGGTCGGCTGGACAAATTGTATGTCGATGCGACGGGCCAGGAAGTGACCGCCGGCATGAAACTGGCCGAGATCTACAGCCCCGAATTGTACACCGCTCAGGCTGAGTTGCAGGCCGCAGCCCAGGCGACCCGACAGGGCGCCGAAAACGGATCTCTGGCCGGCAGCGCGGCCGCGAACCTGAAGGCGGCCACCGAACGCTTGCGCCTGTGGGGCATGGGGGACGAACAAATCCGCGCCATTACCGCCGGCCAGGCCATCAGCGACCATCTGGCGGTGACCGCGCCGGTTGGCGGCGTGGTGGTTGAGCGCAAGGCGACTGTGGGCTCCTACGTCAAGACCGGTTCGCTGCTGTACGCCATTGCCGACCTGTCCCAGGTCTGGATCTCCCTGGAAGCCTTTGAAACGGACGTGGCCTGGTTGCGCGAGGACCAGGGCGTGACCTTCACCACCCGGGCTTTTCCCGGTCGCGAATTTACGGGCGATATCCTGTTCATCAATCCGGTGCTGGACGAACGCACGCGCACAATCGAGGTGCGCGTCGCGGTGGACAACAGAGCCGGACTGTTGAAGCCCGGCATGTTGGTTGTGGGGAAGGTCGAAGCTGCCCTCGATACGGACGGCATGCCGGTGACCGACGAGTCCCAGGCCACGCCGCCGTTGGTGATCCCCGCTTCGGCGCCGCTGTTGACCGGCGACCGGGCGGTCGTCTATCTGAAGCATGATGGCGAAAACGGTCCGGTGTTTTCGGGCCGACAGGTGGTGCTTGGTCCACGGGCCGGAGACTACTACCTGGTGGTTTCGGGCTTGAATGAAGGCGATGAAGTCGTGACCCGCGGCAATTTCAAGATCGACAGCGCCCTGCAGATCCAGGCCCAGCCCAGCATGATGAATCCGACCGGCGGGGGCTCGGCACCAGGCCACGACCACCAAGGTGGCGGTGTGAAAATGGCCAATCGGGAATCAGTCAGCGAAGTGATCGACATCGCGCCTTTTGTCGCACCGGAATGCTTCAGCGCGGGTCTCCAAACGGTTGTCGAAAAATACTACCAGCTGCAGGTCGCTCTGGCCGGTGACGACGACGGTCAAGCTGGTCACGCCGCCCACGGCGTGCAACAGGCCCTGGCCGGATTGTCCTGCGATACGGCCCTGCTGGATGCCAACGGCGCCAGGTTCTGGAACCTGCTCAGTGATGAATTGAATACTGCGGCCAGTCTGACCGTCGGTGCCAAGGACATCGCCGCGCGGCGCATGGCGTTCGAGCCCCTGAGCGATACGCTTTGGCTGGCGGTTTCCACTTTCGAGGGCGAGTCCGACTCGCCGGTGCGCCGTTTTCATTGCCCCATGGCCATGGATGGCGCCGGTGCCTTCTGGTTGCAGTCCGGTGAGACTACGGCCAACCCTTATTATGGGGCTTCCATGCTGCGTTGCGGCTCCCAGGTTGAACTGGCCGGCGGGGAGAAATAGATGGCTCAGCAATCCTCTTCCGAGTCCAGGAACGTGACCACCGGTATACTGGGCCGCCTGATCGGCTTCTGCCTCGACAACAAACTGATCGTCTTTCTGCTGGTTCTGCTCTTTGTGGGTTGGGGAGCCGTCGTATCCCCCTTTGATTGGCAACTCGGCCCACTGCCCCGGGACCCCGTGCCGGTGGATGCAATCCCGGATTTGGGGGAGAACCAGCAGATCGTATTTACCGACTGGCCCGGGCGCAGCCCCCAGGATGTCGAAGACCAGATCACCTACCCATTGACGGTGTCGCTACTGGGCCTGCCCCAGGTCAAGACCGTGCGCAGCTACAGCTTTTTCGGGTTTTCGACCATCTACGTGATCTTCAACGAGAAGAGCGACTTTTACGATTCGCGCACCAGGATTCTCGAAAAACTGGGCAGCTTGCCGGTCGGCACCCTGCCTGACGAAGTGCGGCCCGCGTTGGGTCCGGATGCTACGGCCTTGGGCCAGGTCTACTGGTACACCCTCGAGGGCCGGGACCAAGACGGTCGCCCCACCGGCGGCTGGGATCTGGCCGAACTGCGCACCATCCAGGACTACTATGTGCGGGACGCCCTGCTGGCGGCCGGCGGCGTATCGGAGGTCGCTTCGGTAGGTGGTTTTCAAAAGGAATACCAGGTCGATGTGGATCCGGACGCCTTGCGGTTCCACGGCCTGAGCCTGCAGCAGGTCATTCAAGCGGTGAAAGAATCGAACCGCGATGTGGGGGCACGCAGCCTGGAGATCAACCGGGTTGAATACGTCGTGCGCGGCGTCGGATCGATCTCCAGTGTGGCGGACCTCGAACAGAGCGTGCTGGCGGTGCGCAACAACGTGCCGGTCCTGTTGGGCGATGTGGCCCATGTCTCTCTGGGCCCGGCCCTGCGTCGGGGAGCCCTGGACAAGGAAGGCGCCGAAGCGGTCGGTGGCGTCGTGGTCGTGCGCTATGCAGAAAACCCCTTGGCCGTGATCAACCGGGTCAAAGATAAAATCGCGGAGATCGCACCCTCGTTGCCCAGCAAGACCTTACCCGATGGCCGGCTCAGCCAGGTCACCGTTGTGCCATTCTATGACCGCAGTGGGTTGATCCAGGAAACTCTCGGCACCCTGGGCGAAGCCCTGCGCCTGGAGATCCTGATCACGATCATCGTCGTGATCGTCATGGTGCGCAATCTGCGCGGGGGCCTGCTGGTCGCCGGGTTGCTGCCACTGGCGGTGCTGATGGTTTTTGTGGCCATGAAAGTGTTCGCCGTCGACGCCAATATCGTGGCCTTGTCAGGTATCGCCATTGCCATCGGGACCATGGTGGACATGGGCGTGATCCTGGTGGAAAACATTCTTTCACGGCGGGAAAAAGCGGAACTGTTGGGGGACGATGCCCCGTCCCTGCGCGAAACCATCCACGTGGCCAGCAGCGAGGTCGGCGGCGCGGTGCTCACGGCGGTGGCGACCACCGTGATCAGCTTTCTGCCGGTATTTACCCTGCTGGCGGCCGAGGGCAAGCTGTTCCGGCCCCTGGCATTCACCAAGACCTTTGCCCTGATGGCTTCGGTGATCATCGCCATCACGGTGATTCCCCCGATGGCGCACCTGCTGCTGGGGCTAAAATTCCGCCGGCGCCGGACTACTGTTGACAGCGGCGTCAGGAAACCCTGGTGGCAAGGCCAGGGCATGTTCAATCTGGCGCTGGCTGTGGTGGCGGCCGTGCTATTGGCCGGCCAGTGGTTGCCCCTGGGGCCTGGCCGCAGCCTGTTTCTGAACATCCTTTTTGTATTGGTGGTCATCGGAGGCGTCCTGGGGATCTTTTCGGCCTTTGGACGCGTTTACGGCCGCTTGCTCGGTTGGTGCCTGGACCACAAGGTGTTGTTCCTGGCTCTGCCTGTGCTGCTGATCCTGTGGGGCAGTCTGTCCTGGCTGGGATTTGACCGGGTGTTCGGCGTGTTGCCGGGCGCGGGCGAAAACGGCGCCGATGGCTCGACCTGGTCCCGCCTCTGGTCCGGTCCACGCCACGAGTTTCCCGGTCTGGGCAAGGAGTTCATGCCCCCGTTGGATGAAGGTTCCTTTCTGTACATGCCCACCACGATGCCTCATGCCTCGATCGGCGAGGCGGGCGATGTGCTGTCGAAAATCGACATGGCCATCGCCACTATTCCCGAGGTCGAGCAGGTGGTCGGCAAACTGGGGCGGGCCCAAACGGCTTTGGACCCGGCGCCCATTTCCATGATCGAAACCGTCGTCAATTACAAATCCGAGTACCGCCTGAACGAGGCGGGGCGCCGGCAGCGCTTCAAATACGACCGCGGCGAAAACACGTTTGCCCGGGACGAATTCGGCGAACTGATTCCCGACGGCCGGGGACGGTTTTTCCGGCAGTGGCGTGACGAGATCCGGTCCGAGGACGACATCTGGCAGGAGATCGTGCGGGTTGCGAAAATTCCCGGCACGACTTCGGCGCCCAAGCTGCAGCCCATCGCCACCCGTCTGGTCATGTTGCAAAGCGGCATGCGGGCGCCCATGGGCGTGAAGGTCAAGGGGCCGAGCCTGGCGGCCATCGAAGAAGCCGCCCTGATCATCGAAAAGCACCTGAAAGATGTGCCGGGCATCAATGCCGCAACGGTGATTGCCGA
The DNA here is from genome assembly GCA_964562635.1 of uncultured Fibrobacteraceae bacterium. GTDB lineage: Bacteria > Krumholzibacteriota > Krumholzibacteriia > LZORAL124-64-63 > LZORAL124-64-63 > JAGRNP01. The sequence goes on along the minus strand of CAZLUL010000006.1, from coordinate 11,756 downwards.
CCGGGTGGTGGGCAAACCCTACCTGGAGCTGGTCATCAAGCGCGAAGAGATCGCGCGCCACGGGCTGACCGTTGATCGTGTGCAAACGGTGATCCAGTCGGCAGTCGGTGGCGCGAAAGCCACGACCACCGTGGAAGGCCGCGAGCGCTATCCGGTGCTGGTGCGCTATGCCCGCGAACGGCGGGATGACCTGGAAGAGATCAAGCGCATCCTGGTCACCGGGGCCGATGGCGTGAACGTGCCGCTGGGCAGTCTGGTGGACATCCGCTACGTGCGCGGGCCGATGACGATCAAGAGCGAAGACACGTTCCTGATCGGCTATGTGATTTTCGACAAGGACGCCGACGAGGCCGAAGTGGATGTGGTCGAGCGGGCCGCAACGACACTGAACACCTTGCGCGACAACGGGGAGATGGTGCTGCCCGAAGGCGTCAACTACACCTTTGCCGGCGCCTTCGAAAACCAGGTGCGTTCCGAGAAGACATTGGCCGTGGTCCTGCCGGTGGCCCTGATGTTGATCTTCCTCGTTTTGTATCTGCAGTTCAAGTCAGTGCTGACCACGTCCATGGTCTTTGCCGGGGTTTTTGTGGCCTGGAGCGGGGGCTTCGTGATGGTCTGGCTGTACGGCCAGCCGTGGTTCCTGGATTTCAGCGTCGTGGGCGTGCCGTTGCGGGAACTGTTCAGCATTCACCCGATCAATTTGAGTGTGGCGATCTGGGTGGGATTCCTGGCCCTGTTTGGCATCGCGACGGACGACGGCGTATTGATGGCGACCTATATGGACCTGACCTTTGCCAAACGGCGTCCGGACGACCGGGCGGCGGTGAGGCGGGCCACCGTGGAGGCGGCTAATCGCCGCGTGCGGCCGGCGTTGATGACAAGTGCCACGACGATCCTGGCCCTGCTGCCGATCTTGACCCTGACCGGGCGCGGCGCCGACATCATGATTCCGATGGCGATCCCTTCGTTTGGCGGCATGGTCGTGGCGCTGATCACGCTGTTTACGGTGCCGACGTTGTATTGCTTGCGGGAAGAAAAGCGGTTGGGTTGAATACCAGGGGTATTTTCCAATCGCCGTCCATTTTGGACACGGTCTTGCTCCGATTTCAGATGATGTCCGAGCCTGAAACTGTATGGGGCTGTTAACCCATACTCTCGCGGTATGATATAGCCATTTTGCTGTCGGGGTAACTACGGGAGATTCTTGTGATAAATCGCAAAAGACTATCTGGTTGGGCTGCAATACTTGCCCTTTGCACGTTATTCGCCGCAACCGGTTGCAGCGATTCGGACCCGGTCAGCCCCGGGATCCAGCCTGAAATCATCAACGGCACCCAGTCGTTCGAGTTTCAGGTTTCTTCGGTCCGCAATTATACCGGTTCCTTCAGCTATACGTGGGACAACGCCAGCACGTTCGCTTCGGTGGATCTGTCCAGCGCCATCTCCGGTGGCACGGCCGTTTTGACGATCAAGGAGTCGGCGGGCACCGTCGTGTACACCCGTTCAATGGCCGCGGGCGGCAGCATGGACACCGACGTCGGCGTGGCGGGAGACTGGGTCCTGACGGTGGCCTTGACGGGCGCCAGTGGAGATCTGAATTTCAGGGCGGACGAAGGCACGTAGGTCGTTTCGGCGGGATTATTCAGCGCGGAGCCACTGTCATGGTGGCTCCGCGTTTTGCTGTGAAGGCCTGCTACTGGCTTCCTTTCCCGATGTGTTGTACCTTCTGCACCGAATCATGGGGCGTTGGCAACCAGAAGGAGAACCGGGCATGGCTCAGGTCAGGAAAAAGCGAAATTTTCTACTCATGGTGCTGGCGGCCGTTCTGCTGTTGAGCGCCGGTTGTGGCGAACAAAAGCCCCGGCCCAACATCGTCCTGGTCGTGCTCGATACCGTGCGGGATGATCTGGACCACCTCGACCCGGCCGCGCGGCCGAATCTGTTGGCCCTGGCCGCCGAAAGCACCGTCTTCAACAACGCCTGGGCCAACGCCCCCTGGACCGTTCCTTCCCATGCCTCGATGTTCACCGGCCTGGCCGCGGCCGGCCACCATTGCACCCATCAGAATCCCAAACTGGATGCCGACAAGACCACCCTGGCGGAACTTCTGTCAGCCGAGGGCTATGCCACGGCAGCCTTCTACAGCAACCCCTGGCTGTCGGATCGCACCACCGGCTTGCTGCGGGGCTTTGCCGAGCGCAAGGAAGCGCCGCTTTTGGGGGGCATTCCCGGTGATCCGGGCACCTGGCGGGGCGATTCGGGCGGCCGCGCCTCGGTCACGTTTTTCCGACGCTGGGTCAAGGCCCAGACCGAGGAAAAACCGTTCTTCGCTTTTGTGAACCTGCTGGAAGCCCACTTGCCCTACGACCCGCCACCGGCCAACCGCAAGTCCGGTCGGCCGGCCGACGAACAGGTCACCGGCCTGTGGGGCTTGGAGTATCAGGCGGGCGTGCACGCCTACGAAGATGTGGACTGGAAGCAGCTGCAGGACCTGTACTGGGCTGATGTGGCTTCGGTGGATCACCTGCTGTCGGGCATCACCGCTTCGTTGACGGAATTTGGCCTGGACGAAAATACGATCCTGATCGTCTGTTCGGACCATGGCGAAAACCTGGGTGATCACCGGATGGTGGATCACCAGTTCAGCCTGCACGAATCGCTGCTGGCGGTGCCGCTGATCGTGCGGGCACCGGGCTACCTTCCGGTTGGTGAGCGGAATGATCCCGTGCTCTTGAGTGACCTCTACGCTACGGTGCGCGAATTGGCCCAGGTGGAGGCCGGCGATGTGCCCTTCCACAGCCATTCGTTGTTGGCCCAGCCTTCGGCATCCAGCCGGCCGCTGGTCGCCGAGTATGCCCGGCCCCAAAAGAGTTTGGTGAGTTCGTTGCATCGATTGAATCCCGCTCTGGATCGTGACCCGTTGGAACGCTCATTGCGCACAATTCGGGTTGGGGATGTGCGGTTGACACTCGGCAGCGACGGCGAGATCCAGCTGCATGACCTGTCGACCGACCCGGCGCAAAAAGACAATGTGTTTGCCACCCGCCCGGCCGACGTCGGGGCCCTGCGGGCTCTGCTCGAGCAGGAGTTGTCGATTTACCGACCTGGCGGCCGCAGCGAAGTCGAATTGGACGAAGCGACCCGCGAGCAGTTGCGCTCGCTGGGCTACGTGCGTTAAAAATCTGAATGGAAATTGCGAAAATCATCCAACCCGAACGGGAGTGCGCATGCGACTGGTATCCTGGAACGTCAACGGCTTGCGGGCTTGCATCAAAAAAGGCTTTGCCGAATTCGTAGAGCGGGACCAGGCGGACGTGTATTGCCTGCAGGAAGTGCGGGCCCTGCCCGATCAGGTGGAGCTGGAGCTGCCGGGCTACACGATGACCTGGAACCCGGCGTTGAAGCGGGGCTACTCGGGCACGGCGATCATCAGCAAAGAGGCGCCATTGAATGTTTACCCGGGCCTGGGCAGCGCCGAGCATGACACCGAAGGCCGGGTGCTGACCGCCGAATTTGCCGACTATTTCGTGGTCACGGTGTACACGCCCAACAGCCAGCGCGAACTGGCCCGCCTGGACTACCGCCAGAACGAATGGGACAAGGACTTCCTGAAGTTCGTGCGCAAGCTGGAGAAGAAAAAACCGGTGGTGTTCTGCGGGGACTTGAACGTGTCGCATCAGGAGATTGATTTGGCCAACCCCAAATCCAACCGCCGCAACGCGGGTTTCACCGACGAAGAACGGCTGGGCTTCGACAATATCGTCAAGGCGGGTTTCATCGACACGTTCCGGGAATTCGAGACCGGCGGCGGTCACTACACCTGGTGGAGCAACCGCCCGGGAGTGCGCGAACGGAACGTGGGCTGGCGCCTGGACTACTTCCTGATCTCAGGGGCCTTGCGGCCCCGGCTCGTCTCCGCCGGTATCCTCGCTGATGTCCTCGGGTCCGACCACTGTCCCATCGACGTTGTCATATCCTGAGTAGGGATGGGGTGGATCGACCGGTGTCAGGGGCGGCAACAGGGTGTAGTCGTCGCCGAACTGGGCCAAAAACTCCAGGTTCATGAAGCGGGCCAGAACCGTCATTGGCAAAGTGACCACAGCGCCGAGGTAAGGCAATGCCATCAGGATAAAGCCCAGGCAACAGGTCATCAAGCCGGCGATCAGAAATGCCAATACCATCCCGATGCTGACCACGAGATAAAACAGGCCAAACACAATAAAAGAACCGGGTTTGGTCTGGAACACGGGCAGGAAAATGCGCCACGCGTCAGACGTGCTGACACCATGTTTGTACATGATCGGGACGACAAAATGGTGCAGGAAATATTCGATGTAGGACAGGATCACGATCACGGCGAAAAAGATGGTTCCCAACCCCATGGCCAGCAACAGGCTCACGCCGCCGGACAGGTCCAGAGCCACCGCTGGCACCAGAATAATGACCAACCCGACGACCAAAGCCCCGACAATTATCATCGCCAGGATGCTGTAGCCCAGGGTCCACAGGAACAGGCTGTCGCCGTGGCGCTGAAAATCGCGCCAGGGTTGGGTGACTTCGGTCCGGTTGTGAACCAGATTGTCCAGGAACATGAACCGCCCGCGGCTGCTCAGCCAGATCAAGAGCACGGTGATGACCAGAACGGTCACCACAGCGAGGGCAACGAGCACGACCCCGACCCCCGTACTGACAAAGTCCGTCAGCCATCCCCAGCCGCTGCCGAAGGCCTCGCTGAAATTGTCCGGATCGAGATCCTTGTCCATCCGAAAGGCGTCCTGGGCGCCGCTGCTGCCGCCGCTGCCGTTGGCCAACTGGGCCAGCCAGGCCGTAAACCCGAGGACCATCCAGCGCCCCAGATCGAAGGGCTGAAACAGGGTGCGCTTCATGCGCTTCCAGCCGAGATCCAGCGGGCGTGAGTAGGAGATGTTCATGGGTTGGGATCGACTTTCGGGGTTGGCAGGGTTGCGGCTTGTTCCATTCACAGGAATGTACCCTAGAACAGTTCGATTATTTTGACAATCTTTTAACGGCTTTAAAAAATGATAACGATTTGCAATATCTAAACTTGATGTGACCTGAAAAAAGCGCTTCAACTCGTTGTCAGTAATGAATTTTTGTTGCAACAAAAAATATTTTGGACACCAAATTTGATGACCTACCGTTGGCATCGGGATTGGAGTGCCGGGCTGGGTCCGGCCTGAAATCATCCGAATTTGGAGGTCAATGGAATGTTTTGGCAAGCTCTGCGGAACCTGAAGACCAGCCACATTGTGGTGGTGTTGATGGTGAGCGTTGTATTGGGTGCCGGCGCGAATTCGTCGTCGGCCGAAACAGCAAGCAATCGTCCCGAGCAGGCCGGTGGCATCACCGACAAACCCTATCTGACCACTTTGGGCCAGGGCGCGGTCCTGGGCGGCTACATGGACATGGAATTTGAGTGGACCGATGACGGCAGCACTTTTGACCAGCACCGTTTTGTGCCCTTCATCACCGGGCACGTCTCCGAGCGCGTGACTGTTTCGGCTGAGATCGAGTTCGAGCACGGGGGCAACCCGGATGCCGATGGCGAGGTCAAGCTGGAGTACGCCGTGATGGACTTCCAGCTGAGCGAAGGGCTGCAGTTTCGCGGCGGTGTTCTGCTCAGTCCGCTGGGCTCGTTCAACCTGCTGCACGACAGCCCGCTGAACGACCTGACGGCCCGGCCGATGGTTTCGCGCCAGTTGATCCCCTCGACCTTGAGTGAATCCGGGATGGGCTTTTTTGGCACCATGTATCCTGGCGAAGAGTCGGTCTTCAGCTACCAGGCCTATCTGGTCAACGGGTTCAATGAAGGCGTGATCAGCGGTGATCCGGGCGCCGAAAAATTGCGCGTCCGCAGTGGCCGCGGTAGCCAGAAACAGGACAACAACGATGATAAATCTATTGTGGCGCGGGCGGGCTTCAGTCCGACCCTGGGCGCGAACCTGGGCCTTTCGGTGCACTCGGGGAAATACGATGACGCCGGTGAGCACCGCCTGACGATCACGGCGCTGGATGCCAAATGGGTCTTTGGCGCCCTGGAGCTGCAGGGCGAAGCGGCCCTGGTCAACGCTGACGTGGACGAAGTGGCGCTGCCTACGGTGGCGGGCAAACAGTCGGGGTTGTACGGCCAGGTGAATTACCACCTGTTGCACGATGCGGCGCTGCAGGGTTCGGTTTTCACGGCGGTGGCGCGGGTCGACTGGATCGACTACGACACGGATCAGGACGGCGAAAGCGAAGAAGGATTTACCCTGGGCCTGAACTTCCGGCCCACCGAAGAGACGGTTTTCAAGATGGACTACAACTGGGCCTGGCAGACGCCGGTCGGGGGCGAAAAGGGCGACGCCGAGGGGCGCTTCTTTTTCTCCTTCGCCACGTACTTCTAGGTCGGGAGTCTTATGAACAAGGCAGCGGCAATTCTGCTCCTGGCACTGGTGCTCGGCACCGGTGCCGCCGAGCGCGCCTGGGCTCAGGGCGATGGCGTGACCGAGAGTCCGGACGGGCAGGAAGCGGTCAAGGTCTATTACACGCCCGAACAGGCGTTGGCCAAGGTGTTTGCCAAAGCCGACTCCCTTTGGGTGGAAACCTGGCAGCCGACGACTTCTGAGTTGGCGGCTGTCGAGGCGCGCCTCGGGTGGCAGGTCGCGCCTGGTCCGGTGCAGATCCATCGGGGGCGCAATGGCGGACAGGATTTGGGATACGCTGTGATCACCGAAGAAAACGGCCGCTTTAAGCCGATCACTTTCCTGGTGAAAGTGGGACCAAACCTGCAGGCGGAAATGGTGTTGGTGATGGTCTATCGCGAGTCGCGGGGTGACGGTGTCAAACGGCAGCGCTTCCTGAAGCAGTTCCGCAAAAAGGGCGCCGACAGTCCCTTGCGCCTGAACCGGGATATCGTGGGTGTCAGCGGAGCGACCATGTCCAGCCGCGGGGTGACCGCCGGCGTCAAGCGCGTATTGGCGCTGATGGCCGCACGGTATGGTCAGGAGGGTGCGCCATGACCCGTGGACAGAAACGGTCCCTCGTCAGGCGCGGCCACAGCTGGTTGGGGTGGGCGGCTTCGATCCTGGTGGTGGTGGTGGCCGTCAGCGGCATCGCATTGCAGCATCCGCGGTGGCTGGGTACGCCGCCGAATGAGCCTTTGTGCCTGTCGGTGGATCCGGCCGACTCTTCGCATATTCTGCGCGGAACCCATTGGGGCGTTGAGGCGAGCACCGACGGAGGTTTACACTGGCAGGAAGTGCCCATGCTGGTGGCGCCGACTGATGTCGCGCGCATTCTGTTTGTCAGCGGTGTTGATGGTGAAGAGGTCTATGCCCTGGGGCGGGAGACGGTGGTGGTGTCGACTGACGCAGGACGGGTGTGGCGTGAAGTGGCGGGTCCCGCGGATGAACGTTCGTGGGGTGCCCGTTATCTGGACTTGTCCGTTTCGCCTGTGGGCTGGCTTGATCTGCTCACCACCGCCGGCCAGTATCGGCGCAGCACCAGCGGCAGTTGGTCCGCGGTCGGGCCGGAGCCCGTTGTGAACCGCGATTGGCACCGCTGGATGCATGATTTGCACACCGGGCACGTGTTCGGCCTGGTCGGGCGTCGGGCGGCCGAAGCCGGTGCCTGGGGCTTGATCCTGCTGACAGTGACGGGCCTCGTACTGCACCGCCGGGCGGGGCGGCGGCGGCCATGAAACGGGGGATGTCGGGAGTCCTGTTGTGCCTCTGGATTGCGGGTGTAGCTGCAGCTGACCCGCCACAGCACGAAGAGGTCCGCCAGATCATGGGCACCCTGGCGACGGTGCAGGTCTGGGCCGCTGACAGTCTCACGGGGCAGGCCGCAGCCGATTCCGCCTTTGCGGCATTTGTCGCCGTGGATTCGCTGATGAGCACCTGGAATGGGAACTCTCCGTTGAGCCGCTTGAACGCGGCGGTGCCTGGCACCTGGGTTCCGGTCGGCGGTGAAGTGTGTGAAGTTTTGTCGGCCTCGTTGGAAGTGGCCCGTCTGACCGGGGGCGCCTTTGATCCGACGGTCTTGCCGTTGGTGAAGCTGTGGGGGTTCCGCGGCGGCCAACCGGCGTTGCCCGACTCCCTGCTCTTGAAAGCCACTTTGGCTGAAGTGGGTTTTGGGGCCGTGGAGGTGGGTGAGACCAAGGCGCGGTTGCACAAGCCCGATTTGGCCGTTGATCTGGGCGGCATCGCCAAGGGCCACGCCCTGGACCGGGCCGAGGCTGCACTGAGGCGCGCCGGTGCCACCGGGGGTGTGCTGGATCTGGGGGGAAACCTGAAGGTCTTTGGCACAGGTCCGGGTCGTGAAGTGGGCATCGTTGATCCGGCGGACCCGGAGGCCCTGTTGCTGATCGTGCCGCTGTCCAGCGGATCGGTGGCCACCTCGGGACAGTACGAACGATTTGTGGCCATTGATGGTCAGCCCTACGGTCACATTCTGGATCCGCGCACGGGGTGGCCGGTCGCGTCCGGCTTGAGCGCCACTATAATTGCGCCCAAGGCCCTGTGGGCCGATGCCCTGGCAACTGCCGTGGTGGTCCTGGGCATGGAGCCGGGCCTGGCGCTTATTGAATCCTTGCCCGGGATTGAGGGGATTATCGTGGGGCCAGAAGAGGTCCGACTGACTTCAGGCCTGGCCCCACAGTCGCAGCACCTTACGAAATCCGGACTCAAATCAGGGCCAAGGCCTGCCTCACATCAGCAATGATGTCTTCCACATTTTCCAGCCCCACCGACAACCGCACCATGGCCGGATCAATGCCCACGGTGACCAACTCATCCTCGCTGTAGGTCGAATGGGTCATGGTCGCCGGATGCTCGATCAGCGTATCGACATCACCGAGGCTGACGGCCAAAGTGCACAGTTTCACGTTGTCCATGACCGTGCGCCCGCCTTCGCGTCCGCCCTTGACCATGAAGCTGATCATGCCGCCGAAGCCGCGCTGCTGCCGTTCGGCCAGATCGTACTGCGGGTGAGTCTTCAAACCCGGATAAATCACCTGATCCACTTTGGGGTGATAGCTCAGAAACTGGGCCACTTCCATGGCGTTGCTCATGTGGCGGTCCATGCGCACCGGCAGGGTCTTGAGGCCGCGCAGCAACAACCAGGCGTTGAAGGGGCTGATGCAACCGCCCACATCCCGCAGGATCTCCATACGCGCCTGCATGATCCAGTCCTGCTTGCCGACCAGAATGCCGGCCACCGTATCGCCGTGGCCACCGATGTACTTGGTGGCTGAGTGCATCACGATATCGGCACCCAGTTCCAGGGGGTTCTGCAGGTAGGGCGTGCAGAAAGTATTATCGACCATCAGTTTGATATCGTGGGCGCGGGCAATCTCGGCCACCGCCGCGATATCCGTCAGCACGAGGGTCGGGTTGGCCGGTGTTTCCACGAAGACCAGCTTGGTGTTTTTCTGGATCGCGTCAGCGAAGTTCTGCGGATCATCAGCCTTCACTTCAGTCACGGTGATGCCCAGCCGCGGCAACGTCTGGGTGAACAATTGGTGGGTGCCGCCATACAGGGTATCGCCCGAGACAATGTGATCGCCGGCCTGGCAGCAGTTCAGCACCGCCGTGAAAGCCGCCGCCATGCCGCTGGCCAAAGCCAGGGCCGCTTCGCCTTTTTCCAGATAAGCCATCTCGGTCTCGAGTGCCGCCTGGGTCGGGTTGCCCAGGCGCGTGTAGACATAGCTGGAGTCTTCACCCCGGAAGACTGCCGCGCCATGTTCCGCGTTCTCGAAGGCGAAGGTCGAACTCTGGAAAATCGGCGTACTCACTGCCCGGATGGGCTTTTCGCCCTCATGCTTGTCCAGGTGCTTTTTGCCGTGGATGCAGAGGGTGGCGAAGCCCGGGTCGTTGTTCTTGTTGGTCATCCCTGGGCTCCTTTGATCTTCTTGGTGGTTTTCTTGGTGATCTTCTTGGTCGGGGCTTTTTTCGCCGCCCGCGGCAGGTGTTTTTTCAGGTCGGCCACTTTGTCCAGGGCTTCCCAGGTGAATTCGGGCAGGGCGCGTCCGAAGTGCCCGTAGACCGCCGTCGCGCCATAAATGGGGCGCCGCAGGTCCAGGCTTTCGATGATGCCGGCGGGTGACAGGTCAAATTCCCGCTGGATGATTTTCGCCAGTTGGTCATCGCCCAGCTTACCGGTGCCGAACGTATCGACGGAGACCGACAAGGGATCGGCCATGCCGATCACGTAGGCCACTTCAATGGCGCAGCGCTTGGCCAGACCAGCGGCGACGATGTTTTTGGCAGCCCAACGAGCGCCGTAACTGCCGCTGCGGTCGGGCTTGGTGGCGTCCTTGCCGCTGAAGGCCGAGCCGCCGTGGCCACAGGCCGGCCCGTAACAATCGACGGTCTGCTTGCGACCGGTCAGGCCGGCGTCGGCCCTGGGACCACCTTCGCTGAAGGTGCCCACAGGGTTGATCAGCACTTCGGTGTCCTGGTCCAGCAGGTTGGTCTTGCCCAGGACCGGCTTGATGACCAAGCGCTTCAAATCCCGCCGCAGCTTGGCCAGGTCGACGTCGGCGCGGTGGTGGGCCGAGACAACCACGGTGGTCAGGGCGATGGGTTTTTCATTTTTATACCGAACCGAAACCTGCACTTTTCCGTCTGGATAAAGGTCGGGCAGTTTGCCGGCGACCCGGACGTTGGCCAGTTGTTCGGCCAAGCGGTTGGCCAGAAACGATGGCACGGGCATATAATGGGTGTCGACGGGCAGGCCGCTGCCTTCGTCGGTGGCGTAACCCACACACACACCCTGATCGCCGGCGCCCTTGCGGTCCACGCCGAGGGCGACATCGCCGGATTGCTCTTCGAGCATGACCAGGACCGCGCAACTCTGGTGGTCAAAGCCGGTGGTGGGGTCGTTGTAACCCACAGCCCGCAGGGTGCGTCTGACGATACTGGATATATCCAGGTAGCATTTGGTGGTGATCTGGCCGGTGACAATGACCATGCCCGTGGTGGCCATCACTTCACAGGAAACCCGCGCGTAGCGGTCTTCGGTGAGTACAGCGTCCAGAATGTCGTCGGCAATGAGGTCGCAAATTTTGTCGGCATGACCGGCGGTGACTGATTCAGCAGTTTGAATCCAGTGGCGGGTTTTCGAAGCGGACATCACATCCTCCAAAGGCTGGAGGCCATGGCAGTTGGCCTGGGTGGGGCCGCCCGGAGGGAAATACTTCTTCCCAAAAACCGAGGCGGCTGAAACAATTGAGAGCCGAAATCGTTATGGGCAAAATCTGATTTCTCCCAAAGTGGAAGGGCTTGTTATCAAAGTCAACCGTAGTGAAAATGGCACGGATTTCGGCATCACGGTGTCGAATCTGGACTTTGCCTACGCCAAGGACCCGGTGCTCAAGGGTGTGGATTTCCACCTCGGCAAGAGCGCGGTGGGCCTGCTGGGGCCCAATGGGTCCGGCAAAACCACACTTTTGCGTTGCCTGCTGGGCCAGGTGCCCCTCAAGGCCGGTCAAGTCTCTGTCATGGGCTGGGACATGGCCAATCGCGCGCGCATTGCCCGCACGGGGCTGGGCTGGATGCCCGAAACCGGTGGCATCATCCCGGATATGAGTGGAGTAGCGGTGGTGGCCTACATGGGCGAACTGTCCGGCATGCCCGCCCGGGACGCCATGCAGCGGGCTCATGAGGTGCTGCACTATGTGGGCCTCGGCGATGAGCGCTACCGCCCCTGTGACAAATACAGCCAGGGCATGAAGCAGCGGCTGAAGCTGGCCC
>CAZLUL010000005.1:0-40753 GCA_964562635.1 uncultured Fibrobacteraceae bacterium | reverse complement strand
TATTGTCCGGTGTAAGAATTGTGAATGGCGCTGATCTCTTCGGGCGTTCCGCATCTCCAACGATGCTCTCGATTCAAAAATCGACAATGCTGACGGCAGCATCGAACGATATGAGCGGAGTATTGAATCGTACCGTCTGACCATTACCCGTCGCTTCACGGCGATGGAACAGATGGTCGCCCAGTTGAACGCTCAGGGCAATTACCTCAGCAGCATTATGGCGCCCCGATAAACCGGCAAGGGAAGGCTAGGAAAGTACATGTACACCAGGACCGGCGTGCAGGCCTATCGCGAGACCGACATCCAATCCATGACCAGGGAAAAGATGATCGTTCTGCTTTATGAAAAACTCGTCAGTGATCTCAATGAGGCCAAAGCGGCCACCGAACGCGGCGACCGTGTGGCGATGACCAAGCGCATCAACCACTCCCAGCGCATCATCAGCGAATTGCGCAACGCGCTGGACCATTCCATTGGCGGCGATATCAGTCGCAATCTGGAATCGCTCTACGACTTCATGTTCCACGAGCACCTCGAAATGATGGTCGATCAGGAGACCCGTCATGTCGACAACTGCATCCGGGTGATCACTCCGCTGCTCGACGCGTGGCGCAATGTTCCGGTGGGAAGCGGCGAACAAGCCGCCCGGGATCACGCCCGCGGACTGCTCAAAGTGCCCGGTGGCCCGGAAAATGCTACAGAAGAATCACATTCGCCATCCCGCCAGGAGGCGCCCCCGGAGGGGTCAGCTCCCGGCACCGTAGCTGAAAAATCGGAATTGGTCTCGGTATCTGCCTGATATGAACCTCAATAATGCCACAGAATCAGCTCTGGCGCTGACCGGCCAGCTCCAGGAAGCTCTCAACGAGAGCAACTGGGAGCAGTTTGCCATCGTCCTGGACGAGCGGGAAGCAGCCATGGTGGCCTTTCAGAAGGCTCACCAGGCGGCCTCAGACACCGACAGGGAGCATTGGGGCGGGTTGATCAACACCCTGCAGCAGCAAGATAGCCGACTGCAAGCAGAAGCCTCTGTGGCCCTGACCGAGGCCGGTGACCAGATGCGGGCCGGCGTGGGCGCTACTTTGCATTACAATGGTTCCTACGGACAGGAGCCCGACCTGGCCTGCATCGACCGCAAGGCCTGATCCCCCATTGCACCACTGGACACGAAAAAACTCCCTCACTTGAGGGAGTTTTTCATATTCTCCAGGCTGGCAAGACGTTAAACGAAGAACCTGATCCTTCGCTTAATCTTTCCCATCGCCCTTTTCACCACCCTTGGCCTTGCGGCGCATGGCCGCAAGATCCACGGAATCTGACGCGGCAGCATTCAAGGTGGTGCTTTTGATTTCTTCGTAGATCTCGTGCCTGTGCACGGGGATCGAACGGGGCGCGTCGATGCCGATCTGGACCTGGTCGCCCCGGATATCGACAATCATGATGGAAATGTCATCTCCGATCATGATCTTTTCATTGCGTTTGCGACTGAGTATGAGCACGGGACCTCCCTGTCCTGTCTCCGGAGCGTGACTGGGTTAAACCGGCTGCCACTGTGCATTTCCGTGGCATTGCCGGATACTCCGGGCCTGGGCTAGACGCCGACTGTTTCGGGGATCTGCTCCCCATTTTCGGCCATGGCGTCGGCGGTATCTTTCACCGTTGCCCCATCTTCCGCTGTCTCGGAATTTACGGCAAGCCCAAATTTGAAGTAATTGATCTCCTGCTGGATACCGTAGCTGGTATCGTCCAGGGTCAATTGCACTCCCCGACGGGTCTCGGTGTCGATCACCAACGGCGCCAACAGGTTTCCGGTCACCTTATCGCCACCGGCATGGATCGTGGTGATGATCAGCGTCGCAATGTCATCCGGGTGCTGGTTGCCCAGACGGGTAGCGGTGGCATTGCTGAGCGGAAAATCGTAGTCGTCGTGGAACAGATAGGCCTGGCTGACGGGAAAACCGAAGTCTCCCCGGTCCAGGGACTGAAACCACTTCATGGGCACATCGTCGCCCATTTCGAGAATCAACCAGTTCCGCAACTGAGGCATGCCCACCAGGCCCTCTGGCAGGTGAATGACATCCTCGTTGCGATAATCCAGTTCCCCGAATCGCACTGTCCTGAAGTTCGGCATTACAGGCTCCTTGTTCTGGTCAACGCGGCTCCTACCCCGCGCAACCATGGGTTAACTCAAGAATTGCATCAAGTTCGTCTGGTACAATTTGGCCGTCACCAGCAGACTCGCCTGGTAACTGGTTTCGGCGCGGCTCAGGTCCGAAGCGACCTGGGCGATATCGGCGTCGTACTCCAGAGACAGATTGCTCCGCAGACGCTCGTTCCGCTGGTTCAGGATCTGGTCAGCCCAATCGAGATCGGACTGCCGGCCCCCATTTTTCATCATCAGCTGGTAAACCGAATCTTCGATGGCGGTCAATTCGTTGATGGCACCACGAATGGAATCTTTGTCGCCGGCGGCCAGGGCGGTCTGCAAGTCTTCGAGCAGGCCAAACAGGCGCACAGGCGTCCCGTCACCGGCAATGCCCAGCGCAGTCGCCGTATTGGTGCCATCACCATTGGTGATGCTGAAGAGTTCCGGGCTGCTGCCCACGATGGCCAGAGCGCTGTCGCGCACCATCAGTTCCATGCCCGGCACCGCACCGTTAAAAATCGTGCGCAGGTCACCGAGGGTGCCCGCGGCGCTGAGGTCGACACTGTAGGTGTTTCCCTGCCAGGCCACATCGACGATGCCCAAGGGCAGCTTGCCGGCCAAGGTCGCGATGTCAGCCAGGTTTGTGGCTTCTTGAGCTGCGGGTCGAATGTCACGACCGGTCAGGATGTTGCCACCCGAGGTGTCATTGATGCCCAGGCTGCCGGCCGTCGTGCCTTCGCCGACTTCGCCAACGGTCAAGGGACCGGCCCCGTTGAATTCCAGATTGGCCCCGGAGGCCGAGATGCCCAGAGTCACAGCCCCACCCGTGGCCGTATTGACGGTCGTGATCAAATCATCGATCGTCAGTGCCCCCGAAAGATCCACTTCCCAGGCCGTACCGGCGCCATCGGAAATGGTGATGCCACCTGGTGTCCACCCCCGCCCCAGATCGAGATCATTGAGCAAAGTGGTGCCTTGCAGGCTGGGCGCCATGTCCACCTGACCGCCCAGGGTGGAACTGCGCGAGCCCATAAAGACGCTGCCGGGAATGTTGACCGCCATGGTGCTGTTGGGCCCCGTGCGGCTCCTGATTTCATCGTCATCGCCCTGATAGACGACCGAATTGCCGCTGCGCACAAAAGGCGGTGTGCCCACGTCGCGGCCGCTGAAAATGTAGTTGCCTTCGACCGTGGTATTGAGCACATCCATCAGGCGGTTGGCCAGATTTTCGACTTCGACCATCGTGGTGGACATGCTCTGGCCGGTACCGAGCGCCGATGATTCGCGCATGGTGATCACCCGCACATCGGCCATCACTTCGCTGATATTCTGCAAGGCCACATCAGTCGCATCGACAATGATCCGGCTGCGGGTCACGTTCTGGGAGTAGTCGTCGTTGTTGGCGATCAAGGCGTTGTAGCGCTGGATCGTACCCACTGCGCGTGGATCATCGGCATACGAATTGACCCGCCGCATCGAACCGGCCATGCGCTGCTGCTCGAGCATCAGGCCCAGGCTGCGGTTCAGGTCGCCGACCAGAATCGAGGATAAGTAACTGTCAGTGACGCGAATGCTCATGACTCTGCTCCTCTAGATCATTCTCATCAGGGCATCGTACATTTCCTGCACAGTGCTGATGATTTTTGCCGCGGCATTGTAACTGTTTTGGTAGCGGACCATATTGGCCCCTTCTTCATCAAGGCTCACGCCTGAGATGCTCGCCATCCGGGTCTCCAGGGCCGCGACCACGTTTTGCTGGTTCTCAACCAGGAATTCGAAACTGCTGCGTTCACTGGCCACACCGATCAACACGGTGCGGTAGACATCGCTGACGGTCTGGTCACCGGAGCCGGTCGAACTGACGTTGGCCAGGTTGGCGATCTCCAGGGCCAGGGTATTGTCGCCCTCGGCGAGGGTCGGTCCGGTCGCCACCAGGCTGCTGTCGTCGGCGATGGCCGAGTTCAATTCAATGGTGTGCATGCTGTCGCCGGTGAAGAAGACCAAGCCACTGCTGGTGGCCGTGCGCCCCTGGGTATGCAGCGCATTGACTTCATCGATCAGCTTTTTCGCCACGGCATCCAGGTCTTCCCGCGCGTTCTTGATCTGGACATCCCGGCTGGTCAACAGGCCCTGCAGGCGGCCCGGACTGATCGTGACGTCCTGCATCGTATCCTCGGTCACGACGACCATTTCGTAGCCGTTGTCGCCGGTGCGGTAGGTGCTCGAGAAATGGGTCACGCTGGCCCGGGCCACCATGGTGCGACCGGCCAGAATCAAATCCTTCGAGCCGTCTTCGCGCTCGAGAACCGAGACTTCCGCGATCTTGGAAATTTCGGTGATCAACAGGTCACGCTGGTCGCGCAAATCATTGGCCGGCTCGCCGTTGCTTTCGGCCGCCATGATCTGGGTATTCATGTGTCCGACCTCGGACAACATGCCGTTGAGGTTGGTGAGCTCGGCCTGGATGCTGACTTCAATCTGACCCGCCAGATCATCGAGCGAGTCGTCGACGGCGTGGAAGTCGGTGATCAGGCTCTGGGCCGAACTGACTACCGCGGCCCTCATACTGCTGGTGATCGGCGGCTGGGACATGGAGTTCCAGCTGCTGAAGAATTCTGTCATGGCAGCGCCCAGGTGGTCGTTGTCCACCGAGCCAAGAATGGCTTCAATTTCGTAGAGCGTGGTGTCCGTCTGGACGTAGTTTTCCAACCGGGACTTCTGGATGCGCATATTGTTCAAAAGGAATTCGTCCTGAACCCGTCGGATCCCCTGGATCTCCACACCGCGGCCAATCGAACCATACGGCATGATCGAGGCCTTGCGCGCGGCAAAGATCGCCTGCTGGCGACTGTAGCCCGGCGTATTGGCGTTCGCGATGTTGTGTCCCGTGGTCGCCAATCCCGCCTGGGCGGCAAAAAGCGCCGAGAGGCTGTTGTCCATGATTGAGTTCAGTCCGGCCATGATCTCTCCTCTTAAGCCTGTTTGATCAGGAACCCGCCCGGGCCACGTTCGGTGGTCTTGGCGTCGCCGCCGTAACAGCCGGTGGGGTCTTCCAGGACACACTTCTTGAAGATCTGCGATTCCTCATGGGCCAGATCCACGCAAAATTCGGCCAGACAGCGGTTCAGCGCATTCTGCTTGGCCAGACGGCCCGCCGTGTGCCGCAACCGGTTCATCGACGTGGTGACCGCGCGCTTGGTCTCCTGATCGGTATAGTCCAGCAAGTCACTCACCCGTCCTGGCGGCATACTGACGCCCACGCGGCGGCCCAGTTCGGCCACCCAACGCTCCCGAGCGATCCGGGACTGGTCGGCCTGAGGCAGGCAACGGGCCCAGTCGTGGGCGTTGGCCTCCAGGCGGTGCACATCTTGCCGCTTCATGTAAGAATTCTGCCGCCACGCCAGGCGCAGCAAGCGGCGATAGTGCGTGTCTTCTGCATCCATCAGGGACGTCAAAACGCGGCAATCGTCTGCCATTGTCCCAGTAGTGTCGATATTCGTACGCATTGACCCTCTCCATTGGGTGGAACATGATTCCTAGTCCTGCCAGCCATTCGCCAGATTCGTGCCACCGCCGAGGCCCCGGTACCTTTCGAGCACGCGGTTTACATAGCGTTCGGTCTCCTTGAAGGCCGGAATTTTGCCCCCGGCCTTGTCCACATTGCCAGGACCGGCGTTGTAGGCGGCCAGGGCCACATCCAACTGTCCTTCATAGCGGCGCAGCATCTGGGCCAGATAATCGGCCCCGCCGTGCAGGTTCTGCGAGGGGCTGGTTGCGTCCGAAACGCCCATCTCGGCCGCCGTGCCGGGCATCAACTGCATCAGGCCCGTGGCGCCCTTGTGGCTGCGGGCTTCCGGATCGCCGCCGGACTCTTCCATGACCACCGCCAGAATCAGGGCCGGATCCAGACCCGACCTTATTCCGGCGCTGCCGATTTCGAATTCAAATCGTTGCAGGGTATCAGCCACGGCTGCCCCCTGGGCTTCAGCCATGCCGCGCATGCGGGCCATGGCCGCCACTTTTTCGCCCACCGGCGATAGACTGCGGTAACGGTTGATCGCTTCGGGCGCTGGCGGTCCAAAGACTTCGTTGCGCGGTGGTGCGGACGGCGCAGATTGAGCGGATTGCGGAGCGGGTTGGGTCAACCCGATCTCGGTCGCCGCTTCTTTGGCGGCGATATTCTGCTCGAATTGGCGGACGATCATGTCGGCGATCCCCATGCCCGAATTTCCAGTGGCCAAAGCCTTGGCCATTTCGGCGTCGTGCATCTGGCGGTAGAATTTGGTGGCGCCACCGCTGTTAAAAAGCTTGTTGTCCGGTACGGTCTTTCGCATGGCCTTCATCAGGGTGTTCATGAAGACGGCCTCGAATTCCTCGGCCGATTCTTCGAGACCCGCCCGGTTTTCCTCCGTCGCAGATTCCTGCTGCAATTGGCGCAGTCGGGTCTGCTCCGCGCCGGCGGAAGCCTGATCCAGCAGGTTGCTGGTGGTATTGGGGCCCAGGATGTTCATGATCGCTTTGTGCGCCCCCTACATCAGGATCAGCTCGGCTTGCAGGGAGCCGGCGCGTTTGAGGGCTTCGAGAATAGCGATGATATCGCGCGGACTGGCGCCAATATCATTCAAGACGGCCACCACGTCAGCCACGGTGCTGGTATCGGGCACGCGCAATACGCGGGCATCCTTATCCGAGACGTCGGTATTGACCTCAGGCACGACGACGGTATCGCCGGTGCGGCTGAAACTGCTGGGCTGACTCACATCGTAGTAGGTGCTCACGATGACCTTCAACGTGCCGTGGGCGACGGCCGCTTCCTTGAGCTTCACGTTCTTGCCCACGATGATCGTGCCGGTCCGTTCGTTCAGCACCACGCGGGCCACGGCATCACTCTTGGATTTCAGGGTGCTCATACTGGCAATGAAACCGATCGGGTCTTCGCGGTACTGGGACGGCAGATTGACCTCAATGCGTTGGGCATCGCGAGCCCGGGCCACATCGTGACCAAATTCCTTGTTGATCACCTTGGCCACTTCACTTGCCGTCGTGAAATCCGGACTGTTCAGCAGCCACGCCAGTTGCCCGTTGTTGATGAACGAGCCACCGAGGGCCACCTTCACCACGCCACCGCTGCTGACAACGCCAGCCTGGGTGTGATTTTTCCGGAAACTGTTGTTGGCGCCACTCTTGACGTTGAAGCCACCAATGGAGACGCTGCCCTGGGCCATCACACAAATCGTGCCGTCGACCGAACGCAGTGGAGTCATGATCAGGTGCCCGCCCTCAAGACTCGACGAGTCGTTCAAACTGTTGACCTTGACGTCGATCTTACCGCCTACATTCAGGTTAGGATCCAGGTTCGCCGTCACGATGACCGCGGCGACATTCTTGGCCTTGAGGTCTGCGGCACTGACTGTGACGTCGAGTTTTTCCAGCATCGTGGCAATGGAGTTGGCCGTATTCTCGGCTCTGGGACTATCGCCGGTTCCATTCAAACCCACGATCAGCCCATAGCCGACCAGTGGTTCAAGGGTGGTGCCTTCCAGAAAGGCGAGGTCCTTGATGCGCGATTCGCCACCGGCCAAAGCCAGGCCCGGCGTGATGGCGCCGAGGACCATGGCCAATAGGGCCAGCCTCAGGGTAATGCGTTTCAATTCGTGCGAATTCATACGGGCCTCCTAGAACAACCAGTTGAAGATCTTGGTAACAACGCCGGGGTTGCTGGCATCGTTGACCATGCCCGAACCGTTGTAGGCAATTTGGGCGTCCGAAATGAACACGCTCAGAATGGTGTTGTCCGGCATGATGTCACGACCGCGACAAATTCCTGTGATTTCGATGAGTTGCTTCTCTCCGTTGATGTTGATCATTCGCGTGCCCTCGAGGCGGAAATCGCCGTTGTGCAACACTTCAACGATGCGCGCTGTGATCTCGGCACTCAGGCTGCCCTTGCGCTGGGTATCACCCTCGCCCTTGTATTTGTTTTCCACGGTCATGTCCCACGGCTTGACAAAATTCAAGACGCCCAAACCTGGCCCACCCGAAACCTCGCTCTTGTTGTCTGCCTTGGTCTTGGCGGACGACTTGGCCGAACTTTCTTCGGTAATGATGATCGTGATCAGATCCCCCACCCGATGGGCCTTGATGTTCGAGACCAGGGACTGCCCGGTTTCAAAATCGATCAGGGGCGTCTTGGCCTTGGCCGCCGGCGCCGTCAAGGCGCCCAGTAGGGCAATCACAAAGACCACCGCTGTGGCCCGGGCCACGGGACTCTTGCGCAGGATGCTTTTGACATCGGTCATCGGGTTCACCTTCTCCATTCGACGCGCCCGGGGCCCGCAATGCGGGCATTCACCAGGCGGCCTGTCAGTTCATTACGTACCGGAATTGTTTGTCCGAGACACCCCTGTTGGCGGGCAAAAGCCCGGACAGTTACGGCCACCTGACCGCGCATGACAACCAACTCGACCGGGTCTCCGGCCATGATCAGCGGTGTTTCCTTGAGATCTGCTTCGCGCAGGTATCCGCCCGCGGTGATGCTGTGGGTCGTGCTGGCTCCAGCCAGGGTGCCGCGACCGGCGGCCACGCCATTGGGCAACTCTGCCAGGTCTTGCCACTGCCAGGTGAAGTGGGCGTCCGATACCGGTGTATCGCGCGGGATGTTGCGCGCAGCACGAGCCGTTTCGCCAAAACTGTGCAGTATAACTGAGGCGCTGAAGGTTTCCTTTTTGTCGCCTGAGATCACCCGCACCTGGATCAGGTTGCGGCCGGCGGTCAAGGGCGTGCGTCGATTCAACTCGACTCGCCAGTCACCCGCCGTGGACAGGCGCAGGTCGCCATATTCGACTTCGAACCAGGAGTCAGGTGCCCCCGGCAGAGCTGTCGGCACAAGGTCCTGCAGTTCCCGCCGAATCTCGCTGAGCAGAACGTCTCCATTGAGCTCACGACCGGCAAAAACGATCTGGCACAAATCTGGGCCCTGGAACGCGACGCCGGAGCTGAGACCCGCGGTCACCAGTTTGCGCAGGATCATCTGGCGCGAAACCGACACGACGGTGTTGGGTGAAGCACCGGCGCAGATCACGATTTGCCCCGGACCGGCAGGCACCGGAACTTTCGACAGATCACGCAGCAAGGCTTTGCCGCCCTGCAACTGGACCGTATCGGGCAGTACGACCCGCCAGGGACGCGCGGCCTGGGCCGCACCCTGAAAAAGCAGGCTCAGCCCGAGGATCAACATGGCGAATGATAAATTTCGGCGCATTCTCAACGACCTACCTCTTCAACCGGTTGACGGTTTGGAGCATTTCATCGGCCATGGTGATGGTCTTGGAATTCAACTCGTAGGCCCGCTGGGCCGAAATCATGTTGACCAGTTCGTCAACGGTTTCGACGTTGCTCATTTCCAGGAAACCACTGGTGGTTTCGCCCATGCCGTCGAGGCCGGGATTGCTCAGCAGCGGTGTGCCACTGGCCGGGGACTCGCTGAACAGGTTGCTGCCCCGGGCCGACAAACCGGCCGCGTTGGGGAAGCGCGCCAGTTCCAGCTGCCCGATCTCCTGCACGTTGGCGTCGTCGCCGGCCACCATCACGCTGATGATGCCGTCGCGCGAAATCGAAAGTTCGGTCGCGTCTTCGGGCACCGTTACTGCGGGCTCCAGGCGATAACCGTTGGAGGTCACCACGCTGCGGTCGGCGTCCATCTTGAAACTGCCGTCGCGGGTGTATTTGATACTGCCATCAGGCATGCGCAGCTGGAAAAATCCGTCGCCTTCGATCATCACATCCAAAGGGTTGCTGGTCGAAACCACCGTGCCCTGGCTGAAATTCTTGTTCGTCGCCACCAGTTTGACACCATGGCCGACTTCGATGCGGTTGGGCGCAGCTCGGCCCTCGGCGTCGATCTGGCCGCCGGGCATGACCTTTTCATAGAGCAGATCCTGAAACTCGGGATGGCTCTTCTTGTAGCCCGTGGTATTCACGTTGGCCAGGTTATTGGCGATTGTATCGATATTCATCTGCTGGGCCTTCATACCCGAAGCAGCTGTTCCCATGGCTCTGATCATTTTCTCAACCTTTCGGTGTGCCGGTTATCGGCGCTAGGCGTTCACCCGCGGCAAGTTATTGACCGACTTGCTCAACATTTCGTCCTCCGCTTTCAGCACACTGCTCTGCACTTCGAAGGCCCTCTGCGCCGTGATCATCGCCACCAGGGTGTCGATGGGATTGACATTGCTGCCTTCAAGGTGCGACTGGGCCACGATGACTTCGTTCTGCGGAACCGGGTTGGCTTCCAGGAACTCCGGCGCTCGCAACAAGCTATCTCCGGTGTGTTCAAGAAGTGAAGGATCATCAAAATCCACCAGCTTCAAGCGCCCCGTGACCTTGCCATCGACAGAGACTGAGCCGTCGTTGGCGATGGAAAATTCCCTGCCAGCCAAAGTGATGGGACCAGCCTCACCCTGTATCAGGAGGCCACCTGGGGTCGTCAACTGATTTTCGGCGTTGAGGTTGAACGATCCGTCGCGGGTGTACAGCTTGCCCTCGGGCGTAGCGACTTCGAAAAAGCCGGCGCCCATGATCGCCACGTCCGTATCGCGTCCCGTGGCGTTTATCGGGCCCGGGCGCATGTCGACCGCGTGATAGAGATCGTTGCGGGTCACCCGAGCCCAGTTGTTGGTGCCACCGGCATTGCTCCGGTTGGTCTGGGCCTGGATCCGCCGACCCGTCCCTCCACCGTCATCAGGCCTGATGACGCCATCAGGCTGCCCGACCCGGGTCAGGATCTGTTTGAAGCCCGCGGAATTGACATTGGCCAGGTTGTTGGCCAGGGCATCAATGCGCACCTGCTCCATCTCCATGGCCCGTTCAGCGGTGTTCAGACTTCGTATCACGCCGGTTCCTTTCAGCGAAAACGGATTTCTCCCAGGGTTTTCCGGTTAGGCAACCGCAAGGGCTGTGCCTTTTTGAAGGCGGCCAGAGCCGCACAGCACGCACTGGCGTCCGGCATTTTGTGCCGTACGGCGCGGGCAAGCCGGCGGTGGCTCAAGCCAGGAATTTCAGGTCTGAGGAGGTTTTTTTGGCGGGTAGCTGCTGTGGGCAGGCACTTTTTGCCGGGCGGCAAAGACTGCCCGGTCGCAAAAAGCAACTCCCGCCCAGCCCTCAGGCCAAGCGGGAGTTGTCAGGAACCAAGGCACCCGGTGGGTGAATTATGGGCGGGTCAGACGGAGCTCGTTTCGAGGGCCTCGGAGGCCTCAGGTCCGGCACCGGAATGCACCGACAGGGGAAGACTGAAGGTGAACGTGGACCCTTTATCAGGCGAACTGATCACCGAAATTTCGCCTCCATGGGCCTCGACCAGCTTCTTGACGATGACCACACCGAGCCCCACGCCCTTGATCGAGCGCTGGGTGGAGCCGCGGGTATAGGGCTCAAAGAGCACCTGAATTTCTTCGGGCGACATGCCGATGCCGCTGTCAGCCACCGAAATCTCCACCCGTTCGGCGCCGGGTACGGCGGCCAGGCGGATCCAGCCTTCGTCGCGGTTGTACTTGATGGCATTGCTGACCAGATTGCGCATGATCTGGGTCAGGCGCAACGGATCGGCATGGACCATCACCGGCTCGTCCGGCAGCTCAGCCTCAGTCTGGATGCCCGAACTGTCGGCCATCGGCTGCAGATCCACCATCACTTCGCGGATCAATTCGCTCAGGTTCATGTCCTCGCATTTGAGGTTCACGAAGCCGGCGTCAATCTTGTTGATATCCAGGAAATCATTCAGCAGCACCGTCATCTCGGTGATTTTGCGGTTCACGCTGTCCATGAATTCCACCTGGGTCTCATTCATCTCACCAGTCTTGCCGCTGGCCATCAGCGAGACATAGCCCTGGATCACCGACATCGGTGAACGCAAATCGTGGGCAATCATGCTGTGGAAGTCCGCCTTCATCTGTTCGGCCTCCACCATGCGGGTCACATCGCGGAAGATGTAGGCCATGGCGGTCTCGTCATTGTCCAGCTGAATGAGGGCCGTGCGGCCAGTCAGGTGGGTCACCTGGTCATCGATGGTGATCGTCAGACGCACATCTTCGCGCACGCCTTCGCGCAGGCGGTCGATCAATTCCCGTTCCACACCGAGGGTGGTCAGGATCTGGGTCATGGACTTGAATTGGGCCACTTCCCGCGGCATGCGCAACAGACTGAGGAAGACCTGGCTGCTGAGCAATACCTTGTCATCGTGGCTGCAGATCGCCACCGGCTCGTGCAGGTAGCGGAAAATCTGGTTCAGCTTGTCGCTCTCCTGCCGGAGCTTGTCCTGCAGGTCCTTGATGCGCAGAAAGGCGCGGATTTTCGAATACAGCTCTTCGCCGGTGATGCCCTTGGTGATGAAGTCGTCGGCGCCCATCTCCAGGCCCCGGATTTTTTCGGACGTGCGGTCCTCTGAGCTGATCATCAGGATGGGAATGCCGCTGGTATCCTGGTGGCGGCGCAGGATCCGGCTCACATCAAAGCCGTGCATGCCGGGCATTTCCTTGTCCAGCAGGATCAGATCGGGCAGGATTTCCATGGCCATGCGCGCACCGGTGGCGCCATCGCCGGCGGTCTGTACGGCGTAGCCCTTTTTCTCAAGCAGGCGCTTGAGGTACAGACACGTGGGCGGCGAATCATCCACCACGAGAATTGTGCGGTCCTTGGGATCGATCATGTGCGGTATTCTTCCTGATTGCCGGGTCATCAGCTTCGTGGACAAGGGCCAAAGCCTTTGCACATACTCCACTTCAATATCGACCAGCAAACAGGGGTCTTTACCGCAAATCAGGGAAATTCGGGCGTATTGCGGTGGATTAGCGGATTAGGAAGAAACGGCGTCAACACCAATCAGGCGCGACTGTTCAGTCCAAGTCTGTCAGCAGCAGCGCGATGTGTTTTTCGAGATTGAGCAGGCCATCTGGTTCAATATGGGTGAAGAAAACCGCGATTTCGTACTCGGAGCAACCTTCAACCACACCTTCGGGATTGCTGCGCACCACAAGGCCTTCACACGGAACCGGCGCCGTCGCCATATCGTCGATGCCCTCGTCCACAGGCACGCGCACTTCGAGTTCCATGGCCAGTTTGGTCATCGGTTCGATAAAATGGTCGGATTTGAAATAGATACCAGAGGTGCTGATGTTGATGGTCTCGAGGCTGGTGGTTTCCACCGAGCCGTCGTCCTTGGCAAGTTTGACTTCCAAATTGAGATTGGCATCTAGCCTATCCGCACGGCGCCGTTCACTGTGGTCAGCCATTGGCGAAACTCCCTTTTCGAACCCCAGTTCAGGTAGAACTCCAGTTCAGACTTCTGAGACGGTACGGCAAAACCGGATACGATTCAGTATAGCAGATGCATCAGTATCATAGAAAGACAAGCCTGTCAGTCGGTGCGGAATTTATGGTCCGCACCGACCGCTCTGGCTCACTACTTCTTCTTATGACGGTTCTTACGCAACCGCTTCTTGCGCTTGTGGGTCGCAATCTTCTTGCGTTTGCGTTTACGCCCGTTAGGCATAATATCCCGCCTTTCCGTAGTTTAAGAGGGTGACCAGCGACTTTAGCGCCCGATCACAAACATAGGCACGGAGGAGCCAGAGGTCCCCGTGCATTCAGAGAGGCCACAAGATAGGGCATGAAGTAGCCGGACACAACCTCAAACAGCCCCAATCTCAAATTCCTCAATTGACTGTCCGGCTTAGCTCTATCAGTCGCTGCCGTTCATGCGCCCTTTGAGTTCGTTGGACGTCTTGAAAAACGGCACTCGCTTGGCCGGAACCTGCACCGCTTCGCCGGTGCGGGGATTTCGAGCCAGTCGGGCCCGGCGCGTTTTCACCTTAAAACTGCCAAATCCCCGCAATTCCACCTTGTCGCCGCGCATGAGCGCTTCGCCAATGTTCTCGAGGATGAGATTGACGACGGTGCCCGTGTCTTTCTTGCTCACTCCCGTTTTCCAGGAGATGATGTCCACCAATTCGGCTTTGGTCATTGGGTGCCCTTCTCAGGCCCCATTCCGGCAATGCTGCCGAAGGGGCGCAGATGTCCTGCCAGCAAACACGAACTGCCGCCGTTGGAGGTCGGCCAAGCCACGGTTTGCACTCGATGTTGTTGGGTTCGTACCTTGTTTATTAATCAAGAGTTACGCACATAATCTATATCACAGAATTGAATCCAAGCCAAGAAAAAAAATGTCCCCCACAATAAGCCGGGTGCCCACGAGTCAGGAAACTGCAACACGGAGAGCGCAGAACCAGTGTGACCAAACCCAAACAATGCAGGAAACATTTCTCAGGGTTTTGCAACACATGTGCCAAGTGGACCACAAACGCAGGCAGCGAAACGCATGCCGCTCAAGCGCTCAGTAAAACCTTTGGATCTATTGCAGTTATGATTTTTGGCAACGCTTTTAGAAGCGCCGGCGAGGATCCACGGTGAGCCATTTCAGGGAGGAAAACGTGGCAATAGGAAACCCTGGGGAACGGCGGGGAGTGCAAAATGCCATCCCGCCCCCTGCGACCACTGTGCTCAACCACTCGCTCTGGCGTGCAGGAAAGTGAAGAGCCTGGCGTGGGCTGCGGTCCAGAGACATCCCCGGCGCTCCAGTACCACCTGGCCTGTTTGGCGGGCGCGGGCCTCATCATAAGTCGGCGCACCATTTTGCCCGCCCCAACTAAAGTTGGGCACGAACTTTGGCGGCATGCCTCCGCCAAAGATGTTGCTGGCAAAACCGACGGCCGTGCCGGTGTTGAAGAGGCTGCCGATGGCGGTTTTTGCATGGTCACCAAGCATCAGCCCCACGAAGCGCTGCCCCGTATCCTGCAGGCCAGCGCCGAGGTCGACCCGCACCGGGCCATAGTTGTTTTTCAGGTCACTGCAGGTGGTCATCGCACCCAGGTTGATCCAGGAGCCAAGGACTGCGTGCCCGATAAATCCGTCGTGCTGCTTGTTGGCAAAATCGCCAAAAGTGCTTTCGCCGATTTCGCCGGCCAGGCGGTTGCCGACCCCAAAGGACGACTCCCCAAAGATGTGCGCGCCGGGTTTCACAATACTGTCGCGACCAATGTACAGCGGCCCGGCCAGGTAGGCGTGGGCCATGACCCGCACACCACTGTCCAATACGACCGCTCCGGCGCTGGTATCGATGTGAGTGCCAGGCGCGATCTCCACCCCGCCGCTGCCGAGATACAACCCACCGTCACCACTGATATGCACCTGCGCCGGGGAAGCATCAGAATCCACCAACCGCAGTGAACCGGGGCGGCTCCAGGCGGCGGCTTCTGCGGTGATCAGGCCAAAAGGGTGCCGCTCCATGGGGCCACTGCCCACGGCCAGCTTCAGATCAGCCGCCAGGGCCCGGCTCGTCGCCGGCACCAAATCCCAGATCCAGCCCAGATCCACGGCCTCGAACTCCGCCCCGAGCTCGGGGCGAATCAGGGCCTTGATTTCGGCGGGCAATTCCCAGGCGCCAGGGGCCCAGATGACAGGGGCCCAGGCCTCAGCTTCCCAGCTTTGCCACGAGGCCAGCAGCAATGCCGACAGCGACGGGTTCAGGGCGGCCGCCAGCAGTCCCTGCTCGTCGGTCAGAGCCCAGTCCTCGCCTCGCAACGAGTGCAATCTGGCCACGAGATCAGCGTCCGGCGCCAACCTGCCGTTCAGCCACAGCGTACGCTCAGCCGGATCACCCGCTTCGCAGGACCAATCCGGCGCCGCATGCAAAGGCCGCAGAATCTCGCGACAAAGAGCCAGGCCACCCTGTCCCGCTGTCACCAGCTGCAAACGTTCGCGGGTATTGAACATACCGCAGCGGATCTCATAGGTGGGCGTGCTCAGTGCCAAGGGCTGCAGCCGGCCATAGGTGTGGTCTTCGAAAAGAACGTTCTGCTGCAGCTGTTGCATCGGCAAGGCTCCTCCACTCAGTCGGTGAATATGGGGTTGATGGTCTGCCAGTTTTCGCTGACCAGACTGTGCCGGACCATTTCCAGATCCTGTTTGATATTGGTATAAAGCAGCCAACGTCCGGCTGCACTCAATTCTTCTTCCGGACCGCCGAGCACGGTTTCGACCAGACCCTGCTGGACTGGCAGGTGCCACAGGCCCAGTTCTTTGTCCGTTTCAATATCGGCCAGGCGGCGAGCCGCGGCCACTGCTTCGTGCAGGCCGCCCACTTCGTCGATCAGACCGTTGGCCAACGCCTGCCGGCCGGTAAAAACGCGCCCCATGGCCAATTCTTCGACTTCGGCCACTTCCATCTCCCGGGCCCGGGCGACGCCTTCGAGCCAGTTCTGAAAATCGGCCATATGATTGGCTTCGTAAAGGGCGAATTCCGTGGCGGTGAAGGGTTCGTCGTCGCTCATGAAGCGGGCGTTGGCGCCAGCGGAGACATGACTGTGCCCCAGCCCGATCTTTTTGTTGAAACCGCTCATGTCAAACTTGCCACTGATGGAGCCGATGGAACCGGTGATGGTCATCTCATCGGCCATTATATGGCTGGCGCGATAGCTCATCATGTAGCCGCCAGAGGCCGCCACATCGACCATCGAAACAATCACGGGTTTCTGCCGGCTGGCCATTTCCACCTTGTGGCCCATCAAGTCGCTGGCGAGAGATTCACCGCCGCCACTGTCAACGCGCAGGATAATCGCCACGACATCGTCATCCCGCAGGGCCCGCTCGATTTCCCGGTTGATTGTCTCGTGTCCCATCATCAATCCCAGCACGGGATTGACGGTGTTTTTGCGGCCACCGATGTTGCCCTGGGCGTGGATCACGGCAATCTTTTGGTCTCCGCCGAGATCCAGGTCTGCCGGGTCTTCTTCGGCATAACGAGCACCGCTGACAATCCGCGGCAACTCTTTGCCGGACGGGATGAAGCGGGATTCCAATTCGTCCCAGTAGAGTACGCGGTCCACGATGCCCGTCTCCTGCGCCTCCCGGGAAGTGAACAACGCTTTCTGCATCCACGAAGCCAAGGGAGCCGGCTGGCCCCCACGTCCGGTTTCGATCGCCTCGCCGTACATCGCCATGAAGTCGTTGAGGATCATTTCGGCGTTGGCTCGCGCTTCAGGTGTCAAGTCCGTGCGCGTGATCACCTGGGCAGCCGACTTGTATTCCTTCAGCACACTCAACTGGGGCGCCACGCCGAGTTTGTCCAGGGCTTCCTTGACGTGCGGAATGGCCCGGTCCAGCCCCATGCACTGGACATAGGCCGGCGGCGGGCAGAAAAACGAGTCGCAAGCCGCGGCGGTAAAGATGACTTTCAAGTCGATGTTGTCGGCATAGGCCAATACCGGCTTGCCTGATTCCCGCACGCGCAGCACGGCGTTGCGGATTTCCTCCAACTTGGCACCGCCCGCGCCCTGGGAGGCCGAAAGTTGCAGCACTACGCCATCGATCCGATCATCCACGATGGCCATATCCAGGCTGGTCAGGATCGACTGCAGGGTTTGCGCGCCGCCACCCAAAACGCCGCTCAAACCGGCTGGCGGATTGTACTCGGGCAGGTCACCGTACAGATCCAGATGCAACCAGCTGTGCTTTTCAATATCGGTCTGGGTGTCCAGGCGCCAGGCCGCGACCGCCACCACCAGTATGATCACCAACAAAAATCCTGATGCTGAAGCCAGAACAGACCGCACGAACGAATGCATGACAAACCTCCGAAAAAAATGGGAATCCTGGCCGAATGCTTTCCCTGCAGGGACGTACCACCAGGTCCACCGTTACTTCAGTATCGGAGATTGGATCACTTCCGGGTCAGACTCAAGCGAATTTCAGTTCGCGGATGGGGATTCGGCAGAACCGGCGTTCAAGCGAACGTATCGAGCAAGGTGCCCAGCATTTCGTCGGCCGCCCTGATCACTGGCAGGTTGGCCTCGTAGCCCCGCCGCGACTGCAACACCCCAACCAGCTCTTCCTGCAGATTGATCATTGCGTCGGGCGGCGTCGTGGCGGGATCCTGGCCGCCCCACCGGCTAATGCGGTCGGCATGTTGGGCAAACGACTTTTGATTTTGCTGGAGACCCTGCAGAGCGCTGTTGATGGCGGCTATCATGGTGGGTGCCCTTCATGGTCAGAGGGGTGGTTTCGATACTCTCTTTATCGGCAGATATGCGCAAAACTGAAATAACCAGACATTAATGCACTCGATTCGCCGTTTTCCGGCTAGACCCTTCCCGGCAGGCATTAGCTGTTAAGTTTTGTGATCACTCAGAATTTTTTAGGCAAAAATTTGCCGTGCTGCAAAAATTCAAACCCTATCTCGCCACTAGGTGTATCCCTCTGATTCGTTGTTACAGAAAGACTTGGAAGCCTCTTGCGGGACTTGATAATGACAATCAAATGCTTGCGCCGCAGTGATTTGCCGGATAACAAAAACCCATCATCAATTACTTGACCATGAAAAATCCGCCTAATAGTTTCGTATCAAATTGACAGATCAAAACCTTGATTAATGTGATTCGAGATTCACGAGGGAAGACAACTTCCCGTAAACAAGCCGGAGTGAAACCGGCACGGAGGTCCCCATGAAGAAGCTGATTACCCTGGTCATCCTGACCACAGTCCTGCTGACCGTCACCGCGGTCATGGCTGAAGAGAAAGAAATGGATCACGCGGCCAAGCTGGCCGAGATGGACGGCAAGGCCATCTTCAAGAACGTGTGCAAGTCCTGCCACGCCGAAGATGCCGACGCCGGCGAGTACACCCCCATGACCCTGATCATGGAGCAGTGGGACGAGTTCTTCCAGGACCTCTATCTGGACACCCACAAAGACGCCACCTGCCCCTCGGACGAGACCCAGAAACTGACCGATGTATTGACCAAGGATGCCTTGAAGAAGGTGCAGAAGTTCTGTGTGGATCATGCGGCTGACAGCGAGCAGCCCATGACCTGCGGTTGATTTGAAATATTCAGGGGTCGGGAAATATTCCAGGCCCCAATCTCCCACCCAATTCCAAACCCCGGAGGGGCGGAAAATGAAGAAGACACTGCTGACCCTGCTGGCCCTGATCGTGATCCTGTCGATTTCGACCGGTTCCGTATTTGCCAAGGACGTCAATGACCAGATCAAGGACCTGAACAAACGGCTGCAGAAGCTGGAACTCAAGTCCAACAAGAGCAAAATCCTGTGGTCCGGCGACCTGCGCGTCGAAGCCCATAGCATCACCGGTGATACCGCCCCCTACTTCAACGGCATGGCCCTGCAGAATGTCATGGTCAATACGATGTTCTTCCACGATTCCGGACAGGGCCTGCCTCTTGGCGCCACCGGATTCGACTATTCCCAGGTGCAGAACTACATCGGCGCCAACCCCGGCGAGTATGCCGCGTGGTCCGGCGGCTTGCAGTTCAATGACATCCCCAACCTGATGCAGCCGATGTTGATGGACATGGCGATTGCCTTTGGCATGGATCCGGCCACCATGACCCCGGCCGATTGGGCCGGCGTGCAGAACAACGCCATGGATATGATGAAAATGGTCGATGGCTTACGCCCGGCCCAAAAAGTCGACAACAGCCTGCTCTACACGACCCGCCTGCGCCTGAACATGGACGCCAAGGTCGCCAAGAACGTCAGCTTCGCCGGTCGCCTGAGCATGTACAAGCCCTGGGGCGCCAGCACCCAGGTCGGCATGTTCAACGGCCAGGCCAATACCATGGCCATGGATGCCAACGAGCCCGGCGTACCGGGCAGCACGACCCTCAAGGTCGAACGCGCCTACTTCACCTGGAGCAAAATCGGTGGCAAGCCCTGGTACCTGAGCCTCGGCCGCCGTCCCAGCACCAATGGTCCTCCGATGCACTACCGTCACGACGAAAGCCGCGCCGGCACCCCCATGGGCACCGTCATCGACTTCCAGTTCGATGGCGCCACCCTGGGCTACAACCTGACTGACCAAACTACCCTGCGCGCGTGCTACGGCCTCGGTTACGAAAGCCAGTACGGCAATGGCACCCTGGGCCAGGACAAAGATACGGTCCTGAAGGACGCTTCGTTCTTCGGCTTCAACATCGATGCCTGGAATGCGCCGGACATGCAGGTTCAGGCGACTGTCGCCCGTGCCTTCAACATCACCGACGGTTTCAACGGCTTCATAATCATGCCCAACAACCCGGTCACCGGCGCGGCCATGCCTGGCCCGATCGTCACCCGTTTCAGCCCTTCGGTGAACCTGGGCGACTTTGACCTCGCCAGCGTATTGCTGGCTCGCAAGGACGGCCCCGTGGATTGGTTCCTGACCGGCAGCTGGTCCAAGAGCAGGCCCATCGAAGGCGTGACGACGCCTTTTGGTGGCATGTTCGCCGACCCCTTCGCGCAGGTTGAAGAGCAGACCGGTTCGATGTACTACCTGGGCGCCCGCTACAACTTCAACAGTGACAAGACCAAACTGGGCCTCGAGTATAATCACGGTTCCCAGTACTGGTTCAACTTCTCGCCGAGCCAGGACGACATCATTGCTCCGAAGACCAGCACCCGCGGTTCCGTGTGGGAAGCCTACGTGACCCATCGGATCAACCGGAAATTCGTCATGAAGGTCGCCTTCATAACCTACGACTACGACTACTCGGGCTCTGGCTGGCACCTGGGCGAACCCAAGGATCTGGACAACGCGCCGACCCTGGGCTTCCCGACCTACAAGACAGCCAACAAGCTTTCGCTGGGCTTCAGCGCCCGCTTCTAGAGGAGTGATGGGATGAAGACGACCGCGACCATTCTGATGTCGTTGGTTATCGTGACCGCGCTGGCCGGGGATTCCTCGGCCGCGCGGCGCACATACAGCCATCAGGATGATTTTTTCGAGCACTATGAAGGCACCAGCACCTGCCTGGAGTGCCACGAGGCAGAGGCCACCAGCTTCTTCCACAGCCAGCACTACCAGTGGCAGGGGCAGTC
The DNA here is from genome assembly GCA_964562635.1 of uncultured Fibrobacteraceae bacterium. Classification (GTDB taxonomy): domain Bacteria; phylum Krumholzibacteriota; class Krumholzibacteriia; order LZORAL124-64-63; family LZORAL124-64-63; genus JAGRNP01. The sequence continues at coordinate 19,687 of CAZLUL010000005.1, read as the reverse complement.
CCCCAACATCACCAACGCCGACGGCGAGATGCTGGGCAAGATGAACACCATGAATGATTTTTGCACCAATCCCGCGGCCAGTTGGATCGGCAATTCCGCCAACGCCGAGGGCAAAGTCATCGCGCAGGGGTGTTCCAAGTGCCACGCCGGTCTGGGCAAGCTGCCAAGCCCGGAATTGAGCCGCGAGCAGCTCGAGAATATTGACTGCCTGATCTGCCACGCCTCCGGTTACCGCCGCGACCTGTATCAGGACGAAGCGGGCAACTGGGAATGGAAACCCATTCTGTGGCAGAACGAGCGCGGAATGGATTCGGTCTCCAAACGCATCTCCATGCCTGAACGCAAAATGTGCCTGCGCTGTCACAGTGGTGCCGGCGGCGGCCCCAACTTCAAGCGGGGCGACATCGAATACAAGCTGGGCGACTGCGAGCCCGACTTCGATGTGCACATGGCCACCGAGGGCAACAACATGCACTGCATCGACTGCCACGCCGGTGACGATCACCGGGTGCGCGGCCGCGGCACCGATTTATCTGGCACCGACAGTCCCGACAACCCGCTGTTTTGCACCAGCTGTCACGATGAGAAGCCCCACGGCAAAAAGGCCCTGGACTTCCACACTGACCGCCTCAACTGCACGGTTTGTCACATCACCGAGTTTGCCAAGGAAGACCAGACGGACATGCGCCGCGACTGGTCGACTCCGAAGTACCATGAGGAAGCCAACAAGTATTCGGCGACCATCACCTTCGGCAAGAACGTTGTGCCGGTCTACGCCTGGTTCAACGGCAATACCCGGTTGATGAAGATGGGCGACAAGGTCGAGTACAACAAAGACGGCACCATCACCATCATGGCCCCGCAAGGCAGCCGCAAGGACAAGAAGGCCAAGATCAATGCCTTCAAGTTGCACGAAGGTGTTCTGCCGGTGTGGAAAGAAAATGAATGGCTCATCCCCCTCGCGGTGGACGAGTTCTTTATCGATGGCGATATCGAAAAAGCGGTGCACGAAGGCGCCCACGCGGCCTACGGCATCGAGCACTTCGAATACGAGTGGGTCGAGACGAAGCGCTACATGGGCCTGTTCCATGAAGTGCGACCGGCAGACAAGGCATTGCAATGCCTGGACTGCCACAGCGAAGGTGGCCGCATGGACTGGAAAGCCCTGGGCTACAAGAAGGACCCCCTTCTGGACAAGATGGACTAGCTGGACAAGATGGACTAGTTCGCAAGATGAACGATGTGCAGGGGATCATGCGGGGAGCGGGGCGGGACCTCCAGCTCTCCAACTGGCCGGGGAAGGACTTGTTCCTTCCCCGGCATTTTTATACTCAGGACTTTTCGGAATCCCGCGGGCCCAGCCACCAACTGGCGAACACCGTATAGAGAAACCGTTTCACCGGATCCAGCGACGAATACATCACCGGCACCACGATCAAGGTCAGGAACGTGGCCACTGCCAAGCCCCAGATCACCGCCACGCCCATCGGCCCCCACCACTGGCTCGATTCGCCACCGATCACCAGCACCCGCCCAAAGTTTCCGGCAAACAAGGCCGAGAAGTCCAGGCTCAGGCCCGTCGTCAGGGGAATCAGGCCCAGGATCGTGGTGATGGCCGTCAGAATCACCGGTCGGAACCGGGTCAATCCCGCCTGGATGATCGCTTCGGTCTTTGCGATGCCCCGCGCCTGCAACTGGATGATGTAGTCCAACAGCACGATGGCGTTGTTGACCACGATGCCAGCCAGGGAGATCACCCCCACGCCCGTCATGATGATGCCAAACGGGGTGCGGGTGAGCATCAAGCCGGCAAAGACGCCGATCAACGATAGGATCACGCTCGAGAGAATCACCAGCGGCACAGTGACCGAGCTGAACTGACTGACGAGAACCACGAAGATCAGCAGGATGGCGATCAGGAAGGCGTTGCTCAAAAACTCGCTGGCCTCGGCCTGATCTTCACTCTCGCCGGTATAATCGAGGGTGTAGCCGGCCGGAATACTCAGGTCATCCAACTGCCCCTGAACCTCGGCCAGCAGCGCGTTGCCATTGAAGCCGGCGCCCACATCAGCCGAGACGGTCACCACGCGGCGCGCGTCAATCCGGTAGACCGCCGCCAGGCCGGTGGTGAACTCGATATCGGCAAAGGCCGAAACCGGGATCGTATTGCCTTCATAGAATACCGTCGCGTTCTGCAGGTCTTCGACCTTGCCGCGGAAAGCATCCTTGTACCGCACGATGATGTCGTATTCCTCTTCGCCGACCCGATATTTGGCCGTTTCGCTGCCGTGCAAGGCGGTGCGGATCGTCCCGGCGATGTCAAAAGTGCGCAGACCATAGCGCCCGGCCTTCTCCACATCCGGAATCACTTTCAATTCCGGCAGCGAGTGGTCATAGTTGTCGGTGATGTCCACCAGCCCGGAAATGTTCCGGATGCGGTCCTTGACCTGCCCCGCAATTTCGCCCAGCACGTCAAAATCATCGCCGGAAATTTCGATATTGACCGGCTTGCCCGTTGGCGGTCCTTCCTCCATTTTCTGCACCGTCAGTCGGGCCCCCGTAAAATCGGCCAGGGCGGTGCGCAATTCTTCCAGCGAATTGCGTGACGATGTCGTGCGCTCGGCCGTCTCGGGAAACTCGAGGGTGATGAACCCCTGATGCGAAGGCAACGAACCGCCGGCGCTCTGGGCATCGATGGGCGTGCCGACCGATGTGTTGTAGGCCAGCAGGTCCGGGACATCCTTGACCATCTCTTCGATGGAGGCGGCGTAGGTGTCGGTCATTTCGATGCGGGTCCCGCTGGGGGCATCGATATTCACGTTGGCGTACTGGGGGTCGATATCCGGAAACAGCTCGACTCCGGCGTTGAACTGGGAGAACGCCATGAACATGCCCACAAAGAGCACATTCATGATCACCATGACCACAAATCGATGGCCGAGAGCCCAGGCCAGCAGGGGCCGGTAGGTACTGAGGCCGAAACTGATCAGACGGTCGCCCATCAATTGGGCTTCGTTCTCGCGCCGCGGCACACCCATGAATTGCGAACAGAGCACGGGATTGAAAATCAGCGCCACCAACAGCGATGCCGCCAGGGTGATGATCACCGTAATCGGCAGGTACTTCATGAATTCGCCCATGATGCCGGGCCAGAAGACAACCGGACCAAACGCGCAAATGGTCGTCAGGGTCGAAGCGATCACCGCATTGGCGACCTGACCGGTGCCGATGCGCGAGGCCTCGGTATTGTCTTTGCCCTTGCCGCGATGCCGGTAGATGTTCTCGACAATCACGATGGCATTGTCGACCAGCATGCCCAGAGACAGAATCAGGCTGAACAGCACCACCATATTCAGGGTGATGCCCAGGGCCTGCAGCACCACGAACGTGATGAGCATGGAAAAGGGAATGGCGATGCCCACGAACAAGGCGTTGCGCACGCCGAAGAAGGCCAGCAAGACCAGCACCACCAGCAGCAGGCCACTGAGAATGTTGTTCTCCAACTCGCGCACCATGCGCTTGATCTGCAAAGACTGATCAGCCACGATGGTCACTTCGGTGCCGGTGGGAAATGTTTCGCCCAGGCGCGCGATGGTCGCCTTGACGTCCTCGGCAATGGTGATGATGTTCTCGCCGCTGCGCTTCTTGACCACCAGGGTCACCGCATCACGGCCGTTGACCCGACTGATGGTTTCCCGGTCCTTGATGCCAAATTTGACGGTTGCCAGATCACGCACAAAAACCGGCGGATCCACGCCGGGCGTGACCACGAAATCCAGGATTTCGAGAACATCTTTCACCTCACCCGGCACCCGCACTTGATAGTCGTAAACCCCCAGCCCCAGCTTGCCGCCGGGAATGGTCATGTTCTGCAGCGCGATGGCGTCCTGCACATCAACCAGGCCCAGGCTATAATAGGCCAGTTTCTCAGGGTCGACATCCACCTGAACTTCGTTCTCGATGCCGCCGACCAGGTCCACGGCCAGCACGCCTTTGATTTGTTCCAATTCTTCCTGCAGGTCTTCGCCGGTTTTTTTCAGCAAAAACAAATCGATATCCCCGGCCAGATTCACCTGCATCACCGGGAAGGCGTCTGAACTGCTGATCTCCTGCACCACCAGGTCGTTGCGCGGATCTTCCGGCAGATCGGGTTTGGCCAATTCGACGCGATCGCGGACCGACTGCAGCGCGTCGCTCATGTCCACCCGCGATTCAAATTCCATCGTCACGACAGACATGCCATAGGACGATGAGCTCGTCATTTCCTTCAGGTCCTCCACACCCTTCAACTGTTGTTCCAGCTTGCGGGTGACGAGGTTTTCCATGTCTTCGGGGCTGGTGCCGGCGTAGGGCGCCATGACCATCACGAAAGGAATCTTCACATCGGGGGAAGATTCCCGCGGCAAAGTGAGATAGGCCTTCACACCCATGATGACGATGATGAACATGAAGGCAAAGATCATCGGATAGCGTTGGATCGCTCCGTTGGTCAGTTTCATTGGCCGGCCTCCACGTCAGCGTCGTTGACTGCCGAGGCGGACCCGCTACGGGCCGGCACCCGAGAGCCGACATCAGCACCGGTCAAGGCGGCTGGGTCTCCAGCGGTGGCGCCGTCTGCCGTTTCAGCCCTCTCGGTGATTTTCACCAGGCTGCCATCGCGCAGATCGCGATGGCCCCGGACCACCAACTGGTCACCTTTCACCAAGCCGTCCGTCACGATGACCATCAATCCCTGCGATTCGCCCAGGGTCAGCTGTCGGAGTTCTGCCCGGTCGCCGTTGACCACATAGGCCGTCGGCCCCACGCGACCATTCAAAACCGCGTCCCGCGGAATAGCGACAACATCCTGCACCACATTTTTGCCCAGGCGCGCCCGGCCTATGACGCCACTGCGCAGATGCAGATCCGGATTGGGAATTTCGATCTCAACCTTGAATTTCCCCGTCAGCCGGTCCGCCTCGAACCCCACCCAGGACACCTGTCCGGGAGCGGGTTTGGTGGTCTCGCCCAACAGAACTTCTGCGCGCTCACCTTCGGTAACCCAGCGCACTTGCTGATCCGTTAGGTAGGCCTCCAGTTTCAGGGTGTAGGGATCGATGACCCGCGCCACAGGCATGCCTGGTACCACCAACTGGCCCAGCTCGACAAAACGGTCCACCACCACGCCGTCAAAGGGAGCCTGGATGCCGGCACGCCTGAAGCGCTCGGCCGACACGTCGGCCATGGCCTTGGCCTGAGCGTGGGTGCTTTCGGCGGTGAGCAGTTCGATGCGGCTGACCTTACCTGCCTCATGCAATTGGCGCACTTTGTCCACGTTGTAGGCCTGAGTCGCCAAATTGGCGGCCGCAGCTTCCCGCTCGGCCCGCAAAATTCGGCGCTCCTGTTCCACGATCAACTGCCCGGCCTGCACCGCGGAACCCTTGGCCGCGACAATGGCGACAACCGGCCCGCTTTCCTGAGCGCTGAGATCCGCGCCCCGCACCGGCGCCACCGGACCGCTGATTTCGAAATACTGGTCGATCGTTTCGCCGGCGAGGTCCAGGACCCGCACGTTGCGCGGGACTTCGGTGGCGCCTGCCTGGTCTTCTTCGGGCTTGGCGCAACCGCTGGCGGCCAGCAACAGCATCGGCCCCAAAAGCAGCACGACAACTCCAGTCAGCGCGTTCCATTTGGCGTTTCTCACGAGCTCGCTTCCTTTGGCTGAGACAGTGGTCATGGTTGAGAGAAGGAAATTCATCATGGCACGACCTCTCCGGTCAGATTGGGTATGGCCGTCAGCGGCAGCAGCGGACTATAGCCCACCGATCGTTTGAGCGACGAGGTCAAAACCAACACCTCATAGCGCGCGTCAATGACATTGCTGTGGGCCGTGGCCCGGTTCGATTCCGAGACCAGCACGTCCAGGTAGTTCACTTTGCCCATCTGCAGCATCAACAAACTTTCGTCGAGCACTTCTTCGCTGCGTTCCAGATTCAACATCACGGCGCCCAGTATTTGCCGCGCCATGCGCAAATTGGCCAGGGTTTCCAGCACCTCGACCTGCACATCCCGCCGACGCCCGGTTAATTCGGCCCCCGTGCGCCGGATCTTCGCATCGGTCTCGGCGACCCGGCCGCGGGTATTGAGGCCGTCAAAAATGGGCACCGTCAGGGCCACTGAAGCCCGCCACCCGTCGTGGCCATCGACAAAGACGCTGTTGGTTTCGGTGCCCACATAGCCGTAGGAACCAAACAAGGTCAGATATGGGCGGTTCTCGGCAATTTCCGCCTGGCGCTGCTTGTGGAGGATGCCCACGAACATGTCACTGGCCGCCAGTTCCGGTCGCATCTGGGCCAATTTCAGCGCCACTTCATCATTGACGTTATCTGTCTCAATGGCCTGGTCGTTGGCGATGCTCAAGGGCGTTTCGGGCCGGCGTCCCATCAGGGCGTTCAGGCGGCTGCCCTCGTTGCGCAACCCGGCTACGGCAATGCTCAGGCGAGGCACGATATTGGCCCGCGTGACGGCCGCCTGCAGGGTGTCCAGGCGCGTGGCCATCCCCATCTCGTAGCGCAGGGTCATGATGTCCAACAGTTCGGATTGGTTGGCCAATTCCGCTTCCACCGCCCGGATGCGCTCGGCCCCTTTGACAATGGAGTAATAGGCCACCAGGGTGCGGTTCGCCGTATCGTGTTCGACAGCGGTCACCTCCAGCTCCTGTTGGCTGATTCCCAGTTTGGCCGCGCCCACCGCACCCATGATCTGCAGGGGATTGATCGTCCAGTTGAGGTTGGCGTTGGCCCGCCAGAAGGTCTGCGCTTCAATGTCCGCCGGGGCCGGAATCAACGAACCAAACCCGGTCAGCCAATCGTCGAACCAGGGATCGGCCCCTGGCACACTGCCAAAGCTGCCACCGTCACCGCCGCCGCCGAAAGTCGAATCCAGGGCAAAGCTCGGATCACGGCCATGGGACCAGTCTCCCACCAGATCCAACGTCGGCAGCCCCGTGGACAAGGCCTGTTTCATCTGGCCAGCCAACTCGGCGCCCCGCAAGCGTTCAGCGACAAGCTGATCGTTGGTCAGCAGCGCTTCCTGCACACAGGCTTCAAGGTCCAAAACTTCCGGCGATCCGGAGCGGGCCTTGATGATGGGCCCGAGGGGCTCGGCACGCGTGAAGGTCGGGCCTTCTTCGGCCAGGGCCGCCGTCGCAAATACCAGAAGTGCTCCGAGCGAAAGCCACAATTTCAGGGGTTTGAACGAAACTGCAAAGCTATTCATCGCCTGCCTCTTCCTGCGATTGGAGATCAATGAGAGATTGCATCAGGGTCACTTGTTCAGCGCTGCGTTCGGGCCGCGACAAAGCGTGGCGGGTCAGGCCTTCACCAGCGTCACTGAGAAAAAGAATCAGGTCATTAAAAGTGTGGTGCTCAGCCAGACCCGTGCAGATTCGCACCGCCAGGCCGTGGGTGAAGATGCCCATCTGATGCAGCAGCATCAGGCGTTCGGGCTCTGGCAAATCCCCCAGGTCACCCATGCTGGCCATGCGATCGGACAGCTTGGCCATCACCCGGGGCCCAGCTTCGCACTTGTTGGAATCCTGCATGAATACGGCGGCATAGAGGGTCGGGTTCTGCCTTGCGAACTCGAGCACTCCGATGCCAATATTCAGGAATCCGTTGTCTGTAAAGTCGCGGGTGGTGTACTCCAGCAATTCGTCGGTCGCCGCCTGTTTCACGGCGATGCCCAATTCGTCCATGTTGGCGAAATTGCTGTAGACCGGAGCTGTCGAGGCCCCCAGCTCATCGGCAACCCGTCGGGCGCTGAGTCCCGAAAGGCCGTCTTTTTTCATCACCGACATTCCAGCTTTGACGACGTCATTGCGGGTAAAAACAGTCTTGCGCACCATACAAAAACCTTCGATTGGGATTGAAACTGGACCGCTGAATAGCACATATTACGCCTGTTATATAACAAGTGTTTCCTGTTTTGCCAAAAAAACTTAAAAAAATTTACAAATAAGGAATGAAACCTAAAGAGTCGGCCAAACCGTCACAAAAATGCCGCCAAGAGCCAAAACGGCCGCCGTGCCCCGTCGCCACGAAAATGGCTCTTTCAAAAACAGGGACGCAAAAATGAGAATATAGATCGTGCTGGTCTGATTGAGAATCGCCGCGGTGCCCGCCTGGGTATACTTCATACCGCCGATCCAGAACATCAGGGCCAGGAACGACCCACAGAAAGTGCCCGGCAAAGTGAAACGCCACGCCTTCTGGGGCCGAAACACAGCCCAATACTTGCGCCGCTGCGGATGCAGAAGCGTCAGCGGCACCAAAGCCAACAGGCTGCCAAACTGACGCACGGCCGTGGCCCAGACCACATCGCTGTGATTGAGCACCGGCTTGGCCAGGATGATTCCAAAACTGAGACTCGCCATGGCCCCCACGCCCAGCAGGACCCCGGTCACAAGTTTACGCCGCTGGACTCCTTCTGGCGGCGTCACCTGGGTGGCCACCAGCACCCCACCGACAATGAGACACATGCCCCCGATCTGCCAAGGGCCCACTCGTTCGCCCAACATCAACCAGGCACAGATGATAATGAACGGCGAATAAAGCGTGTCGACAATGGCATTCACACCCGCGCCAACGCGATTCAAGCACATGTGAAACAGGGTGTCGCTCAAGGCGATGGAGATGATGCCACTGACCATCAGGACGACATAGTCGCCCAGGGGCGCCACATTAAAAAACGAACGACCGGTACCCGCCAATAGGCCAACGAAGAGCGCGCTCGAAACGCTGACCCGAAACAGGTTCAGCGCCAGCGGCGGCACCGTCTCACCGGACTTGCGGAAAAAAATGACGGCCATGGCCCAGACCAGGGCCGCCACCAGTGCGAAAAGTTCACCCATGGGCTACTTCGGGATCGCCAGTCAGGTCATCATCATTGACTGGAGGCGAGGTATGGCCGCTTTCGGGATGCGGAAACGAAAGGAAGATGCGCGTGCCCTGCCCCGGCTTCGAATCCACCAGCATGCGCCCGTCCACAGACCGCAATCGTTCGCGGATGCTGAACAGGCCAAAGCCGGTGGTCGCATCCTTCACCGCCATCGGGCGGTCCTGGCTGCTCACATCAAAGCCGAGACCATCATCTTCGACCAGGATGGTCAGGAACTGGTCCACGTAGTTCAACGTGATTTCCACCTTCCGGGCCTGGGCGTGTTTGTACACGTTGGCCAGCAACTCGCGCACGCATTGGTACGCCATGCTGCGCAAGTCTTCGGGCAGCTCTTCGCCATCGCCCTCACGACTGGAAGTGCAGACAATGCCGGTGCGCTCGCCATAGCTGTGAGCCAGCCAGGCCAGGGCCGCCTCCAGCCCCACTTCGTACAACACCGGCGGAAAAAGTTCAAAGCTGAGACTGCGCGCATCGTTCATCGTATCGTCCAGAATCTGGAGAATCTCTGCCACGACACCCTGCAGGTTGGGCACCTTGTCGGGATATTTCAGCAGCACCATCTGGGCCCGGATGCCAAACAACTGTTGGGCCAGACCATCGTGAATGGCGGCGGCCAGTTCGCGCCGTTGCCGGTCTTCGACCAGGGAAAGCTGGTTGCTGAGAGACCGCAGGCGATCCTGATACTCTAATAATTGGTGCTCCGATTTTTTCTGGATCGTGATGTCCCGCACTACCGAAAAAACCACCTCGCGGTCGGCGTAGGGAAACGAACCCCAGGACAACCAGCGGAACGATCCATCGCGACAGCGGAAACGATTTTCCAGGCCCTCGATGGGCGTGCCCTCTTTGAGCAGCTCCCAGGCGTCGGCCGAAACCTGCTGATCGTCCGGGTGGATGAAGTGCAGGATCGGGTGCCCCATCAGCTCATCACGCGACCAGCCCAGAACCCGGACCCAGGCCGGATTGAGCTGCTGCAGGTACTGGTCAAAGCCCCCGACCGAAAGCATATCTGTCGAAAGATTGAACAGGCGATCGCGCTCTTCTTCGGCCTCCATCTTACTGGTGATGTCCGAAAACGACCCCACCAACGAAGTGGCGTGACCCAGTTCATCCCAGCTGCCAACGGCCCGCAGATGCATCCACACATAGTGGCCATCGCGGCACCGGAAGCGCACCTCGGCTGAACAATGAGCCGTCTTGTGATTCAGGTATTCCCGAAATTCACGCCGGATTTCGGACCGTTCATCCGGATGAAAACACTCGAAGAAATGGTCCGCATCCCGTCCAAATTCGTCTTTCGTATAGCTCGTGATTTCCAAAAACAAATCAGAAGTGTAGATCGTATCGTCGATCAGGTCCCATTCCCAGAGGGCAGCCCCCATCCCGTCGAGCCCGCGGCGAATACGCTTATTGAGATCGCCCAGGTCGTCACCCTGGGCGGCCACCTTGGCCCGCAGTTCCCGCTCGATGTGGCGCCCCCGCTGGCGCTGCACAACACCATCGAACAGCGCAGCAATGGCCACAAAAAACAGGAAAAGAGAGGTCGGTGAAAACATGGGCTCAGTCTCGTCCAAAGGCGCGCTGCCAACGCGCACTCGGGTTGTCGAACACTACACTGTCCGGATCAAATTCGTTGTCGCTGTCCGCGGTCATTAGCGAAACGCACATGGCCGGGCCGCCGCTGTCCTCCGGCGGGCAAATTCCCTCGCCGGCAGTGCACTTGGGCAAAACCAGATCATCGCAGTCATCGCGCACGCCTTCGAGGCTCACTTCGTGTTGCCAGTTGTCGCCAAAATCATAGGTGTAAAGGGCCGGATGTCCATCAAGGCTCAGGTACGGCGCAATGGCATGTTCCCAGCCGGGCAGAATGTCGTGCACACCGTGAAACCCACTGCGGTCCGGAATGCCCAGACGCACCCTCGCGCCCGAACCGGGATCATCGACACTGAACTGGTGCAGGTGGCAATCTTCCCATCCCATGACGTCCTGGAGCGCCACGTGCAGCTCCCAGAAATTCATGCGGGCGGGCACCAGCAGTTTGCGCCAGACCGGAACCGGCATCAGCACCAGATCAATCCGCAGCTCGAAGGCGCCACCCTGTCCCGCCTGCCGCGGAAACGCAATGATGTTGGATGTGTCACGAGAGGTCATCTTGCTCCGCTTCTGCCACGGCCTGCTTGATCATGCGCCCGATCTGCCACATGAGAACCCCAATAAAAATCAGCCCCGCCACCGCCATCACCAGATTGCGCGGCGACATGCCTTCTCCGGTGACAGACTTGCCTGTCTGCACCGCCAGGGTGCCCAGCCAGACCTGCAGCACCATACTCGGCACCGTAGCCAGGTTGCCCAGCAGGTAGGATTTCAGGTTTGTCCGGCCAGCCGCCAGAGTGTAACACGCCAGCCCGTAGTTCAAAGGCGAAAGGCGAGTCAGGATGTTCAGCCGCAACGCTTTCTCGCCGGCCAAACGGTCCACCGCGGCCAACTTGGGCCGCGTGGCGATCAAATCCCGAATCCGGCCTCTCATCAGCCCCCGGCCCAGCCCAAACATGCCGATGGCCGCCAGCATGGCCGAGATGAAAACCAGGCCCACCCCCAGCGGCAAACCGAACAGCGCCCCTGCCGAAAAGCCAAGCACACTGACCGGGAAACAGGCGCTGGCCAGGACGATCCAGGCCCCCACGAAAAGCAGATACCCGAGATTGCCCAGCTCAGCAACTTTGGCTTCGATTTCCGGCCAGTGGGAGCCGGCCAGGCGGCCAACGACTATCAAGGCCACGATGCCCAGCACCGGACCGGCAAAAGTGCGCAGAAATCCCCGCTTGGCGGCGGGGGCTTCTGTGGTTGGCGAATTTTCGGTTTGGTTGGCAGGCATGCGAGCATTTCAACAGAAAAAGGATCCGGCGACAAGAGGATCCTTCTGCGGGCGGCAATAAAACGGCCGCCACTCCCGCAGGAGCGACGGCCGTTCGGCTGTCAAGATGTCGAGTCGGTTCTACTTCACCAACATCAACTTCTTCATCTGCTGATAGTCACCGGCCCGCATGCGTGCCATATAGACACCGCTGGCGACCCGCTGACCATGATTGTCGGTACCGTTCCAGACCACCTCATAGCGGCCCACGCCCAACGACTCGCTCTTCAACGTCCGCACCAGGGAACCCTTCAGATCGTAGATCGCGATCTCGGTCCGGGTGGCCTTGGCCAGGTCGAAGACGATGGTCGTCAGGGGGTTGAACGGGTTGGGGTACGCGTTGCGCAACGCGGTGACCTGCGGCACTGTCTGGTCCGGCACGTCGCTTACGCCGCTACCGAAGACCAGATGGTAGTTGCCACTCTTGGACAGGTCATCCGTCATCGCCTTCCACACCACCAGGCAGTGATAGCCGGGACTGAGGATCGCAACGTCGTTCAGTTCTTCCCTCTGGCCAGGAGCATTGTCCCACGCAGAGGCCAACGCATCCGACTTGGACATGAATTCGACGTCCGACGGCATCAGGGAAATGCCCCAGTCCACGCCACCGCCGTCATCGATCAGATGAACGGCAAAACCGGGCGTGGTGATCTGGACCTCGTGCAGATTGACAATGGCACCGGCCGGGATGTTGTACACTGCACTTTCGCCGGCGGGATCGGTGCCCAGTAAATCCGCTCCGGCGTGATCGGCAGTGTAGCCGCCGCTACCGCTCAACTTCAGCACGCCAACATCATAACCCACCGAGGCGCCGAAATTGTAGTTGATGACCGAGAAGTCCGACGACTCGGGTCCCCAGCCTGAGAACGCCATATTCGGGCCAAACCCGTCCTTGGCACCGACCAGTTGCGGATGCAACCGCATATCCACGTTCGTACCGGCTCCCGGCATGACCGCCGCGGCCTGCCACCAGTGCGTTCGGGTGGGAATCCGCAAACCATCGCAGTTGAACCACAGGGTCTCGCCGCTGGCGATTTCATCCCAGCCACCGACGCGGTCCGGCGGTGTGCTTCGCGAAACCTGGCTTCCGGCTGCCAAATCCAGCGGCGACCAGACATACTGTTCGCCGTAGATGTTGTTGTCTTCCCAGATTTCTTCGACCGTATTCAACGGATCCAGGCGCATGTCCACGGTGTGTCGCCCACCACGCACCGTCCACGCGGCATTCCAGTTGTACCGACTGAGTCCGTTGCCCGGGAAAGCGGTCCAGGTCATCCACCACTTGTACACACCGTCAAGGAAGGCGCGGTTCAGCAAGGCGGAACCCGTCGGGCTGTCATTGCGTACGGCTAAGTTCAGATACGTCGAGGCCACGTTGCCGTGCAGCGTATCAGGCAGGGTCACCAGAGCCGAAGTCCCGTCAAAGACCGGATGCGGCACCAATGGTGAGTGCCAACCGGCGACAGTCCATTCCGGCCGGTAATCCGGCGGAGTCAGCTGGATCTCGACCGCTGCGGTCATCGCCGCGCCACCGTCTTTCGGATCCCGATACATGACCAGGCAATTGAAACCGGACTCGGTCACGGTGAAGTCCAGGCGCGCGCGTCCGGTCACCGGATCGGTGATCGACTGGGCGTTGTAGCTGGAGAGCGTCCCCGTCTCAAAGAACTCGTCAAGCCACTGCACATACAGCGGTCCATCGGCCGGATCGATATCCACCGTGATGCTCACCGGGCCGACATCGTCGGGCGCGACATAAAACTCCCTGAGCACAATGTAATCGTTGGCCGGAATCGCGAGGTCCGTCGAGTCACCGAAGGCGAAACTCGAGCTGGTGACATGCTCGGCGACATAGTTGCCGACATCGTCACCCCAATTCAGGACACCACCGTTGTAGTCATCACTGGTGACATTCTTATTGTAGAGCACGGCATCGAGACAACCGGCCGCGCGGCTTGAGAAACCCTGATTGGCTCCAAATCCGTTTTCGGAACCTGTAGTCGCCACGTGCAGACGGATGTCGTAGTCATCGTCGTTTGCCACCGCACGCACCGCGATAGCATTCCACCAACCAGAGGGGTCCGGTGCCAGACCATCGCAGTTGTAATATGTGGACTGCCCAACAACACTGCTCCAACCACCGGTCAATTTCGGTGGCGTCACCCTGGTAACCGGCACATTGGGTGACAGCTGCCATGGGGTCCAAATGAACTGGTGGGCCCAGAAGTTGTTGAGTTCGTCCACTTCGGACACCTGGTCGGTCGCGTCGAACCTGGCTTCGAAGGTATGGCGCCCGCCATACACGACAAAGGGACCACCGTTGATGCCGAAGAATCCAATGCCGGCACCGACCGGATTCCAGCTCCACCAGTAGCGATAGACGTCATCCACGTACAGCCGCGTCTGGAAACCCACCGAAGTCGCGGATTCACCCTGGTTGATCCCCCTCACGTTCCAATGGGTAGTGCTGGTATTGCCGTCCAGTACCGGCGAGACCGTCGCCGCGCCGCCTGTGGCCGTCGCATTGTTGCGCGGCACCAGGGGATATTCCCAACCGGTGATCGTGCGGAAGGTCAGATCCGAAGGCTCGGCCGCCCGGATCGTCACCGGGCCATAGCTGCCAAAGGTGGCGCTCCAGCGCCCTTGCCGATCCAACGCTCGCAGGTTGAAATAGTAGGTCCCCGGAGCCAGGGACTCGGTCGTGTACGAATTCACGTCGTCGATATCCATGACCGCCGAAGGCCTTCCGGTTGAGCCCTTCAGCCAGATACCATACCCCTGGATACCCGAGGCATCATCATAGGGGGTGGTCCAGGAAAATGAGATCGTCGGGTCCGGCGAATCACCGGACGTGGAATGGCTCGAAGTCATTCCCGTCGGAGCCCCGGGCGCCGTCAGGTCGATCTGGTAGCCGCAGTTTTTGCCCGTTTCCCACAAAGCCTCACGCGAACTGGGATAGCGAGCCTTGAACGCGTTCAGAAAGCCCAGCGGCGTCGTCGGCTGATCGAAGTCCACGACATCAAAAATCTCATTCGTCCCGTAGGACATCACGTCGGCGAAACCGGGATAGTGGGCATGGTCGTCATTGCCACTATCCTCGATATCCCGCATGAGCGCACCGAGGAAACCCTCGGTGGTCAGGGGATTGTCCCAGCTCTCGTCCTCTCCGCAAGTGCGGAGGGATTCCTGACTGCGGGGCGACAGGGGCGCACGCCCATAATCCCCGGCATAGGATCGCGTCACGACATCGGCCATCCAGCTGGGAAAGCCTTCGGCGAAGGCGTCGTGGTCGGTCTCCCAACACCACGCGCAGTGGCCGCAATCGTCGTCGTCGCAGACACCGTTGCAATAATCGGGTGCCACCGAGTCTGCGTAATTTTCCACCCAATGATGCCCATATTCGTGGGTGTGGGTCCCTTCGTTCCACTGGCGGCCAGTGCTGATGTGGATCTCCTCAAAGAACCCAACGTACCAGGCACCGCTGGCACCATCGGGCCACTGGACATCCGTCGCCGGCGTATGATAACCCTCGTGTTCGAGCAACCAGCGCCAAGTGCGGGTGATGTTGGTGCAGATATGAAGCGCCGGATGTTCGCTCTCGCTGGAAGGCTCACGCCAACCGACATTGAGCGTGCTGCCGCTGAAGTTGTTCCAGACACCGGTTTCCCAAGTATAATTGATTTCCCAGGTGGCGTCTTCGACCTCGACTTCTCCATTGGCCGACTCGAAGTTGACGTAGAGGTCGGGATTGCTCTCGCCGGCATCCGAAGTGTTGATGTTGGTGCTGTAGTAACCCTGGGCATCGGTCACGACGGTGGCCAGGTGATCGTCAAAGAAAGTATCCGAGTCGTAGATGCGTACGGTCACCCCGTCCGCCCCTATGGTCACACCATCGGAGCGCTGGTAGATGAACCGGCCATTGACGTTGATTGTGCGCTTGTCGGCATTTTCCTGATCCTCGGGATCGGGCTGGCCGTTGTTTCTTTCCACCGGCTTGTCTGCCATCGGTTCGGCCGACTGCAGTTTGGGATTGCGCACCGGTTCGCTGCCGGTGGGAACCTGCCGGGTCGCTCCCGCGCCGTTCATGCGTTCGAAGTGCTTCTGCGTGAGATTCAGCGTCTCAGTGACGGTGTATCCCTCGTAATCGAACTTGAAGACCAGTTGCCCGGCATCGGCCAGGGCCTGCACTTCAAAGGGAATCTCCAGGCGGCCACCCTTGTTCATGAACATTTCCGAAGCAACGTCCAACGTTATAATGCGCCAGTTCGTGCTTTCGAAACGAAAATCGGTCAGTTCGACATCGGCGCCGGTTAGAATTTCGAGAGTTCCCTTGAAGGTTTCTCCATCGGCCACGCCGCGTGGATCGCCCAGCAGGGTGATCTTCACCGGCGGACCCTGATCAGCCAGGGCGGTGGCGGCCCACATGAGGCACAGACACACGGCCAGGCTGGATTTTAATATTCGGTTCATATCCGCCCCCTTCTAGTGGCTGCCGGCGCCGGGAGCCGGACGGTCGATGGGTTGTTTGCGCGGACGGGGTGTGGTCATTTGAGTCAGGGCTGCTTCGATTTCCTGAACCAGTTCATTGTTGCCGGCAGCGAGAGCATAGCGCGATTGGACCCGCATGATGTCCAGCTCGGAGTTGATCTTCAACTGCTCGATCTGGCGCACCAGCCCCATGGCGACCTCGGCGTTCGGTTCTTTGTCGAAACGGTCCTGCAGCAAGGCCACCTGCACCCGGGCCTCGGTCAGCAGCGCGTTGATCTCGACGGTCATGGGCTTGAACTGGGCTTGATTGGCGTTGGCCTCGGCTTCAGGCATCAGCCCGCCATTTTCCAGCAATTCGGCCTGGTTGACGTCCAGTTCAGCGCCCGTGGACCGCCCGGTCTGGGCTTTGGCGTCTGTCGCAGCATCGGCCTCGCCGCTGCTTACCGGTGCGGCCGGTTCGGGATCGGCGGCCAGAGCCAGCAGGGAGCCGGCGGTCATCAGTACGACCAGCAGGCCGATCAGTGGCAACTTGAATTTCGCGGAATGAATCATGATGAACCCTCCATTTTATTTCATGGGAAAAGGGCGAGACCACCCCCCGGTGGCCTTACCGCACATAGGCACTCTGCCATATATGACGCAGAAACGCGACCGATCCAGTCGCGTATTCGCAAATGCGATATTATGCAGTTTTTTTTAGCCCTTGTGTTTAAACAATATACAAGACCTTTTTTGTTTTGTTTAGTGGTTACCATTTGCTGGTCCGAGCCCTCCCGGTCGATAGGACATTTCTAAAGTACCGAATATTACGAGGGTGAGTTTTGGGGTTGGTTGGCAGGCATATTGGCATTTCAACCGAAAAAGGACCCTGCGACAAAAGGATCCTTCTGCGAGCAGTATTGATTGGCCAGGTCGGGCGAGTAGTGTTTCCAGTTCACGCAGGAACGCCCGCAGACTTTTCTGCAGGACGCCCTTTTTGGCTTATCCGAGTTCGTAGACAAGGCCACCAACGCTGGGTCGGATATTTTGCTGTTCGTCGAGCAGCTCTTCCAGCACATCCTCGTTCATTAGACCCAACTTGACTGCTTGCTCACCAAACCACAGACTGGTATCCGCCTAAACCCGCAGCACTTCGAAGACCTGCTTCATGGTCAGCTTTCCCCTACTGGTGGCGATGCGACCGATGGCCGGCGTAAGGCGCCGCTACTCGTTCAAAGTCTCAAGAGCAGCTTCGGTCTCGATCACTTCGCGTTCGTCGAGGTGGTTGAGAAATGATTCGCACAGATTTGAAGATTCCAGCATGGGCCGGTCCTGGTCTGGAGATGCAATGGGTTTGATTCTTATGATTCTATCGGAACTGCCAGGATAATATTGAGGGGGTATCGGGCAGAATGCACGAATTTTGGCATCCGCGTCGCGATGGACTGAAGTTCTTCGCTGCCTAAAAATGAATACGCCCCGCCCATAGAGGCAGGGCGCATTCCCATACGGTGAATCAGCGGTACAGGGCTTTCACTACGCCCCAGGAGGCATTCTCAGTCGAGACAACACTGGAGTTGATGGCAAATACTGGATTGGAAAATGAGCCCGAAATCGGATATGCGTGCTGTATCGAGCTCCAATCACAACCGATCGGTGGCACGTATTCCTCCGCATCATAGACCCCCAGGAAATCGGACGGGCCCTCGACCGTCGGCTCCAGATAAAAGAATTTCGGATCCATATCAAGCACCATAAAAGTGTAGGTCACAAGCACAACAGCGCGGCTTTCGGGAACTGCAATGGGGTCCAAAAAACCCACGACCTGATCAAATTCATTGCTGGCACTGACATCCACGAATCCATTGGGGATCATGGCCATTGTGTACATGCCTATCGCCGGTTTCAGCAACCGATATTGGTAGCCAAAAATGAAATTGATCTCCCTTCTTATGGGATCGCCGCAATCCTCCGGCGTAAACTCCTCGTTGAAAGGATTGGTCAGCACCAAATGGACATCGAACAACTCATAGGGCTCGATAGTGATCGAAGTCGTAGCCGGATCGCCAGAGATATCGGTGTAGAGACCGATTTCATTGTTGACGATTTCGGCCTGGCCCGCGATCGGAAGCAGTGACATAGCTAGAATTGGCACAAGACCTACGCTGATAGAAATTTTTATCATAGCAGTCCCCTGTTTTATGGGCTCCTCATGTGAGGCTTCCAGTCGACTGGTAAGTCTATGGAAGAGGGCAAAGTGAGTCAACAGGTTGGAAAGCAGAGTAGTTCAAGCCTTGAAGCATCTGCCGCATAAAAAAAGACTCCACTGCGAGAGTGAAGTCATTTGAAACAGGGAGTTAAATTGGTGGAGCCAGGGGGGCTCGAACCCCCGACCTCTTGACTGCCAGTCAAGCGCTCTCCCAGCTGAGCTATGGCCCCACCTAATTCGACTGAGCGGGAAATATAGCATTTCCTCCCCCCATGTCAAACTTTTCCACGCCTTGACTTTCGGCTTTTATCTGGCTAACATCTGGCCTTGAACATCCCCAATTCAATGGTCTTATCGGGCCATGGGGACCACGCCTCTGGTGCCGGAGTGGTGGAATTGGTAGACGCCCTGGACTCAAAATCCAGTGTCCCTTGGGACGTGCGGGTTCAAGTCCCGCCTCCGGTACCACTTTTTTTCTTTGCGATATGTGGATAGGCAGATCGGTGGGGCTCTTGGGGGCGCCACCCTGCGCCATCCTGGCTTCGGGTGGCTCGGCTCCGGGGCGTTCCGCCATCCATGGCTCCACGCCCCTCCACACGCCCCAAGAACCCCACCGATCTGCCTACCCACACACCACAAACAAAAAAAGCCGCTCCTCTGAGCGGCTCCGCAATTCCCGGTGGTTCTGCCTTCAAACTTCACAGCCCACACTCAAACAATCGCTAATCGTCCGACCAGCAGGGTGGCCAGGGACGTCTCCCCCTGTTTTTTGCTTCCGTGATGTGGGTTTTGGTTTGGGCGTTCGGAGCGCCTGGAGCCATGGATGGCGGAAGGTGCGGAGCGAGGCCAATGGGCAGGGATGCCCATTGGCCGCCCCAAATCAAGACCCACATCACGGAAGCAAAAAGACGAGGGGCGACGCTCCCGCCGCCCCCTACTTGTTCACCCATTCAGCAGCCGGCGGGGGGTCTCATTCCCCAGTTAGCTACCGTTTGGACATATATGGATAAGGATATTGCCGCGGTGGGTCAAACGTCTCTTTGACCGTGCGCGGACTCGTCCAGCGGATCAAATTCAAGTAGCTGCCCGCCTTGTCATTGGTACCCGAAGCACGGCTGCCACCGAAGGGCTGCTGGCCAACCACGGCGCCGGTGGGCTTG
>CAZLUL010000004.1:35900-42265 GCA_964562635.1 uncultured Fibrobacteraceae bacterium | reverse complement strand
GTTGGACATCAGCAGGGCCGCGGGCATGCCCTTGCCCGAAACATCGCCGATGGCGATGCCGATCTTGTCGTCTGCCTGGGCCAGGAAGTCGTAATAGTCGCCGCCTATTTCACGACTGGGAATACTGGCACCGGCGATCTCGAAATCCAGCAGACGCGGTTCGGTGCTGGGCAACAGGCGTATCTGAATCGCGCGGGCGGTTTCCATTTCCTGTTTGAGCCGATCATTGGCCAGGGCGATCTCGCGGCCATGACGCACCGCGGCGGTCATCCCATTGAAACTTCGGGCCAGATCACCAAATTCATCCTCGTTGGGAATCTCGATCACCGTATCGAGATCACCGGCGGCCACCGCCCTGGTGCCCCGATGCAGCGCATGCACACCGGTGACGATGCCTTCGCTGATGCGCACGCCAAAAAAGACGGCAAAAACTTCGAAAACCAGCCACAGCAGAGTCGCGATACCGATCATCGCCACCACCAGAACGTTCAGATTGGCGCCGTCAGAGACATATTCGGCGCTCAAATCCTGCCAGCCGACCCGCAACTGGATGAACATCGTGGCCTGGCCAATTTTCTCTTCGCTCAGGAACAACATTTCCCGAAAAGTGCCGCCAAAATAGAGGTACTTGCTCCAGTGTTTCGTCTCAATACCAGTCGTATCGCGATAACTGACACTTCGTTGGCTGAACCCTGCCAGCTCTGAGACATCACTGTCGACATCGATCACCAGACCACCGTTGGCGGTGTTGGACGCGGTCGCCGTCAGGTCCAGCCCCGCCTTCAAGATCTGCGAGAGTTTGCGCAACGGCCGCTCGCCCAACTGCCAGGCCTGCACCCGCGGCTGATCAGTGTCCAGGTCGTGCCAGCTCATCAGCCAGATACGGTCGCCGGCCATGAAATAATCGGTCGAGTCTGCCCGCGTGGTCACTTCGGTGCTGTCCCGGCTCACCCGCGCCTCATTGGCCACGACCGTGCGCATCGCCTGGCCCAACTTGGCGGCCCAATCGGGTGCCGGCAGGACCGTCACGTCCGGCCGCGCTGCCAGCTCCACTTCAGGCCAGACAAAGGTGGTGTCAAAAAGGGCGCCGCTCATGTCGACCCCCGCAGCGGTCATGTCCCGCCAACTGTCCAGGGTATTGTTCAAGCGGGCTGCCCGCGATCCGCCCAGGGTTGTGTAGAGAACAATGCCGCCCAACAGGACCATCAGCAGCAGGGGCAGCACCCCGATCAGGAAAGCGCTCACCGCCAGCTTGGGGCGCAGGCGCAAAAAGTGCAGGCGCATCCGGACCGCCAGATTGAACAGCGACACGGCCCAGAAAATCAGCAGGGACCACACCGACCAGATGCCCAGGTTGCGCATCACCAGCGCTGCGGCCGACTCGGCCGGCACGCTCCACAGGCGTTGGTTGATCACCAGCAAGACCAGAGCAACGAGGCCCAGGCCAAAACCCAGAGCCCGGCGGCGATCCGAAATGTGACGCCATGGCTTATAAAACCGCGACAGAAGCATGGTCGCCGAGAGCGCGATGCCAAAACCCAGCCCTGTCGTGCCGGCGAACAGCACGAGCGCCAGGGCGCCGGCCAGCACAGCCACCCAGAACCAGCGGCCCCAGGTGTCCAGCAATAGAAAACGCACGGCCATGACCCACCCGGCGGTGACCAGCAAACCGGCAGCCCACTGGGTCGCGCCGGCGGGCAACAGGCCCGGGCCCAGGTGCAGAAAAAGAACCAGGGTCGCCAGCAGCAAACCGGCCAGACTGAGCATCAGGCAGCGCCAGGCGCGCCCGGCCAAAGGTGATTGCAGTTCCTTCAACGGATTTTGTGCTCCAGTTTGTAAGCCGCCCAGTTGTCCTTGAGGTGGCAGAAGCCCTCGAAACTGCCGGCCGTCAGGAAGGGGTTGTGGTCTTTCTCGTAACCGATGCTCGAGTGGGGCATGGTGCCCTCGCCGCCATAATAATCGTGCCCCGGCAAGACGGTCGTCTCGGCCGGAAGTTGCAGCAACCTTTGCAGCGAGTCGTATTCCTGCCGGGCCGAAGAGCCTTTGAAATAGTCACCGGTGCCGCCCACCTTGCCGCAAAAGAGGATGTCGCCCGTGATCAAGTGTCCGGCAAAAAGGTAACACGTGTGGCCCGGCGAGTGGCCCGGCGTGGCCAGGGCTTGCACTTCGCGCCGGCCCAGCAGGATGGCTTCTCCGTCCCCGATCGGCGTGGCCCCCGGCACATTGTCGGCGGCCCCGGCATGCACTTCAGCCCCCGTCAGGGCCACAAGTTCGGCCAGGCCACCGATATGGTCCGGATGACCGTGAGTGACCAGGATGTGTTTGATGGTCAGCCCGGCCGCAATGGCCAGTTGGTGCATCTGCGCCGGTTCGAAGCCCGGGTCAACCGCCGCGGCCTCGCCGGTCTGGGCGTCGCCAAGCAGATAGCAGAAATTTCGGTCGCCCCCCAGATGAATCTGGTGGCAGACAATCCCGTCGCCGGAAAGATCGGTCGTCACGTGGAAGCCTCCTCAATTGCGGGTCTCGGGATGATACGGGTTTCGCCCCAGACCGCCAAGTCCTGCCTTGCCCCGGGCGGCCGGGCAACTTACCCCGAGGGCGCCCCCAATGACCTTTTTCTCGGGAGATCGAGCCGGCATGACCAATTCTGCTGCCAACCATCCGCTGATCCCTTCGTCCTTTGCGGCGGTGGACACCATTCTGCGCGCGGTGATCACCACCTGGCACCGTCTCGAAGATCGTGTGACCGACTGGGAGTCCTGTTTGGCAACCATCGAGTTGACCGAAAACGAAGGCTGGGCCCGCACCACCGAGAAGCTGCAACTGATCAATACGTTTCAATGGCACGAAGAAGACAAGAGCCGGGCCCACGGTGCCGGAGACATGGTCCTCGGCGCCATCAAGCGATCCATCGACGCCTCTAATCGCCGCCGCGTCCAGACCGTAGGCCGCCTGGACGACCAGATCTATACCGGTTTGCGGGAGGCAGGCAGCCTGAAGGCCGACGCGCCCCTGCACAGCGAATCGCCGGGCAGCATCATCGACCGCATGACCGTCCTGGCCCTCAAGACCTACCACGTGGGCGAGGCCAACGACGCCCTGGCCGCCGGCAGCGAAGACGCCGTGGCCATGCAGGGCCGCCTCGACACCCTGACCGAACAATACGCCGATTTGGGCGTTTGCCTCGATCGCCTGCTCGTGGGCATCGGTGCGGGCGAAACGGGCCTGAAGCTGTACCGGCAGGTCAAACTCTTCAAAGACCCCGAAACAGGCCAAATGCGCGCCGATCTGGACGATAATACGCCCAGTTGAACCACCCCAGGCCTTGCGCCCGCCCGAAATTTACCTAAACTCACTAATAGAGACTTTTTTCGTCCCGATTCGTCCGTTGTATCTTGGAGGAACGATCATGTCATTTGCCCCCGCTCGACTGGCCCTTGTCCTGAGCTTGTGCGCGATTCTGGTTGCAGGTTCGGCCTTGGCCCTGTCCGGTGATGTCGGCACGCCGGCCCCGGACTTCGATTTGCAGATATTCCAACTCGGTGGCGGCGGTGGCAATTTTGCCCTCAGCGAACAAACGGGCAAAGTGGTCGTCATGTTTGTCGTGGGGTATGGCTGACGCCGTTGTATCGATTTGGCCCCCGGTGCGGAGGCCCTCGTCAACACCTACCCCGCTGATCAGATCCAGGCTGTGGCCATCGACACCTGGGACGGTGGCGAAAACCAGGTCAACATTTTTGCCGCCAACGCCGGCATCCAGTTTCCGATCCTGATGTTCGGCGGACAGGCTGGCATTCTCTCGCAATACAATTGCAACTACGATTATTTCTTCATCATCGGTGGTGATGGTATCATCAAGTGGCGCGGCGATTGGGATGAAGCCGCGATGACCGTGGTCCTGGACGCCGCTGTCGCCGAACTGAGTCCCTCACCGGTGCCCGATGTGCCCGCGGGTGGTCACCGTTTGCTGGCCAACTATCCCAACCCGTTCAATCCCATGACCCGCATTCCCTACGATTTGGGCGATGGAACCAGCAGCGTCAATGTGAAGTTGGAAATCCTGGATGTGCGCGGCCACCTGGTCAAGACCCTGGTTCAGGGCAACCAGGCCACCGGTCAACGCTACGAGGCCTTGTGGGACGGCACCAACGAACAAGGGCGCCAGATGGCCAGCGGGACCTACATGACTCGCCTGCAGGTGGACGGTGTGCCGCAGGCGCGCTTCCTGACTCTGGTCAAGTAGCCGCCGCAAAATCGATTCTCGCCCAGGGCGACGGAAAACCGTCGCCCTGTACTATTTCAGCAAAGTCAGTTTGAGGGTGTGGGAATCCTCTTCGCCCCGCACCACGACGAAGTACACCCCGGAACCCACCGAGCGCCCCGCCTGATCGATCCCCTCCCAGGACAGCACGTGATCGCCACTGACCAACTGCCCCTCAACGAGAGTCCGGATCAGTTCGCCTTTCAGCCCATATACCGCAACGCGCACATCCTGGGTCTGGCTCATCCTGAAAGTGATGTTGGTGCGGGGATTGAACGGGTTGGGGCTGGCCAACACATTGCCGATGCGCGGCTGGAGCGACGGCAACTCCGGAGCCGGGGTCGCGCCACAGGGACGCTTGAAGGCACCGGGCACGGCACAACCGGACATGGGTTCCAGCAGCGGCGAGCCCTGTTGCAGGTGCAGGCCATCTTCGGCAAAAGGGTCGCGCGAACAGAACATTGGATCGGATGAATAGTTGACTTCCATATCGGTGATCGCGGTGAGGGAATTGGTCCAGTCCCCCTGTGTATTGCCGTAAATGTTGCTGCAGGAAATGACCGGTGTGCTGTTTCCGGTCACGCCGATGCCGATGCCGTCGTTGAAGGCAAAGATCGAATTTAAAATGTAGGGCGATGCGTCGATGATGAGCATGCCGCCGCCGAGGACGGCCGACCGGTTGTCAGTCACTGTGGCATGGATCAGGTTCACCATCGAATTGGCGAAGCAGGCCACCGCCCCACCGAAGCGGGCCTGGTTGCCCGACATGACCACCTCGGCCACACTGATGACCGAATTCATGTCGGCAAAGATCGCCCCGCCGTACCCCAGCCCACCCACGGCCAAATTGCCCACCAACATTGAATTCTGCACCGCCACTGATCCACCGACCCGCACGCTCACCGCGCCGCCCCATTGGGCCGCGTTGGTCTCAAACAGACAATCGAAAATCGTGGGCGACGAGCCAAAGCTGGCCTCGATGGCCCCGCCACCGCCGTTGGGCGCTTCATTGCCCCGGAACGTGCACCCTTCAATGATCGGCGAAGAAGCCGACACCCGGATGGCTCCGCCATGGGCCTCGGCCACGTTGTCGGTGAAGACACAGTTGTTGATCCGCACGATGCTCCGGCTGATGAATATCGCGCCGCCACTCTGTTCGTAGCTGTTTGTGCCCAGGGCCAGGGCATTGCGAAATGTCAGATTTTCGATAATTGTGGAATCGGCAATACTCTCGATCAGCAAGATCCGGCCGAGGCCACCGGCGTCCAGCACGGTCTCTGCAGGGGACGCGCCCGCGCCTCGCAGCGTGACTCCCACGGGGATACGCAAGACCGATTCGTGGTAAACACCGGGCGACAGAACAATGCTGTCTCCGGCGCCGGCTGCCGCCAAGGCTGCCGCGACCGAAGGTTGGTCCGCAGGGACCGCGATGGTGGCGGCGTCGGCCGACCACAGCGGCGATAGCGCGAACCCAACAAGTGCAAAAATGAAAATCCTCAAGCGCATGATGCTTCCGCTTCCTCTCGGATCGGTGGGGACCGTCCAGCGAGACCATTCTCGCGAGATATCCTTATCTCGGCTGCCCTATGGCAACTTGCAGGCCCACTGGCTGAATCCAGCGCAGAATCAATCAAAACTGTCTGGGACGGATTATTGAAATGATTTCGAATGGCAAAAACCAATATGTAAAAGCCAGTAACCGCCTCGGGCCCTAGATTTTACAGGTGTTTAGATATCGTAATAAAAAGCGAACAATATGATAAAAGCAGCCCCTGACTCGCTGAACTGACTACCGGGGTTGGCCTTGTTGCACCGGCCAGGCGCAGGATCCAAATATTTCCTGTTTTTTGTCAAACAGCACAATTTTTGTCCCATAACTCTATTCATTTTCATTTGCGGTCAGAAATTTGTATTAATCGAGGACATTTTGGCGAGAAAAACGGACACGATTTGACTTTTTGGCAAGCCGCAGACCGGCGCCCCCCTCATATGTCCGCGACGGCGATTTGCTTGTAGGCTGAAAGCGTTGGTGAGTGACCGGGTCGGTCACCAATCCGGTATATCGCCAGGGCGCCTGGTTGAATTTCCCGGTCGCCTCGGCACT
>CAZLUL010000004.1:0-35800 GCA_964562635.1 uncultured Fibrobacteraceae bacterium | reverse complement strand
GTGTGCCTCAGCGATACATCGCCTTGATATCTCCCCAGGGGCTCACTTCGGTCGGCGTGGGCTCGCCTTCAAGTTTGATCGTCACCGGCATGCTCATGAAAAACGGCACTTCACCGTCGCAATCCCGGATGGGGCCGAAGGGCCCGGCGGCCCACAGCAGATCTTCGGCCTGCTGCGAAAGCACGCGCACCGTGATGGTCGCCAACCAGATGATGTCCTGATCCAGACAAGTTTCCACCGAACTGGTCACTCCGGCCAGCGGATGACCGGTGTGCTCCAGGGCCGGGTTCCATTGCATGTCCTGAATCTCCAGCACGGCCCCGCAACAGACCTGGTGAATCACCCAAGGCATGCTGGCGACCGCCTGGTTCATCGGCTCGCCGGGATTGAATCCCGTCACCATCGCGTAGAGCTCAAAATCGGTAGCGAACGGCACGGTGATGTTGTCGACGTAGGATGTCTTGGAGGCGCTCAGCCCGATGCGGGGAAAAGATTCCTGGGCCTTGGCCTGGCTCGCCAGGCCGAGCAAAAGCAAGAGCACCAAGGCGACCGTCCAACCAATGAGCGAACGGTTACCGGTGGCGGCAAGGGCGCGGGCGCGCGGGCGACGGTTCTGCGGAGCAGGCATGCACAATCCTTTGGCTGCTGAAAAGGGACACGATTTGTCTTAAAAGCATACGAAACAACTTGGGGCCGCCGCAAGGCCTTTGATTCACAATTCCGGCAAGTTGTTACTTGAGAAGGTCCTGGGCTCGTTCCCAATCGGCATTTGAGGTCACTTTCCAGTTGCCCGCTTCGCCGGGCACGACGGCCGGCAAATGCCCTTGCGCGGCCAACAGGCCGCCATCGTCAGTAAAATCCTGTCCAGCTTCATGAGCCCAGCGGTGGGCCGCTTCGAAATTCGCCCATTGGAAAACCTGGGGTGTCTGCACCGCCAGCAGGGTGTCGCGCTGCAGGTAGGTCGCGGCTCCGCCTTGCACCTGCACCGTGGTATCGGGCACCGGCACGCCGGGTATGGCGCCGCCGTTGGCCATGGCCGCGAGGGCCAAAGAATCCAAAAGTTTGCCGGAAGCAAATGGGCGGGCAGCATCGTGCACGGCGACCAGATCATCGGGCGCAGGCCGAACGCTTGCGGCCACAACTCCCATTGCGCTCCAGGTCGAAGCGGTGCGGCTGTCACCGGGCATAGCCACTTCACATGGCACCGCCAACGCCGACAATTCTTTGGTCACTGCAGCCTGCCAGGCTGTCGGCGCCGTCACCGTCACGCTGGCCAGATGCCATTGGCCCGCAAGGTCCGCCTGCAAAAATTCGCGCAGACTGACGGCGAACAAAGCGCCGCGCCCGGTGGACCGAAACTGCTTGGGCACCCCATCGCCACTGTCGGCGCGCAGGCCCTGGCCACCGGCCAGCAGGATCAGGTGCAGCGGCCTGCTCATGCCCGGCCTCCGGCCTGACGGCGACTCGATTCCAGGGACAGGCCCATGGCCTCCTCCACGTTGTTGACATTGATCATCTGCATGCCCTCGACCGGGCGGGCTTTCTGTCCCGCCTTGCCACCGCCCAGGATCGCCCGGGTGAAGCCGTGCCGGGCCGCCTCACGCAGGCGCGATTCCATGTCGGCCACCTGCCGCACCTCACCCGTCAGGCCCACTTCGCCCAATACGAGCGTATCGGTGGGCACTGGCTTCTCGCGCAACGACGAGGCCAGGGCCGCCATGATGGCCAGGTCGGCGCCAGGATCGTCAATGCGTCCGCCGCCAGCCACTTTGACGAAAATGTCGCAACCGCCGAGATCCAATCCGGCCCGTTTTTCGAGGATGGCGCACAGCAACCCGACCCGCTTGCTGTCCACGCCCTGCACCACGCGCTGGGGCGTGCCGTAGCGCGAACTGGAGACCAGGGCCTGCACTTCAACCAGGAAGGTGCGCGATCCGTTTTTCACCGCGCATACCGCACTGCCTGGCTCGGCGCCCCGACGACCGCTGAGGAACAGCACACCCGCCTGGTCCACGGGCGCCAATCCATCGCTGCGCATTTCCATGACCGCCAATTCGCCAGTGGTGCCGAAACGGTTCTTCACCGCGCGCACCATGCGGATCGCGCCGCCGCCGGAGCCTTCGAAATACAGCACCGTATCGACCATGTGCTCGAGCAATTTGGGCCCCGCCAGATCGCCCGACTTGGTCACGTGCCCGACCAGAAAAACAGGATGCCCCGTTTGGCGCGCAAAATCGGCCAAGACGCCACCGCAATATTTGATCTGGGTCGGGCTGCCGGGATAGGCGTCAATGTGTTCGCTGTGCAGGGTCTGTATCGAGTCGGCGATGATCACGCAGGGGCGGTTATCATCCTCCAGGGCCGTGCGCAGTGCTTCGAGCAGGGTTTCGAGATGCACTTCGGGCAGGATGTCGAAACCGTCTTCCTGGTCCGGGTCAAAGCCGAGGCGTTCGGCCCGCATGCGGATCTGGGAGGGCGACTCTTCGCCGGCCACATAAATCACCCGGATGCCTTTGCGCACCCACGACAGACCCAGGCCGGTCAACAGGGTCGACTTGCCCACGCCCGGTTCGCCGCCCAAGAGCACGACCGAACCTTCGACCAGCCCACCGCCCAGCACGTTGGACACTTCGGCCGGTTCCACGGGCAGGCGCTTTTTGTCGGCCGAATTGATTTTGCGCAGAGGCACCGGACGCAGGCGGCCATCGGGGCCCACCGCTTCGGGCCAGGCGGCAGCCGTGCCACCGGTGCGAGCGCCAGCACCAAAACCGGATTGTTGCTTGTCCTTGGCGCTGAACCCCCGCGAGCCCTTGGTATCGCTGGCCTTGCTGATATTCATCTCGGCAAAGGTGTTCCACTCGCGGCAACCGGGGCATTGGCCCAGCCAGCGCAGCTCTTCGTGGCCACAGCCCTTGCAATAGAATCGGGTGCTTTTCTTCGCCATGGAGGTTCTGGTCTTTCAGGTTGAGGCGGCTCAGGATTGGTCGGCGGACAATATACCATTTCCCGGCGCCAAAGGTAAGAGTCATGCGTAAGACTCGAGCGTAAGACCCAAGCGTAAGAGTCCAGGCGCAAAATAGGCCCGGACCGAAGCCCCGACCTATTCGAGAAACAGGTTCCGGCTCAGCGCACCAGCTGCATCTTGCGTTGTTGCAGGGTTCCCGCGCCTTCCAGGCGGTAGAAATAGGTGCCGCTGCTGACCGCTCGGCCAGACAGATCACGACCGTCCCAGCGGACGGTGTGCTCGCCCGCGGACAGATCGCCATCGTGCAAGGTGCGCACCAACTGGCCGCGCAGATTATAAACCCGCAGGCTGGCCGGGCCGGCGTCGGCCAAGGTGAACGAGATCGCCGTCTGCGGATTGAAGGGATTGGGCACGTTGGCGCGCAATAGCGTCAACGTCGGGAGACCTTCTTCGCCAGCCTGTGAAGGAGCCACGACAGTAAAACTGAAGGGGGCCGCTTCGCCCGCAAAGGGATAGCTGCTGCCCAGGCCATTGACCGAAGCGGCATCCAGGTAGTAGTCCACCGCTGTGGCCGCCGGTTGGGCCGGAATGTCGGCCCTGAACCAGCCGGGCAATCCGGTCGCTGACAAGGGCACATCCTGCCAACTGCCAGCATTGACTCGATAGTGCAGTTGCAGGGCTCCGGTATCCAGCCCCACCCGGTCAGTGAACATGGCCGAGATGGTGTAGGGGCCCGCCAGATCCGTCGTCGGCGGCAGGGGGCTATGGGTGATGACCGGCGCAAACCAGGTCGCGGCCGCCGCCGCATTGATGATGCCCCAACCCTGGTCGTTGTCCGGCGTGGTGCTGTGACTGGCGGTCACGCGCAGGGCTTCGCGCACCTGCATGGGCGTCAGGCCGGGCACCCGTTCAAGCATCAGGGCCACCACGCCACTGGTCAGCGGGCAACTGAACGATGTGCCGTTGACCCCAAAATAATTCAAATCGTCGGTGGGATCGGCCACCGTATTGCCCACACCGAGGGCCGCCACATCGGGTTTGATGCGGCCGTCGGCCGTCGGTCCCGGTGACGAAAACCAGGACGTCAAATCGGCATTGTCCACCGCCCCCACGGTGATCACGCTGTGGCCATCGGCCGGGGCCAGCAACAGGCCCGAAGTGCCGCGTTCATTACCCGCCGAATTGACGACGATCACGCCACGGGCCGCCGCCAGGTCAGCCGCGATGGTGGTCACGGCGGTATTGCCATCCAGGTCGGCAAAAACATACCAATCCAGATAGCCCAACGACGACGAAATGATATCGGCGCCCAGGGCCTCGCCCCATTCCAATCCGGCTACCCAATTGTCTTCTTCGAGGGGCACTTCGACCACCACGTCTTCGGTCTTGCCCAGCAACACCGACGCCGCATAAGCCGGGGCCACCAACTGGCCGGGCATGTGACCCGCCACCGTTGAGAGCGTCATCGTGCCGTGGCTGTTGGCGCTTGAGGGATCCAGGCCCTCGTTGTCCACCGTGCCGTCGTTGTTGACGAAGTCCCATTCGGCCAGCACTGGAATATGCGCCAGCGCTTCGTGGGTTGTGCGGAAGCCCGTATCCAACATGCACACCAGAACGCCCTGGCCACTGAGACCCAGATCATGGGCCGCCACCACGTTGGCCTGCACCATGGCGTCCAGATTGGTGCCGTAGTCGATGGTGGTGGTCTTGGTTGATTTGGTGGCTTGAGTTCCAGGGCGCGAAGCCAGAGGGACCGGTTTGCCCACCGGTGTCGGCACCGCCGCCCGGTGCATGCCCGCCACCAGGTCCACGCGGCGCACGCCCGGCAAGCGGGTCAGGCGCGCCACTTCGGTTGGCGTGGCCCGAAAGCTGGCCGCGTTCAACCAACGGCTCTGGTGCTGCAGTTGCGCTCCAGTCGCCTGGCAGGCCTGCAGGTAGTCCGGATTCAAGGGCAAGTCGCGCACTTCAACCAGGCGTTCGCCCGGGGCGTGCATCTTGGCGCGACGCCGGGCCGCGCGGGGTGCCAATTCGGCCTCGGCCAAGGTCAGGGCAACTTCCAGTTCGGCACCGGACAGAACCCGGGGCTCGAAGTGCACCCAAACCTTGTGGATCGCGTCATCCGGCCCAGTCGCCAGAACCTGTTGCAACCGGGATGAACCCACTTTCGCCTCAAACAGCGGCCTGTCCTGGCCAGTAGTCAACAGGACAGACAGGAACATGAGGGCAAACAGGATCCGCCATTTGTGGGCAAGCATGAACAACCTTCCGGGGGACACAAACGGTGAGCGAATGCGCTTCTTACCAGTCTATCATACAAAAAGCGGTGAAATAATACAAAATACGGCCCGGGAACAGGGCCCAGGGCCGCAAAACCAAACCCACACCGATGGGCGTCATCAATTGGGCGTCAGGCCTTCGTCTCCATCATCGACTTCGATCAGGCCCAAATCCACCAGTACGTTGTGCAGCCACCACTGCGCCTCGCCGGCCCGCTCCCAGGCTTCGCCGATGACCTGCACCGTGTAGCGGGCCTCTTCGTTGCTGCCGACGGTGAAAAACGGCGGCACTTCTGCGGTGGGGTTCTCATCCACCCCCACCAGCAGGGAGGCCACATAGGGGTTCAATTCCATGGCGTGCTTGAGGCCGTCCACGGCCGCTTCCTCGTCACCGGTGATCAGGAAGATCAAGACCCAGGCCCAGGCGCAGACCGTGTTTTGCTCGTCGTCAAACTCTTCCAGCAAATCCCACGAGCGCTGCACCTCACCCATGCTCAGGTAATACCCCAGCAACAACGACGCGTTGCCCATGTGGTCTTCGGGATCCAGGTCGATCAGGTTTTCGTAGTGGGCCACGGCGTCGAAGCGGCGGCCAACGGTCCACAGCACTTCGGCCAGTTGTTTGACCGTGCGCATGTAGGGGCGCGCTTCGACCATGGGCCAGAAGTCGCCCATGTATTCGGCGAAAAACTCTTCACCCAAATTCGCCTCGGCCACTGTCAGGATTTGCTCGAGCGTAGCGACCAGGGTGCCCGCGTCTTCGCTGACCAGGAAGGCCTGCACCGTCAGCGAATCCACGCAGGTGGGGTCCAAATCCAGCGACTTGGTGACCAGGTCCAGGGCGACATCACTTTCGGCACTCTCGTAAGCCTGGAAAGCCAGCTCCTGCGCCATTTCTTTCGGATCTTCGGCCAGGGACTGCTTGCGCTGGGCGATCAGGTCGTCTTCGTCCACCGCGGCAATGAATTCGTCCTCAGTGGCAATCTCCATGGCCTTCTCGGTGCGCAGTGATTCGCGCAGAAGTCTCTCCATGATGAAAGGCGACTCTGGACGATCGGGGCGATCCGTACGATCGGGCTTTTCAGTCATATATCGCGGCCCATTCCGGAAGGGGTGAAGTCTTGTCGGGAATCGCCAAAACCCTAACTCCTGCCCTGGCGGGAGTCAAAGACTCGTTGGAGTCCGTCTCCCGGTTTGTTATGCTTGTCGGTACGGTGCGATATCATCCTATTTAAGGTGGCATATTCATGTCTGGCGGATTGAAAATCGGATTGGCTTTGGGCAGCGGCGGCGCCCGCGGACTGGCCCACGCAGGTGTCCTGGAAGCCCTTGAAGAAGCGGGCATCCGGCCTGATCTGGTGGCTGGTACGAGCATGGGTGCGATCGTGGGCGCCCTGTATGCCCAGGACCCGGATCCGGCCGCGGTCTGGACGCGGCTGAAGGCCTATGTGGACAACGAGGATTTTGCCTCGTACTGGGCCCCGTTTGTGCCCCGCGACGAGAACGAGGCTCGGGATCCGCAGAGCCGCGTGGCCGGCGTGTTCGATTACATGCAGCGCAAGATGATCGCCGTCAAGACCGTGACCCAGGCCTCGATGCAGGACGAATGCAAGCTGCGCGATCCGCTGTCAGACTTGTTTGGACCCATTTTTTTCCAGGACCTGCGCATCCCTTTTGCGGCCGTGGCCCTGGACTTGATATCGGGGCAGAAAGAAATCTACACCGAAGGCTCGCTGGTTACAGGCGTGTACGCCAGCAGCGCCATTCCCTCGGTTTTTCCGCCCATCGAAATCGATGGCAAGATGATCTGCGATGGCGGAGGGCCCTTCCGCGTACCAGTCGACGCGTGCGAAGAGATGGGCGCCGACCTGGTGATTGCCGTGGACATCCCGGCCTTCGAGGAGACCAGTTTCTCGACGGGCCTGGACATGATTCTGCGCAGCAATACCATCGCCCGGCAACGGCTGAACAAGATCGTCTGCCAGCAGGCCGATTTTGTGATCCGGCCCGAGGTGACGGAGTTTCACTGGGCTGATTTTGGCGCCGGCGAAGCCTGCCGGGCTCGCGGGTATGCCGCCGCCCGCGAATCGATCCCCGAATTGAAGAAACTGCTGCGGTGGCGGCAAAGCCTGGGCTACCGGATGAAGGTGCGGGCCAGGAAAGTCTTGCGGATGGATTGACCCGCGTCAGTCGTAGGCCAGCCGGATTTTCTGATTCGCCAACAACTCGCCCAGATCAGCTTGCGCCTTCATGGACGGCCAGGTGCCCAGATCTTCATGGACCAGATGGTATTTTTCAGGGATCGGGTGCGTGCCCACCACGACCTCCAGGCCGAACTGGCGCGGAACGAACTCCCTGAAATAATCCAGATGGGGACACGGCGGGTAGCCCACCACCAGGCCGGTCGCCAGGTGCACCACCTCGGCGCCGTTGTTTTTCATTTCCTCCGGGGCGTATTCGACGTTGCCGCCCGGACAGCCACCGCAAGTGGTGAAGCCCACCAATTCCACATCTTCGCCTGCATAGCGGGCAAAAGCCCCTTCGCGTTCGCGCAATGAACGCAAGCATTTGCCACCGGCACAGGTGTGGTAGCGGTCGCAAATGATGATGCCAACTTTTTTCATGACGGTTCCTCCGTATATTCGGGCCTCATATCCAGAAAAACACGGGCCAACGCCGCTCGCAGCTTTTCGATGGTTTAGGCCCCCTGATGCTTGTTGAGCGAGCCGTCGCGATAGGCGTCGTAGGCTTCCTTGACGGTCATATCGCCGGCGCCCACGTAGACCACGGTGCCGGTGGTCTGCAGCACGGTCGCTGCGTTGCCACCGGGTCCGTTGCCGGTGATCAGGATTTCGGCGGCATACTCGGCCAGCTTCTGGGCCGTTTTGGGACCAGCGCCATGGGCCTCGCCCTCGATGGCCCGGTTGTCATAAGTCTGGATCTCTTTGCTCTCTTCGTCATACACGAAAAAGAATTCCGTACGGCCAAAGCGGGGGTCCATGGGAGATTCCCAGTCGGTGCCTTTGGTGGTGAAGATCAGTTTCATTTTCTTGCTCCATTCAAGATGGTGTCGCGACATGGGTTTGGATATCACGCCAGCAATCGCGGATCAGGCCGGCCGAATCTTCGTCCCATTCGACGATGGTCTGGCCGTTGGTGACCGCTTCAGTGAATTTTTCGTTGTAGGGAATTTCCGCCAACCTGGCGATGCCTTCTGCGGCCAGAAAAGCGCGCAACTCGGCCAGCACTTCGGCGTTCAGATCCGCCTTGTTGATGATGCACCCACTGGGGATGCCGAACATTTTGACGAGTTGGTGCACGCGCTTCAGGTCATGCAGCCCCGAAACCGTGGGTTCGGTGACCAGCACGGTGAACGCGGCACCCGAAAGCGAAGATACGACCGGACAGCCCACACCGGGTGAACCGTCGACAAGGATGATGTCCTTGCCTTCTTTTTCGGCCACGGCCTTGGCTTCATTTTTCACCTTGGCCACCAGTTTGCCCGAGTTGTCGGCCCCGATTTTCAAACCGGCGTGCACCATGGTCGTGCCGGTGCGGATCTCTGAACGAAACCAATTGCCGACGTTCTGCTCAATGTTGGTGATCGCCTCGACCGGACACACCCGGGCGCAGTAGCCGCATCCTTCACAGCTGATTTCGTCGACAACATATTGCCCGTTGCGGATCGCAATCGCATCGAAACGGCACACCGCGGCGCACTCGCCACAGGCCGAGCACATGCTCTGGTCGATGACCGCCAGCTCGCCGCTGAAAAAGGCTTCCTTGTGCTGAAAATCCGGTTCAAGCAGCAGGTGCATGTCAGCCGCGTCGACATCACAGTCGGCCACGACAATTTCAGACCCGGCCAGCACCGCGAAGGCTGCGGTCAGTGAGGTTTTGCCGGTGCCGCCTTTGCCGGAGATCACGACAATTTCTTTCATGACTGCCCACCCCCGTCCTGGGCCAGGATGAAAGCCGCAACTGTTTCCACCGCATCCTTCACTTCGGGCACATCGCGATACAGGAGTTTGCCCGCCGCATAGGTCTCGGCAATCTGGCGACTGTTGGGAATGCAAGCGACCAGGGGAATGTCTTGGGCGGCGCAATAGGCCTGCACCTTGTCGTCTCCGATGCCATGCCGGTTCAGCACCACACCAAAAGGCTTGCCCAACTGGCGCACCGTCGCGACGGCCAGCTTCAAATCATGCAGTCCGAATGGCGTCGGTTCGGTGATCAGCAAGACCAGATCCGCACCCTTCGTCGCCTCGATCACCGGACAAGACGTGCCCGGCGGCGCATCAAAGATCCGGAGGGTTTCGGCGGGGAAGTTGGCGTCCACATAATCGATGGTCTGCTTGATCAGGGGCACGGCCTGCTCTTCGCTGATCATCAGGCGGCTTTCAACAAAATCGAGTGCGCCAGCTTTGAAGTGCTTCAACTCGCCCATCTGCTTCGGCTGCATGAGCAACGAAGCGGTCGGGCAAAGCTCTGAACAGGCACAGCAGCCGTGGCAAAGCTCGGGGAAGACCATGATGCGGTCTCCCATCTTCAAGATGGCGTTGAAGTTGCAGACGTTCTGGCAGTTGCCGCAGAGCGCGCAATTTTCCGCTTCCCAACCGGGAATCATCTTGTTTTTGGGTTCGGAGTGCTGCAATTCGCCCTGGACGAAGAGGCCCGAGTTGGGCTCCTCGACGTCCAGGTCAGTCAGCACCACCGCCATCGTCTCCGCCAGATAGGTAGCCAGGTTGGTCGACAAGGTGGTCTTGCCCGTGCCTCCCTTGCCGCTGGCGATGGCGACCTTCATGATCTAGTCCGCGCAGCGGTGGTGATCATCGCTGTCGTGGTTGCAAAGATTGTCGCCGGTCTGCAATTCGTTCTTGAGGAACTGCGCCACCAATGTGCCGGGATCCTCCACCCCAACACCCATGTGGACCTCGATGTTGTTTTCCTGGAAGAGGTTTTGCGCCATGGTCCCCATGCCACCGGCGAGGATGATGTTCACGCCCTGGTCGGCCAGGAAACGAGGGTACGTTCCGGGCTGATGCGCCGGCGGGTCCAGGAATTGGACCGCACCCATTTGGGTATCATCGACTTCAACCACGGCGAACGATTGGCAGTGGCCAAAATGGGCGCAGGATTTCCCGGCCAGGGTGGGAATGGCAAATTTTCTCGTCATTGATCTTCTCCCGGGTCGTTGATTGTGTTTTTGAGGGCGGCCAGTTCAGCCCGCAGGGCGCGAACTTCCGCCACCAGGCTGGACTGATCATCCTGGCTGGGCGCTCCATCGAAGCGGCGACCTGGTCCGCGACCTGGTCCGCGGCCTTGTCCGCGGCCCAAACCCTGTCCCTTTCCACGGCCTAGCCCACCTCCTCGTCCTTGTCCTTGTCCTTGTCCCTGGCCCAGACCTCGTCTGTTGCCCAGACCCCGGCCTCGTCCGCCGCCGGCGGGCGCCACATCGGCCCGGTTTTCCGTGTTTTCATTGCCATTGCAATGGCCCAAGCCACGTCCTGTCATTGGTCCCTGGCCCTGGGGGCCTCTCTGGTTTCTGTTTGCCATTTGGCTACCTCCTTGGTCGACGGTGGTGCCGGCCGCAGCATCGGCCATGGCCGTGCCCGCCTGCCAGATCCATCAGGTTTGATGACCCGCATTTGGAGCACCCCGTCAGTTCTGAATCAAATGATGTGTGAAATGAATGCCCGCAGTCGGAGCATCGGATCAGGTTGCCCTGAAAATGAACCTCGCCGCCTTCGACCTGCAGCCTTTGGCCTTCGATCAGGAAGCGGGCGACTTTTTGCCGGGCCCGTTCCACAAGGCGGGAAAAAGTGGAGCGCGAGATTTCCATCTGTTCTGCCGAGGCGGCGTGATCCAGGCCTTCGTAGTCGGCCAATCGGATGGCTTCCAACTCATCCAGGGCCAAAGGCACGACTTCCAGTTCGCGCGATGGGATGCCGGTGGGTTTGAAGTCCGAGCAGAGGGGAGGTCGGTGAACGCTGCGTTTTTTTTGGGGTCTCGGCATGAGGGCTCCTGAGTTGGGTTCCTTTGTAAGTTATGCACATATGTGTATTATGGCAAATAATAAAATACTTCCCTGAAAATTGCGCTTCTGGATTCACAAATGGCTCAAAATGTTTAAATAAAAGTGTTTGCGGGCAAACCAATACGACGACCGCATGACTTCAGCCGCCCAAATCATGTCAAAATAGGCTTTCGCGCTCCCTACCGCCCCACGCGCGGACTCTGCGTCCGGCACGAAATAGGCTCGATCGGTCAAGGCAGGGCGGCAGGCCGGAGCCCGCCGCCCGACCCTTGTATCAATTCCCCCCCAACACCGCGCTTCCGGTTCCATCATGAACATAGGAACGCGGTGCCTGAAACAACCCGGTATAGCCCGAATTGTCGTTCTGAATCACGATCGTGCCAGTTTCCCGGGAGCCGGCAAGCGCCTCGACAATGCTCGGATAGGGAAACAAAATCAGGCCGTCGGAATAGTCGGGCCAGCCAAATTTCACAAACGTCCGCTCGGACCGGAAGCCGCCGCACAACGCTGCGGTGTTGTTGGTGGTCAGGGCATTGTGGGCCTCATTGACCAGACCGACCGTCACCCCGGTGGCCCCGCCGCCAAAGCTGACCTCGGGATTGGAAAAATGGGGAATCCTGGTATAACTACCAGCCCCGTCGTCATAGGACATGACCGTGCGGAACTGGAAGTCGCCGGAACCGTCGTACCGATGTCCGTACGCATAGGTATACGCGCCTGGTACCGAGGAGTCTTCCCGGTTGTGCGCGCAGCCGCGGTTGTGGCCCACCTCGTGAGCCAGGCTCCAGTTCCCCGTCGCGCAGGAAACCGAGACGATCGACAGGGACAAAGACTCGAACTCCGGCTGGATCTGATCATCCTGCATGATCGGCGCAATACCACATATCGGCACCTCACCCATGAAATTGCGACCATCAATGAGAACTGAAACGAAATCCGCGCCTACCTTATCTCGCATTGACAGGACATCGTCCATGCGGCCATCGTCGGGAAACCACAGGTAATCGAGGTGGTCTGAGTAGTCCCAGGCAGTTATCTCTTCGTAGTCGGTGGACATGACATGAACCAGGCGCAGATACGAAGGAATACCGCTGTTGAGATAGGCCAGATTGGCCGCCTCGATCGCCAGTTGGGCTTCGGCCCGGACGAGGTCCCAGCCGCCCATCACCAACTCGGCCGCCGGTGTGTATGCGACCAGGATATCGTGGCGACTGCCGTCGTCGGCCACTTCGCCGGCTTTTTCACCAACACCCGATTGAACATTTGGCCGCACCGGCACAGGCGGTCTTTCTTCACCAATGGCCAGCGAGGAAATTCCGCCCCCGCACGATCCCATTTTTTCGTAATCCACCGCATACACTTCGGCCTGCCCGCGGGTGTGATCCAACCGGTAGGCCGAACCGTCGCCCGGCTGAAAAAAGGCAACCGTCGCGCCGCCGTCGGTGTGGCAGAGCAGAAAGAACGACTCAGGATTCTTGTCGATGCGCCCTTTCAGACTTGTCACGCCCAGGTTGGGCATCGAGACATCCAGCACCTCGATCTGGAACTCCCGGCTATCGACCGGCAGACTGAACTGCCGGTTCGATTTGGCCAGAACACCGTCCAACATGGCCTGGTTGATTTCGACCGCGCCCTGGTCCACCGACCACAGGGGCTGAGCCCAAACCGCAGCCGGCAACAAGAGCATGAAAATTGTCAGTAGGCACTTCATAACACACCCGCCCTACTGCAGTGTGACCAGGGTCAAGATGAGGCCCTGGCCTTCCTTGAGACCCGACATGGCCTTGCCCAGGATGGCCCCGGTCGCCTGGTCATGGTCGGTGACTTTCATGGCATGGCCCGGACGGGCCGCGGAAGTCAACAGGTCTCCCGGTTCAATGGGGCCCGCGGAGGCGTCAGCCCACACATAGACCCTACCGATCAACGCCACGGGCAGGTCACCATCGGCCACAGTCCCCCGTTGGCCCATGAGCATACCTGTATTGACGCCTCCGGCCCCACTGATCACGCCGGCCACCCGCCGGTCGTAAGCCTTGCCGCTGAGCGTGAGTTGGCCTGGATTATCCGGATCGATGCTGACAACCATGCCGGGTTTGATCAGCGCACTTACATCGCCGAGGTCAAACTGTTCGGAAAGGTCGGCGCCGCCGGTGATTTCCAGGACCGGCGTGGTCACGCGGCCGATGCCCGTGCCATTGTAGTTGGCGGTAATCTCCACTTCGGCCTGGCCGCTGCCATCGCGCAGGGTCAGGACGCCCCCAAAATTGTTGGCACTCGCCTGACCGTCCAGGACTGCCGTTGGCAGGGTTGTGTTGGCCGACGTGCTGTAGATTTCCAGCCTCGAACCGGACTCAAGAGATCCTTCACCTTGCAAGCGTATGCCCAGATCGCCGTTGAAGCGGTTGACTTCGACAAGGCCTTCGTCTATGGCCAAAATGGTCGTCCCGGTAGAAGCGTAGTTGCTGGATTTGTTGAATTTCAGGCCACTGGAAGTACCAGTCATCGTCCAGCGATGAAGCTGGTTGTTGGGGAAGATGCCCTGGGCATCCAGGGCCAGGGTCGGCGAAAACAGCGCCTTGATCTGCAGGGTGGTCGCGGTTGAAGAATCGCCCCAGTTGTGCGGATAGCTGGTACCAATAGCCACTGCGCCAATGGAGGAGTGGAACATGTTGCTGCCACTGATGGTCCAGTCGCCGTCGTCCTGGGCAACTCCCGGCGGTTGCCAGGCTGCGTTGCCTGACGCGTCACTGGTCAGGATGTAGCCGTTGTTGGCGCCGTTGCCCATGCGGAACGAGCCGGTTTCGGTCAGACCGCCGATGTGGGCGTCGTAGGGCGTGTACAGGCCCCAGCTCACACTGCTGCTGTCCCGGAAGGACAACGCAGCCCAATTGTTGCCGTAGTAGTCCGCGCCCATCACGCCACCAGTGTTGGGCGTATCGTGCCAGGTATGGCCGATCACGCCGAAGGTGTAGCTGTCGCCCCAAACGTTGTAGCCCTTGATGGCGGAATTCGTCTCATTCATGCCGAAGCCCGTACCAGGATTGGCAGAGACCCGGGACCGCCGCCCGAAGATGGCCGCGCGGCCATCGGTCAGGACATTGTCGCTGGACATGGTGCTGACCAGGCCTTCGTTCAAGCCGGTGACTGTCATTTTCGCCGAGACCGGATCGAGCTTCTCGTTGGGATCACCGCGTTCGGTGAGCACCGGCTCGGTGCCGGCCTTGGCCGGGTTGGTCCCCACCCAGACCCGCCCCAAGGCATGGGACACATCGTTGCCGGTGATGAGCCAGTCGCCGTCATCGCCACCGGCGCCGGTGCTGGCATTGATCACAATGGTGGAGTCCTGCTGAGTGAGCGTAACGTTGGTCCCTCCCTGGAGGATCACGTTGTTCAACAAGCCGTTGAGGCTCAGCACCGCCGCCCCGCGATCAACCAGTCCTGCCTTCAGCGCCGAGGCCACCGAAGTCATCTCGATGCGCGGCTCCATGGGACTGTCCCCGGCAACCTGCATGCTCAGCCAACGGGTCTGGCCAAACAGGTCAGGAGTCACGTCCTCGGTATGGCCCAAAACAACGTTAAAAAAACCGTCGGCCTGGGTCACCACAATGTTTTCTCCCCAGAGGTCGGACCCGGCGGTCTGCGCATCCCAGATTTGAAAAAACACGGTGTAGTCGTCATCAGGCATGACATTGCCGACGTCGTCCATCAGCACGCCCTGGACGTTCATGGTCTGCGGTACTCTTGCCTGCGCCAAACCGGTTGCCAGAATGATGGCCAAAGTCAAAATCATGATCCGTTTCATCGCTTTATCCTCCGGATGAGTCGTTACTCGGTTTGAATTATTTGACCAACATCATGCGCTGCGTGGCCCGAAATGACCCCGCGCGCAACAAGACCAGGTAGACACCGCTGGGCAGGTTCTTCGGTTCATAGATCACATGGTGGTATCCGGCCGGCCGGACTTCATGCAACAGGGTGTCCACTTTACGACCCCTGACGTCGTAGACTTCCAGGCGCACGTCGGCCTCTGCCTCGAGGCTGAAATTTATGCGCGTACTGGGATTGAATGGATTGGGGTAGTTGTGTGAGAGGCGGTTCACCGCCGGCGGAAGTTCATCACCGACGGGGGCTGCGATGTGCGTCTGGCGCAGCACTTCCCAGAAGCCCAGACCACCCATATAATTGCCGGCCACGTGTTTGGCCTGACCGGCGACCGCCTCGCCGGCCGTCAAGTGGATTTGATGATTGGTTCCCGCTGCGGAACCAGAACCGCTGCCGAAGGTCAAGTGCCTGACCTGGGAGCCATGGGTCGCCGTGGAGGCCAGCAGCAAAAGGCCAACGGTCATCAGTTTGGGAATCATGGGTTTCTTCACGTCAGCTCTCCCTTGCAAGAAATTCGGCTGCGATATCGTCACCGGAACAGGTTAAACACCAACCGAAGGCCGGCAGAGTTGCACCTGTGATGCGGTTTTTTTGACAGGTTGGAAAAATCGGACAGGAGAAGCCGTCAGGCAGGGTGGACCAGTAGCCCCGGATCAGTCCACATGATCAAATTCGTAGAGATCGACCTGGTCCATGAGCGTTTCGAGCTGGGCCTTCACATCGGCCACGATCAAGGTCCGATCGGTCAGTCCCTCGGCAGCGCGCAAGTCGTCCAATTCACGGACTATCTCCAGCCCGGACGCGACCAGAAAGGTCTCCGTGCCGGTCTCGGTGCCGAGAATCCAGTTCTCCCCGCTGCTTGGGTCGGGGATCTGATGTCCCTGGCCCCCGCGATGAACCGAAGCCTCAGTGATGGATTCCGGGAAGACCCGGGACACCTGACCCGCCGGATCAATGTGGTAAACCACCACAAAAGCATCCTCATGGAGGGTGAATTCCAGGGCAAAGGCCTGACCAGTGTGCAGGATTGATCCGTTCTGAACCGGTTGAATCACACCACGACTGCCGTCGGCCGCCAGTTCAACCTGGGCAACGACAAGGTCACTCAACAACAACGCTTTATCCGTATCGCGCGGCATTAGAGCCACTACCGCCAGAACCGCCGCCAAGGGCAGCACCCAACGGGCCTGTCGCCGCAAACGGCCGGCAAAACTGACGGCCGTGACCGCTGAAGCAGTTGAGTGGTCAGCAGTGGGGGCTTGCAGGCCCAGATCCACCAGAATTTTGCGCAGACTCTCCAACTGAGCCTCTTCAGCACCAGACGGCAGGACGTTCTCCGGTTCCAACAGGTCCTGCACAGGAAGTTCTTCCACAGCCTGACCTTCCTTCTGCTGATGCCACTGCAAGCGAGCAACCAGTTCCGGGTGTCGGCGCAAATAGATGTCGGCAACCGCCCGTTCGTCCGGGTCCAGTTCCTCATAGCCCAGGATCAAAAATTCGATCTCCTGTGGTGTCAGATCTGGTGACAGATCGCTCATCTCCCAACTTCCTTGTTTTTCAACTCTCTCCATCCCATCAACAGAAAGACCAGATTGCCCACTGCAGAGTTGCAGTTCATCATGAATTTTCCAGGCCCTGATAATCAAACTTGCCGGCCACGCATTGGCGCATGGCCACGCGGCCGCGGCGTACCCAGGAGCGCACCGTATTGAGAGTCGCACCCATGGTGTCGGCAACTTCCTGGTAAGCCTGCTCCTGAAACAGGACCAGATGCAGAGCCTGACGGTGGTCCTCACTGGACAATTCAGCCAGGCATTCTTCGACCACCCGCCGCGCTTCCACGGCTTCGAGCAGGTGGGCCGGGTCCGTGCCCTGCTTCATCGGCATCTTGTCCACGAGGGCGGCCCCCACTTCACCGGCTTGCCAGCGCTCGTTGTGCTTTTTGTGTTGGTGATAGCGATTGATGAGCAGAAAATTGGCGCGCATCTGGAACCAGGCCCAAAAGCAGCCCGGCCGCCGATAGACAAACCGACCGGTCGCCATCTCCTGGATGATCTTCAGCAGCACGTCCTGGCTCCAGTCGTGGCGCTCATCCGGGTTGTGGGTCAAGCGGGAGGCCATGGCGTAGACCGGGCGGTGGGTGCGGCGGAGAAACGCCTCGACGTGTTGAGGATCGGATTTGGCCAGACCTGCGGCCAGGGCCGCT
This sequence comes from uncultured Fibrobacteraceae bacterium, assembly GCA_964562635.1. GTDB lineage: Bacteria > Krumholzibacteriota > Krumholzibacteriia > LZORAL124-64-63 > LZORAL124-64-63 > JAGRNP01. Next base: position 18,434 of record CAZLUL010000004.1, on the reverse strand, counting down.
TCTGCCGGGTCCCGATCCTGTGCTGTGATTTCCGGCCTGTCCGCCAATCCGCTCTCCTATCGCCAATCACCTGCGGCCACAAAACCGGCCCAGTAGTAGGGGTGAATACTTTGGCCCGTCTCGCGCCGTTGGTTCAGCAGTTCGCAGGAGGCCTGCCGCACGGCCGCGGCGGTGGACAAATCATCCTGCCAACGGGCCCGATACAGACTACTCATCCAGTCCCGGGAACACTTGTCGTCCACCGACCACAAACTCATGATGACGGTGCTGGCACCAGCCAGGGTGAAGACCCGGCGCAGACCGAACACACCTTCGCCCCGCGAATCCACTTCGCCCAAACCGGTGTCACAGGCCGATAGCACGGCCCACTGCACATCGGCCAGGTCCAGGGCTGAAATTTCTTCCGCGGTGAGAATACCATCATTGTTGCCGCTTGCCGCCTCTTGCCAATGGTTGGCCCCCGCGAGAGCCAGGCCCGCCCGGGTCAGCGGATTGTCCCAGCGCGAATTCTGGCCAGCCTGCTGGTTGCCGGGCAGGAAAAACCCGTGCGTGGCCAGATGCAAAACCTGGGTGGACGGCAAGCCCTGCTTCATCCGCTCCTCGGTGGCCTCTGGGCCGGTGATCAACTCGACCTCACCGCCCTGGCCCAACCAGATTGTTCCCAGGCGCTCCACCTCGGTCCGGGCGTGGGGCAAGGGTGAAAAGACCAGGCCCGCCAAGACGGACTCCGGTGATTCGCCCACCGGTGCCGATTCGTAGTCAGGCCCGCCCAAAGCCAACAACCGCCCGGTGGCCGCTTTTTTTTCAGCACCGGGAATCAGATTTTTTTCCGAAGTCAGCAGATGCAACAGACGGTTGGATTCCACCAGGTAGCGCCCATCGTCCTGCGGCAACGAAGCGAAGCTGAGCAGATGCAAGCTGCCGTCCGGCACCAGAAAAACCGGGGAGGCCGTCGCCAAGTCCGCCACCAGCGGATCCCAGATCAGCCGGCACAGGGCGGTTCCCGCCTCGCGGTAGGCCTCCAACTGACCTTCAGCATTTTGGGGAACCTTCATGAAGCCCCTCGTAGCCACGCCCTCTTTGGCCACGCCCTCTTGCCTATCCGAATCCTCCTGGGTCACCCGACGGGTGCCGAAGGTGGCCTGGTCACGCCAATCAGCCACCGCGGCATCGATCACTTGCGCCTCGCCCAGGATGTGAACCCGCGGCTCGGCGCTGGACTCTGGCAATACGAAGGCCAGGTAGGATTCCACGCCGGACTCGCTCTTGCAACGCAGGTAGCCCACCAGTGCGCTACCGACCGGCAGGACCGCCGACACCTGGGCAAATCCGGCCTCGTTTTCGACCTGCCAGCGGCGATACTTCGCACTGCGCAGGGACAATTGTCGCTCAATGTCGTTCAGGTCTTTCCCCGTTTCGGAGAGCATCCCCTGGTAGACAGAAAGGTCTTCCCAGCCCGGGCCACGCAAGGTGAGGTTTGCCAGGCGTTCCCTCAATACCAATGAGCTGTCCATCAGGGCCGCCGTCAGAGCGTCATCGCGATCACTGAGGAACCGATTGCGGGCCGTATATTCGTCCAGCACAACGGACCGGGACCGGACCACCGCATCCCAGACCCGGGCCACCCGTGTGCCCTGCTCGCCATCAGTCAGTACCGACAGCGCCAGATTCAGGCCGTCCACCCGACTGCCCGCATAATCGAGGGCGCGATTTTCCGACAGCACCCGCATGGTGGTTTGCAAATGCCGACGGCTGATATCCTCGGCCTGCAGGGCCTTGGCCAGGGCCACATCGTATTGCCCCATTCCCAACTGGGCCCGCCCCTCCAGCAAATAGATTTCAGCCAATAGGGGGTGGTCTTCTCCCAGGTCTTTCCGACACAGAACCGCCGAACGGGTGGCGTTGTGCAAAGCCAGTTCATAGTCATTTCGCTGCAAATGCACTTCGCTCAACCGATTGAGGATCGAACACATCAGGGCATTATCTTCTTCCAGATAGGCTTCCCAGTTTTCCAGACTGCTGTTGAGTCGTTCCACCGCCTCGTCCAGCCGATCCAGAGCAATCAGGCACCGGCCCTGCTCACCGACGCTGTAGGCCGTTTCATAACTGCCCACACCATAGGCCGCCTCACCCAGACGCACGGACCGCGTAAACTCGGCCAACGCGACTTCATATTCCTTGAGACCATAGTGACAGCCCCCCAGGGCCTCCAGGACGTAGCAGGTTTCCGGGTGTTCGGCGCCATAACGATTCTGAATTCCCACCAGGGCATCCTGGCAAATGGGCAAGGCGCCGGCTGGATCCCCCATGTCGAGATATGCAATGCCCAGGTTCAACTTGGCCCACCAGTAGCGTTGGTGCTCGGTGCCCAGGACGTCCCGAAATATCCGGACCGCGCGTTCCTGATAGGCCAGGGCCTCGTCATACTTGCCCAGATACCCCAGCTGGCTGGCCAGATTGTTGGCCGATTCCCCCACCCATTCGTGATTCGGCCCAAAGTGGTTTTCGCGGATGGCCAAAGCCCGCCGATGCAGCGCGACACCAGTGCTATAGTCGCCTTGTGCGCCCCGGACCACGGCCTGGTTGTTGAGAGTCGAAGCCACGTCAGGATGGTCGGCCCCCAATACTCGTTCCTGGATGGCCAACGCCTGCCCATAATAATTCAGGGCCTGATCGTTACGGGACATCCGCCGATAGGCCACACCGGTGCTGCTGAGAATGACGGCCCGCTGGGGATCAAATTTGGATCCGGCCCTGGCGAGAATTTTCTCAGCGCGGTCATAGAACGCAATGGCCAGTTCGGCCTCCCAGCGGCGGCTGTAGAGGTTGCCCAGGTGCATCAGGCTGTTGGCCAGTTCCGGGCTGTCCCCACCGAGCAGCGCTTCTTTCATCTGCACGGCTTTTTGCCCCATGGCGATGGCGGCGGGTTCCATGACCCGGCGGCCGCGGTAACAGGCGTGGACCATGAAATCGAGGATCTTGGCTTCGTCGCAGCTGCCGTCCGGGAATTCGGCGCGGACCAGCGGCAGCAGGGAGTCGCCTTTGGCGTAGGCATCTTCGTAGGCGCTGTTGTCCACCAGGTCAGACAGTTGTTGGATTTCGGTAACGAACCGGTCGGACGGGACCGCGCGAGGCGCAACTTCGCCGGCATTGACGGAGCCTGTCAAAAACAGGATTATCAGGACAAGATAAAAGGTAGGGACATCCCGATAAAACATGAATCCCCCAAGTTCCGCAACGACGATGGGTTTCCCAATGAAGGAAGTTGAATCCGCATCGCTCCCCCGTTTTGTTGAATAGCTATTTCATCCTACCGCACATCGGCTTAGCCGTCAATTGACCTGAGCCTGTCAGTAGATACGGGCTGAATTGCCCAAACTGTTCAGACCGCCAAAGCGTGAGTTGACACCGAGCACTCCAACTCGGAAAATCACCATGATTGTCAGGCTTCCGCGCCTTGACACGGTGGACATCCTGAGGCATACTTTGATCGGTTACCGTACAAAGCGCGCAAACGCTTTTCGCGGTTGAACGAACCTTTGATCGAAACGGTCACGTCTTGAGTGGAGGCCCGAAGTGAATCTGTCCAAATCCCAACTGCTCGTCCTGACGGCCATGGCTGCATTGATTTTCAGCGCCGGCTGCAGCGACCGCGATCCGTCGAGCCTTCCTGTCGCCCGGGCCAATACCGACCCTGTGGTATTTCTCGACTTCGCCGATTCCACCCAGCTTTACTGGCAGCCATTTGCTGACACTAACTACCAGGCTTTGAGTATTGACGACGTCTGGGCCTACCAAGGCCAGGCCTCCGATGGTGCCCGCTCCCTCAAGTTCCACATCTCGCCCCAGGGTTCGGCGCAGGGTCTGTACACCGGCGGCGTGGTGACTGCCGTCGGCGGCCGCGACCTGGCCGACTACAACGCCCTCACCTTCTACGCCCGCGCCACTTATCCAGTGACCCTGAATTTGGCCGGCTTCGGCAACGACAATACCGGCAATTCCCTCTACGAAGCTGGCCGCAGCAGTATCGCCCTGACCACGGATTGGACCTTCGTGGTGGTGCCCATTCCTGATTCGTCCAAACTGCTGGCCGAAAGAGGTTTGTTCACCTTTGCCGAGGGCGCTGAAGATGCGCATCCTGAAGGCTACGATATCTGGGTCGACGAAATCCAATATGCGAATCTGAGCAATATCGAAGTCTTCCGGCCGATCATGACTTCGGCCAGCCAGACCTATTTCCGGGGCTCGACCGTGTCCATCAGTGGCACCCGCACCATCTTCCAGATCGACGGTGGCTTTGTGCCGGTCGACCACATGTCCGGCTATTTTGACTACACGACGACCGATGCGGCCGTGGCCGTGGTCGAGGGCAGTGCGGTGCGGATTGTCGGTTTGGGCACCGCGACTGTCAACGCCATGCTGCTCGGCGAATATCCGGTGCAGGGTGCCATCACGGTCACCGGCTATGAAGCCCCGACCGTGGCCGCAGCAGCGCCGACCCTGCCGGCCTCCGACGTGATCTCCATGTTCAGCAGCGCCTACACCAATGTCCCGGTCGACACCTGGCGCACCGACTGGAGCCAGTCCGGCCCGGTCGAAGACTACGTCGTGGCTGGCGAGACGACCAAGATGTATTCGGCGCTGCTCTATGTCGGGATCGACTTTCAAATGCACCCCATTGATGCGTCGCAGATGACCCACCTCCATATGGATGTCTACGCTCCGGCGGGTACGAATTTCAAAATCAAACTGGGCTCGTTCCCCACGCCCCCCGACGGTGTTGAGACCCCCGATTTGGTGGTCGACGCCACCACAACGCCGGCTTTCAATGCTGGCCAATGGTCGTCCCTGGATATCCCCCTGGCCGATTTCCTACTGCCGGAGACCGGGTGGGACTGGGCCGCCCTCGGCCAAATGGTGCTCAGCGGCGATACGAAGCTCGTTCTGGTGGACAATATTTATTTCCACAAGTAAAGTACCGTCTCGTTTCAGAGACCATCGAACGAGGACAACAGATTGAACAACGAACATCCCATTTCCAAGGGGTTGCGGCGCAGCGACCCCAGCCGCCCGCGTCCATTGGCCGATGCCGTCCTCAGATTGATCTGGGATCAGAAGCGCATATCCCGCGCCGAGATCGCACGTCTGGCCGGACTCTCCCGCTCCACGGTATCGGAAATCATCGCCGAGATCCTGCCCACCGGCCTGGTGGCCGAAATTGGCGAGGGTCCCTCCCGCGGCGGCCGCCGGCCCATCGTGCTGGAATTCCGCGATGACGCCTGCGTCATTCTCGGTGTCGAAATGGGGGCTGCTCATGTAGGCGTCGCCCTGACCGACCTGCGAGGCAAAGTGTTGGCCTGGGCAACCCAGGACCACCCGGTGCGTTCAGACCCGACCGGAACCCGACTCGTGATAGCGGAACTTTGTGCCAAGTGCCTCGCGATGCCCTTCCGTGGCGAGAAGCCTCTGGTCGGCATCGGCGTGGCCGTGCCATGCCCCTTTGACCCTTCGCACCCCGATGACCTGTCAACGGTCGTGCTGCCCGCCTGGCAAGGGAGCCTGGGCCTCGGTGAGCTGGCCGAAAAATACGGCGTCCCGATGTTGGTCGACAACGATGCCAATCTCGGCGCCCTGGCCGAACACTGGTGGGGCCTGGGCGGCGCAGCTGACAACCTGGCCTACATCAAGGTGGCCACCGGTATCGGTTCCGGTCACATCATCGGCGACGAAATTTATCGGGGCGCCACGGGCGTTGCCGGTGAGATCGGGCACATCTCCATTGATCCCCATGGCAAAAACTGCATCTGCGGTCTGCGCGGCTGCCTGGTCACCTATGTCGGAGCCCGCGGTCTTGTGGACCGGACGGTCGAATTGTTGCCGGAATTTCCCCAGAGTGTTTTGTCGGGCAAGGAAATTGCGATCCACGATATCGAAGAAGCGGCTTTGACCAGAGACCCGCTCGCCCTGAAAGTCATCCGCGAAGCGGCTGGCCACCTCGGCACCGCTGTGGCCGGCATGATGAACCTCATGAATCCCGCCGTGGTGGTTCTGGGCGGAGACATGTCTCGCCTGGGAGAGCTGGTGCTTGACCCCCTGCGCGAAACCGTCCGCAGCCGCACCCTGGTCGGCTCGGTGGCGGCCGCCGATATTCTGGTCAGCAAGCTTGGCCCCCAATCGGTTGCCGTCGGTGCTGCGACCCTGGTATTGAAAACGGGTCTGGACGATTCGCGGGTATTCCCAACTGTTGAACTCCCTGAAGCCACCACAGGACCCGCCGCATGAAAGCCTTGCGCACTCTCCTTTCTGCTGCGGCGATCTGCATCGCCCTGACCGGTTGCAGCGAAGAAGAGCCCCCCGCGACGACCTACGGGATCATCTGGCAGGACGAATTCGAAGGGCCCGCCGGCCAACTGCCCGACTCGACCCGCTGGCAATTTGACTTGGGCACCGACTGGGGCAATCTCCAGCTCGAGTACGATACGGACCTGCCCACGAATGTCAGTCTCGACGGAACAGGTAACCTGGCGATCACCGCGCGGCAGGAGCGCTACGGCAATCAGGACTACACCTCGGGCCGGATCAAGACCAAGGATCTGTTTGAACCCACCCACGGCCGATTTGAAGCCCGTATCAAGGTGCCCGTTGGGCAAGGCATCTGGCCCGCGTTTTGGATGCTGGGCGCGGATATCGACCAGGTCCGCTGGCCAGCCTGTGGCGAGATCGACATCATGGAGTATCTGGGGCATGAGCCGCGGATTCTGCACGGCACGATCCACGGACCGGGTCATTTTGGACCCAGCGCCGTCACCAGCACTCACGTGTTGGGGCAAGGTGGCTTTCATCTCGGCTTTCATGAATTTGCCATCGAGTGGGAAGAGAATACAATCACCTGGTTTGTCGACGGCTTTGTCTATCATTCCGCAACGCCCGCCGATTTGCCCGCCGGCGCAACCTGGGTCTACGAGCACCCGTTTTTCGTCCTGCTGAACTTGGCGGTGGGCGGACGCTGGCCCGGGTCACCGGACGAGACCACGGTTTTCCCGCAGACCATGCTGGTGGACTATGTGCGGGTTTATGGGATGGTCCCGGCCGACCAAGCCAACTAGTTTTTTCCTGCTAGAACCGACCTGCAATACAAAACCCGGTCTCACCAGCAGCCCCCGGACAGAATCCCAATTGCACATTCTTGTTGGGTATCGATTCCCATTGTTCTCCAGAAGAAGTCAGCGCCCCAACCAGGGCCCCCACCGCACCGAAGGTGACCGCGCCCATGCCGGCCTTGGCGCCCGCCGAAAAGCTGAGCATGCCTTCGGGATCATCGCCCCCGGAATATCCCACCATAGCCCCCAATACCGCCCCTGCACCCAGGCCAATCAACGCACCTTTGCCATGGCCGCTGGGTTTCACGCTGGACTCGAGGCCGTAAATTTCATCGCGCGAGACCTGCACCTTGGCTCCGCCATCACTCGGCGCAATGGTCAGGGATGTTTCGTCCAGGTCCAGCAAGGTACCGGTGACGGTCCAGGTGCCCTCGCCCGTGTCTTGCCGAACAGTTGCCCGGACTCGCCCGCCCTGTTTCAGGACCGGAATTTCGGCGGCCAAAGACGCTGAACAAAAGACAATGATCAGGCACACTGCTCTGAGCACATTCTCGCCATATTTTTTTGCCGACATGACTGGTCCTCCGTTCGAGATGTTTGGCCTGGGGAATCAGGCTTTCTGAGACAACCACAATCTGCAAACGAAGGGCCACATTGGGCAATCAACGGAAACAGCTCACCACATTGCTCCACAAGCACTTACAAAGCCCGACAAGAAACGCGGCATCCTCAATTGTCTGTCGAATAAAACACCAGTGTCGGGAAAACAACACACTGCTGCGGATCCCCGCACCGAGTTCATGGGGCGCAAAAAAGGCCCCAGGCAATTGCCCGGGGCCCCACTCAAACCTGAAACCGAAACCGAACTAGATCGCCAGATGCAGATAGGTCCGAATCTCCCACTCCCGGCCGTCCGGCAAGCCCTCGGGATAGAGTTCGCCTTCCAACAATTCCGACTGCCCTTCCGGCATATAGCGGTTCGAATACCGATCCAGGGTCCGGTAGGTGCCCCGCACACCGACCCGTGTTTGCGGCAGACTGAACCACTGCGGCGTGCCGAGGGTGAACGACAGATCGGCCATCACCTGCAGCGGATAAGTCAGGTTGTGGTCACGGTGATAATCATACGCACCGTAGTCGTTGAATTTCAAGTGACCGGCCAAGGCCACGGTCGGCCAGGCGATGCGCGAATCGGCACCAAAGCGTTTGACCAGACGTTCGTTGTCCCCGTTGGGCTCGGCGGTGCCGAAGTAGACGTGGCTGATCATGCGCGTATTCAAGCCCAGGCGATTGACGACCCGGCAATTCACTTCCCACAGGTCACCGAAGCTGCGCGCCGGTGTCGAACCCGGGAACGCATAGACCATGTCCGTATCGGAGATGAACAGGCCCGCATCAGCCGTCGTGTAGTGTTTGCGCATGCTGAAGCCCATGCTGGCGGCAAAATTGCCATTTTCCCGCACGTCGTTGTCCCAGCTCCACATCCAGGTCGCCGGAGTGGGATCATAACTGATCATGATCTCACCTGCAGTCGTCTCGCGGTTGCCGCGCACGGCAAATGGGTCGTCCTGGGTATTGCGCGGACGTCCAGCGGTGCCAGCCAGTTCGTCGGAGTGCGGCATGGGACCGACGATCGGTTTTTGCCACAGGAAATTCGGACCGACCTGCCACTTGCCCAAGGTCACCGCTACGCCAGAGATGGCGTTGACCTGGTTGCCCGAGCCGCTGTCTTTCAGGGTCCAACCGGTGTAGGTCGGAATCGCGGTCGGGCCCGCTTCGGCCACCAGCCCCATGTAGGCGCCCTGGCCATACCAGTTCCAACGGCCCTTCTGCCAGGTGAGCTTGCCCTTGAAGCCGAAGGTATCGTCACTGTTGACCGTATCGGAGCGCACGTCATCCGGATTGACCGGACCACCGGCTGCGACGATGTCGTTATCGACCAGCTGGAACGTTTCGCCTTCACGCGGCTGACCGGACCACAAAGCGCCACCTTCTACACCGAAGGGTCCGACCTTGGTGGTCATCCGCAACGACGCCTTGCGGGTCGAACGGATGGGAATGGCCACCGAACTGGTCAGTGCCGTTTGTTGGGAAAAGTCTTCCTGGAACATGCCCGTCCAGGCGGTGCTGCCAATGGTGCGGTTGTACTTCACGAACACCGCCGGATTGGCACCCCACCACAATTGCGGCCCGAAGGCCAGCTTCAGGCCGGCCAGCCCCTTCTTCCCGGCGATTTCAACCCCCACCGGCGCTTCGCCATTGTAAATATCGACGTTCTCACCGTAATAGGCATCGCGGTACAAACCGAAGAAATCACCCTCGTACTGCCAATGCAGGTGGCCCGTACGGTAAAAGGCGTCCAACTGGAACAGGCGATCGTCCCAGGTCACCGAAGCCTGATAGACCTTCACCCGCTCCAGGGATTCCAGCTCCACCAGTTCACCGTTGTTATCGGACAGGGTCTTGGACTGACCCCGGTTTTCGTAATAGATCTCGTCGATGGGGTTCTTCGCCACCCGCCCCAGGACATTCAGCGACACCCGGCCGACGACCGCGTCGTTGGGCTTGGCTTCGATGTCGGCGAAAAAGGATTGGGCGTGATCGAAGCCCAGGAACGAGGGGAACCCCTCCTGCGGCGTTTCGATGGGCGGCGTGGAAATATTCTTGCCGCCTGTGCTGTAGGTCTCGAACTCCATGCGCAGACCGGACACCCGCACCTTGCTCAAGGTATCACCCTGCAGGGCCGCCGCATCGCCGCGGGCCTCGACCACCCCGCCCATGGCCGAGATGTTGCCGAAGTGCTCACGGATCTTGTCGATGTCCGTGTCTGCCCCGTAGGGATCGAGCTGGAAGGCGTCGCGCAGCACGTAGTAGGCCGCACGCGGGTACACTTCATAAATGCCCCGCACATCACTGTAGCCCTTGGCCGTGATGCCCCACCACTCTTCGTTCATGTTGTTGTCGCCCTCGCTGTAATCTTCCGGATAGCCCGAATTTGGCCAGGAAGCGTTGGTATCGTGGATGTCCAAACGCTCTTCCTGCTTGTACTTCCACCAGCCGTCGCTCCACTGGAAGATCAAACCGCCGATGGCATTGCCGACCCTGCCCTTGCCCGCGGACTGCTCATAGATCTCACGCCACTGTGCGAGCAGATAGTATGCTTGGGTGGACTGGTCCTCGCGCATCGAAACGGCATTGAAGGCGTCGGCGCCAAATTCCGTGAAGAAGGTCGGTACGCCCAGTTTGTCTTTAACAACCTGATAGAAATCGCGGGCCGAGGCGCCGCGATAAACGTTCGAACCAAAGACATCCAGCCCTTCACACTCTTCAGCAATGATGTCGATGTACTGCAAGTCACCGTTGGCCATCGCCACGGGGCGGCCCGGGTCGCGCTGCTTGATGTCGCGGATGATTTCGCCAAACAGGGAATACAAGTGCCGCGCTCGCGCATCATTGCGCTCGCCATCGGGCAGCGCCTCGATTTCGAACGAAGACCAGCTCAGGCCATAGTTGTTCTCGTTGCCCAACAACCACATCAGCACGCCCGGGGTGCCTTGGAATTCGTCCACCAGGGCAGCGATCTCCGCCTTCAGGATCGAGCGCACTTTGGGATCAGAGTAGTCCGTGATCGGCAACCAGGCCCCATCGATCGTCATCCCATAACGACCCACGGTGTGGTTCAAAACGGTGAAAATCCCATATTTTTCATACACATACTGGACCCAGCGCGGCGGCATGCCCACGTAGTGCCGAATCGTATTGACGCCCATGCCCTTCAGCAATGACATCTCCTTGGCCAGCGAGGCCTCGATGATATCATCGGATTGGTCCCAAAAGGCGTAGGTGTAGTTCTGCCCGATCGGCATGTAGCCCCAGTTCATGCCCAGGACCATGAAATCACGGCCGTCGACTTGCAGGCGTGACCCGCTGTCATCGGCAATGATCTCGATTTTGGGCATGTGCACCGGCTCTTTTTGGGCCAGCGCAGAACACGGCACCAGGATCAGCAACAGGGCAACAACCATGGTACGGCACGATGGATAAACTTGGCGGCTAGGCGTCCAGTTCACGGGATTCTCCTTGAGTGGTTGGCGTATCGGGGGCGTCGATGGCATTGGCGGCCACAACCTCCCGATACCAGTGGGCACTGTCCTTGGCGGTTCGATCCTGTGTCTCGGCGTCGACCGCATAAAGGCCGAACTTCTTCTCGAAACCGAGACCCCATTCAAAATTGTCCATCTGGGACCAGGCAAAATATCCTTTGACCGGCACACCGGATTTAATGGCCCGCTGCACAGCCAGCAGGTGATCACGGAAATAGCTGATGCGCTTGGTGTCTGCGATCCGTCCTTCGGCATTGGGCGGATAGTCGTAGGCCGCACCGTTTTCGGTGATGTAGATTTTGGAGGGGCAATAGTCACGGTGTACAGTCATCAGGCTGCGATAGAAACCTTCCGGAAAGACTTCCCAGTCCATATCCGTAAGCTCTTCTTTGGGAGCAAGTTGCACCGCAACCCGCTTGCCTTCATCGTCCTTCCGCATGACGTTGCGGCTGTAGTAGTTCAGGCCCAGAAAATCCAGTGGCGCCGAGATGGTTGCCAGATCTCCGTCCTGGACAAAGGGCATGTCCGGTCCCGTCAGATGGCCGGCGGCAATGCGGTCGGCCACGGCATCGGCGGGATAACTGCCCTTGAAAACCGGGTCCATGAACCACCGATTGAAAAAGCCGTCGAACCAGCGGGCCGCATCGCGATCACCTTCACAGTCGGTCGCCGGATAGGCCGGGCAATGGATTTGAACAATGCCGACTTCGGCATTTTTCACTTCGCGCCGAATGACCGGCACGGCATGGCCGTGGGACAGCAGGATGTGGTGGGCGACTTGCAGCGCCTCGGCCGGATCCTTGTGGCCAGGTGCATGGTGCCCCTCTTCATGGCCCAGGCACGCAATGCACCAGGGCTCGTTGTGGGTCACCCAGCGCGAGACCCGGTCACCCAGGCGGCGGGTGACTGCCGCGGCATATTCAGCGAAAGCATCGGCAGTTTCACGGGCGGCCCAGCCGCCTTCGTCCTGCAGCTTTTGCGGCAGGTCCCAATGATAGAGTGTCGGGTAGGGTTCGATGCCGGCGGCGAGAAGTCCATCAACCAGGCGCTCATAAAAGTCCAGACCAGCGGGGTTGATCTGGCCACGTCCCTGCGGAATAATCCGGGGCCAGGCGATGGAAAACCGGTAGGCGTCCAGGCCCAGCCATGTCATCTGCTGGATGTCTTCGGGCCAGCGATGGTAGTGGTCACAGGCGATGTCCGGACGGGTGCCATCGGTGATCTTACCTGGCGTGGCGGCAAACCGGTCCCAGATCGATTCTCCGCGTCCATCGAGGTCAACTGCGCCCTCGATCTGCTGCGAAGATGTCGCCGTTCCCCAGATAAACCCATCAGGAAAAAGGTGGTTAGGCACTCTTCATCAACTCCCGAAAAAAATCTTTGTTCGGACTCCGAACATAGTGTATGATGGTGCTGGTTCTGTCAAGACCCTTTCGCTCTCGAGTACCGCAGTCGCCCTTGGCCGGGCAGCGGGGCGCTGAGCTTGGCTTTCCTCTCGCATGAGATCACTTGACGTGTCAGAAAGCAACAGAACGCGATAGAATAGTAGCCGAAATGAATTCGGCATGAACTCTCAAGGTCATACCCGACCTTGCGCAGGAGGTTTAGACAATGAAATCCCAGCAGATTCGACTTTTGCTCATTGTAGCTCTGGTCACGCTCTGCCTGGCTCCGGCCAGCAGCCAGGCGATCACGCCCTACACTCAGGATTTTGAAGGGCTGGTTCAGTCCGACCCCTTGGCCCTGGAACTTGACGGCTGGAAAGTTTACGGCAACGTATTCGACGCTCTCGGCGCCTACCTGTACGGTTATGGTGCCTTCGTTGCGCCCAACAACGGTTCTGCATTCTGCCAGATCGACATGAACCAGGGTGGCATCGAGCAGGGCTTCCAGCAGTTGTCGGTCTTCAGCGACTACGAAAATGGTGACCACGCCGTAGGCAATATCATCGAAGCCAATGTTTTCCAGGAAATGGAAATCACGGCAAATGACGTGGGCAAAACCTGGAAATTTTCCTTCGATGCCAAACGCGGCAACATCGCCGGCGCCTCGGAGGCCTTTGCCTACATCAAGACAATTGACCCCAACAACGGTTTCGCCACCACGAATTATATCTTCGTGGACCTGACCGCCACGCCGATCGAATGGGCCGGCTATTCGCTGTCCCTGGCCATCGACGTCGGGTTGATCGAAGGGGCTCAGCCCCAATTTTTCCAAATCGGTTTTTCCAATACCGCGACTCTTTATGAGGCCTCTGCAAACTTCTACGACAACGTCGTTCTGGAAATCGATACGGTGTCCGACGTGCCCAACACTCTGCTGTCCGGGTCCGCACTGGGTCAGAATTATCCCAACCCGTTCAACCCCTCGACCCGCATCGATTTCAGCCTCGAAAAGGCTGGCTCGGTCGAGTTGTCGGTCTACGACGTGGCCGGCCGCAAGGTCGCGAGCCTGGAGCAGGGCAACCTGGATGCCGGCAACCACCACGTGGTCTGGAATGGGAAGACTGACGCAGGTGACCCGGCCCCGACCGGACGTTACAACTACGTCTTGCGCACGGCGGCTGGCCAGACGGCCCGCAGCATGATTTTGCTGAAGTAGTTTCGTAAGACAATTGCCGGGAGCCCACCTGCGGGGCTCCCGGCGAATCAACATAACGCATTCAAAAACAAGATGATGAGGAATCAACATGGGTAGGCCCGCACCAGCTCCACGCACCACAACGGTCAAACCCCTGGCTGCCCTTGCGGGCGGCGGTTTTGTTGTGCTGGATGGAGAAGTCCACTACCGCATTTCGGCCTACCAGCGCTTGAATCCGTTTCTGGTCAGTATTCCCAGCGATACCGACTTGTGGATGTTCATTACGTCGGGCGGCGGGCTGGCCGCCGGCCGGGTTGATGCGTCGGGCAGCCTGTTTCCCTATCGGACTGTCGACCAACTGCATGAATCCCACCACCACACCGGCCCGGTAACTCTGATTCGCATCGAACAGGGCGACAAACCGGGCGTCATATGGGAACCCTTTGTGCAAGGCGGCACCAGGCGGGCGGGAACCGAACGCTCGCTCTACAAGAACGCCTCCGGCACCCGCATCGTCTTTGAGGAAATCCAACGCGAATTGGGCCTGGCTTTCCGTTACAGCTGGGCCGCCTGCGACGAATACGGCTGGGTGCGTTCCGCCTCTCTGGTCAATCTCTCGGACAGCTCATTGCGCGCGACCGTACTCGATGGGATGCGCAACATTTTGCCCCACGGCGCACCGCTCTCTCTTTATCAGACGGCCAGCAATCTGGTCGACGCCTACAAAAAAACCGAAGTGGACCCCGCCACCGGCCTGGGCATTTTTTCACTGACGGCCGGCATTACCGACCGTGCCGAAGCCATAGAAATCCTGCGCGCCAATACTTTCTGGTGCTGTGGCCTTGATGGATTTCGGGTGCACTTGTCTTCCTCGGCCATGGAGGAATTCCGTCTGGGCCACGTCATCGCTGCCGATAATCTCGCCAACGGCACGCGCGGCAACTATCTGGTGAGTTGCCAGCTCGATCTGGAAAGCGGCGCAACCTCGCGCTGGCATCTGGTCGGAGACACCGCGCGCGACCAGGTCCAGGTTGCCGCCCTGCGACGCCGAATACTCGACGACAACGATCTCGACGGGCAGATCCGGACGGCCCTGGATAAGGCCGACCGCAACCTGCGCCGCTACATCGCCAGCGCCGATGGCATCCAGATGTCGGGCCAGCCCGAAGCCTGGTCCCACCATTTTGCCAACGTATTGTTCAACTGCATGCGCGGCGGCGTGTTTGCCCAAAACTACGATTTGCCCCGTGACGATTTGATCGATTTCCTGCGCGTGCGCAATGCCGAAGTCGCCAAGCGCCAACAAGAACTGTTGGCCGCTTTGCCTGACACGGTCACCATTCAGGCTCTCGGTGATCAGGCTCGCGAAAGTGGCGATGCCGATTTCCAGCGCCTGTGCCTGGAATATCTGCCTCTGCACTTCGGCCGCCGGCACGGCGACCCCAGCCGCCCCTGGAACCAGTTTTCGATTCGGGTTCACGATGAAGACGGCCAGCAGGCCCTCAACTACGAAGGCAACTGGCGAGACATTTTTCAGAACTGGGAGGCCCTCAGCACGGCTTTCCCCGGCTTTCTGCCCAACATCGTGGCTAAGTTCGTCAACGCCTCGACCGTGGACGGTTTCAATCCCTATCGCCTCAACCGTGACGGCGTGGAGTGGGAAGTCGAAACCCCCGATGATCCCTGGAGCAATATCGGCTACTGGGGCGACCACCAGATCATCTACCTGCTGAAACTGCTGGAAACCTGGCAGCAACATGACCCCAGCGGCATCGAGCAAAAACTGGCCGCCGATATTTTCAGCTACGCCGAAGTGCCCTACCGCATTCGCCCCTACGCGGATATTTTGAAAGACGCCAGCGCCACGATCACTTTTGATCAGGAATGCGATGATCGCATCACTGCGCGGGTCGAAGCCGTGGGCACCGACGGCAAACTGCTGACCGATGCGGAGGGCAAGGTCCACCACGCCAACCTCTTCGAGAAGCTGCTCGTACCGGCCTTGGCCAAACTCTCGAACCTGGTGCCCGACGGGGGCATCTGGATGAATACCCAGCGCCCGGAATGGAATGACGCCAACAACGCCCTCGCTGGCGGCGGTGTCTCGGTGGTCACGCTTTGCCACCTGCGGCGCTACCTGAAATTCTTCGTGCGCATCCTGGATCGATCTGCGGCCGAAGCTCTGCCAATCTCCACGGAAATCGCCGACTGGTTGGGCATGATCGCCATTGCCCTCGAGAGCGAAAAAGACCTTCTGGTGGGCCAGGCCCTGGCCGATCAGGACCGCAAACGCCTGCTCGACAAATTGGGCAAGGCTTATTGCTCCTACCGCGAGACAGTCTATGCTCAGGGCTTCTCGGGCCGCACCGAAGTACCGGTCGCCCAAGTCGTCGAGATGTGCCACACCGCCCTGGAATTCATCGAGTGGGGCATCAACGCCAACCGCCGTGATGACGGGTTGCTACACACCTACAACCTGCTGAAAATTTCCCAGGACGGCAACGCCGCCCACCTCCAGCGCCTGCCCCAGATGCTGGAAGGACAGGTCGCCGCACTGACCTCGGAATTCCTGTCCGCCCAAGAGTCCCTGACGATTCTGGAACAGCTTTACGACAGCCCCCTGTACCGGCCCGAGGAGCGCAGTTTCATTCTCTATCCGGAACGCCTCCTGCCGGGTTTCATGGCCAAAAACGTGGTGCCCGAAGCGGGCGTCATGGAAGTTCCGCTGCTGGCCGACATGTTGGCCGCCGGCGATACGACGGTGCTTTGCCAGGACATCGACGGGACCTGCCGCTTCAACGCGGAATTTGGCAACGCCTGCGAACTGGAAATGGCCCTGCTGAATTTGGCCCAGCATGAGCGCTGGGCCAAAGCAGCCATCCGTGACCACGACGCCGTGCTGGCCCTGTTCGAAACGGTCTTCAGACACGAATCGTTCACCGGACGTTCCGGCACCATGTATGGCTACGAAGGGCTGGGGTGCATCTACTGGCACATGGTCGCCAAGCTATTGCTGGCCGTGCAGGAGACCCAATTGCGCGCGCAGGATTCCGGCGAACCCGAGGCGGTGCGGGTGGCTTTGGCCAAGATGTATCATCGCGTTCGTTCGGGCATCGGATACGAAAAGACCGTGACCGAATACGGGGCCTTCCCCACCGACCCCTACTCCCACACCCCGTCCAGTGGCGGCGCGAAACAGCCCGGCATGACCGGACAGGTGAAAGAGGAAATTCTCACCCGCCGCGGAGAACTCGGCATCCGGATCGAAGAAGGCGCCGTGCGGTTTGCCCCGACGATGCTGCAGCCAAACGAATTCCTGAACCAGCCCGGAACCATGGCCTTTTTTGACCTGGAGGGCGCCGACCACACCCTGGAACTGACGCCGGGCAGCCTTGCCTTTACGCTCTGCCAGGTGCCGGTGATTTACGAGATGTCCAATGAGGGGCCGCAAATCAAAGTCACTTTGGCCGATGGATCATCGACCTCACACTCCGGTGATGCCCTGGATGACCTGACGAGCAGGGAAATTTTCGCCCGCAGCGGGCAGGTCAAGCTCGTGAAGGTTGCGGTCCAGAACCCATCGCGGGACTGCTCGTAATTCCAAGCCGCCACCGACCACAAATGAACGGGATATTGCATGAACGCAGCGCCCCACAATAAGACCGCGCCCGAAGACCGGATCAAGCTGTCACACAAGCTCGCCTACGGGACCGGGGCCTTCGTCAACAATCTGCTCGGCGCAGCCAGTGGCGGCATGATGATCGTCTTGAATTTGGGCTTGGGCATGAACCCGGCCCTGGTCGGTTTGCTCGGTGCGCTGCCCCGCCTGACCGATGCCTTCACCGATCCGCTCATGGGCTATATCTCCGACAATACCCACTCCCGTTGGGGTCGGCGGCGGCCTTTCATTGTTGGCGGAGCGATCGCCGTGGGGCTCACTTTTGCCCTGCTCTGGCAACTGCCCGGCGGCCACAGCGAAATGTTCTACTTCTGGTGGTTCCTCATCGGGTCGATTCTGTTCTACGCCGCCTACACCGTCTTCGCCACACCCTGGGTCGCCCTGGGTTACGAACTGACCCCAGACTACCACGAGCGCACCCGCCTCATGGGCACCCAGAACTTTATGGGCACCCTGGCTTTTGTGGTTTCGCCGTGGTTTCTGTTGATCATGAATTCCGGCAAGTTCTTTCCCGACCAGATCTCCGGCGCAGCCGGGTTGGCCATCATCATTGCCGCCGTGGTCATCCCCCTGGGCATCCTGCCGGGCCTGATCCTGCGCGAACGGATGAAGAACGTCGCGGCCGCCGAAGTGGCCGATCACGCCACCGGCTTCAAACACAACATGACGGATTTCTTTCGCGGATTCGGCATCACCCTACGGAACGGCCCCTTCCTCAAACTGTGCCTGGCCACCTTTATGGTCTTCAACGGTTTCCAGCTCATCGCTTCTTTTCAGTCCTATGTGATCATCTACTACGTGACCGGCGGCGACCAGGCGGCTGGCGCCAAGTGGGTCGGCTGGGCCGGCACCGTCGGAGCGGTCTGCGCCTTCGCGGTCGTGGCCTTCGTCACCTGGTTGAGCACCAGGATTGACAAGCGTCTTGCCTTCTTCGTGGCCATCGGGATGTCCATGGTGGGCTACGCCCTGAAG
>CAZLUL010000003.1:0-43335 GCA_964562635.1 uncultured Fibrobacteraceae bacterium | reverse complement strand
CCCTTGCCGATGAGGTCCATGATCCAGACCTCTTCGGGATCGCCGATCGAGAAGGACTCGCCACTGCTGTAATACCCGTATTCGTTGACCAGCGCGGCCATGGTTTCGATGGCCTCGCGCGCGGTGCGGGCCCGCTGCAACGTGAGATACATGAGGCTGCCGTAATCAATGATCGCCTCCGGATCACGGAGTTTTCGCCCACCGAAGGTCGTCTCACCGATGGTGACCTGGTGTTCATTCATGTTGCCGACCACGGCGTAAGTGACGGGGGCCTGCGCGATCTCTCCCAGATACTTGCCCGTATCCCACTCGTAGATCGGAAGCATCGTGCCCGGCGCATATTCGCCCGCGGGACGGTAGTACAACTCGCCATAGAAGGAGTGCGAATCGGCCGTGTACGTGACCATGGTCGACCCATCGTCCGAAGCGCCGGCGGTGATCAGGAAGTTCGTGCACGCGGCAGCGGTCGAACACGCAAGAATGATCGCCATGGTCGTCATGAGCGCCATGAGAGCCAGCAGAGCCGGAGTTTGCCGTTGCCAGCGGGTTTGTTTCGGAGTTCCAGGGTTGCTGCGGTCCATCTTGTGATACTCCCGGATGGGTTGAGGTCGATTCGCCAGGCTGAATGAGGGTGCTCCGGCCATTTTCGGACTTCTTGCGGTCTTCGCATGGAATGTGGAGAAGGTTGCAACAGGGCTGGATTCCTGTCAAGGATGTGCAGGGCTGACGTAAGCTACCCTCGACGCCCCCATCATGGCTTCCTCAATAACCTCTGCCACCCAACAATCACATCAAAATACCCAGGCGGATTCGTCTCAGAATTCCCAATCACCACAAACTTCTCCCCATCCCCAGTCACATCAATAAAATGCCCCTCAAACGACATCGCGTTGTGATGAAAAAGCAAAACAGGCGCCCCAATCTTCACCCCTTCTCCTTCCCCATCAATCGTCGACGAAAAAATCTGCCCATCCCCATCCTGGAAAATCAAAGTCTTGCCGTCATCAAGCCAGTACTGCCAGGTGCCAGAAGTGGTCGACACCTGCCGGGTCCATTCCATTCCTGGCCAGGGCGCCATACTGGTTTGTCCCGTGCCGGTTTCCTCGGAATAGTAGGAGATCCACCGGCCATCCGGGGAGAACCGCGCCGCGCCGTCGACAGCGGCGGTCTGGACCAGGAGGCGGGGCTCTTCGCTGCCGTCGAGGGCGACGACCCACAGGTCATACAGCGACCCCTCGCCGACAACCGAATAGAGCAGGTCCTTGCCGTCGGGGCTGATGTCCCAGATCCGGACATCGTTTCCCAGTTCGAAGGCCAGTTCGGCGGGCTTGACCCCGCTGACCGCCTTCCGGTAGACCTTGTAGACCCCGTCGGGGTCGGCGATGTAGTAGATGTACCTGCCGTCGGGCGTCCAGATGGGGTCCCCTTCGTCGGTCTCGTGAAGGGTGAACCGTTTGCGGAATCCCCGCTCGATCTCGTAGATCCAGATGTCCCGATAGGTGGCTCGTGCATCCAGGACGGTCAGGGCAATGAAGCGATCGTCGTCGGACAGGACAGCGGAAGAAAAACTGTCGTTCTCGGGGATTTCTTCGACGGTCTGGCCGGCGGGGTCCACCCACGAGAGGCTGGCGGCCTGGCTGAGGGCCTTGCCCCGCATGAAGACCATCCGGTCGTTCCGGGAAATCGAGAACAGGGAACGGGCTGCGCCGTCGATCGAGACGATGTTCGAGGCGACCGGAATCGGGTCAGCCGTGAAGGCGAGGGCGTTGGGGTCGAAGGCGTGGGCGAGCAGCACATCGTTGCGCACGTAGAACATGTAACCGTCCATGAATTCGACCTGGGTCACGTTGTTCATCACCACGTGGGTGGAGTCGCCGTCCAGGCTCGCCAGCCGGATCTCGTTTTCGTTCCCCGTGTTGGCCCGGGCCAGGTACAGGAAGCGGCGGCCATCGGGCAGGAACCAGGGGTGGCGGTGCGAACCGAAGCCGGTATCGCTCTTGAGGTCCGTGACCGGGACGGGCTCGCCGCCGACGGCCGCCACCTTCATGATGGGCGTGTCGAAATTGGGGGTGAAAACGATGGTGCCGTCCTCATTCCAGGCTCCCCCCTTGCCGTTGGCGGCCGGGCAGATGTTCTGCCCGGGACCACCGTTCACCGGGACCTTCTTCAGCCCCTCGTTGCGGTCGTAGAAGGCAATGAACCGGCTGTCCGGCGACCAAAAAGGATACTGGGCATTTTCGGTGCCGTCGATGGTCACGGCCTGGTTCGAGTCGAAGGCGCGCAGGTAGAGCAGGACCTCGCCCTCTTCATCGACGCCGCCAAAAACGACGTACTTGCCATCGGGAGAAATCACGGGGATACCGGGGAACGAGGTGTCCAGTTGGAACTCCACGCCGTCGGGGGTGGGGACGGCCAGTTGGATGGGGCCGGTATCGACCGGGCCCGGGCGGCCGAAGGCGAAGTAGCCCAGCGCCGCCACCGTGAAGGCCAGCAGGGCCCAAGGCAGGAACCGCATTTTTGAAGGTTCGTCCATCTGGATCGGGCGTATTGGTCCCGTGAAAACGCCGGACTCGGCCTCAGGGTCTTCCAGCCGCACGCGGGCCTCGCCGATGTCGCGCAGCCGCTGCCGGGCGTTGCGGGTCAGGCAGCGGCGCAGCACGCGCTCCACTTGAGGTGGAGTGGAGTCAGGCAGGGCATCCCAATCCGGATCGGTCTTGAGGATGCCGGCCAAAGTGTCGGTGACTGTTTCGCCTTCGAACATGCGGTGGCCGGTGAGCATCTCAAAAAAGAGCACGCCAAAGGCCCAGATGTCTGTGCGCCGGTCGACGGATAAACCGCGGGCCTGTTCGGGGCTCATGTAGGCCGCGGTGCCGAGGATCATGCCGGCCTGGGTCATGGCCGCGGTCATGGTGGCCATGGAGGTGACGCTTTCGCCTTCGGTGGTCGACTGTCCGGACATGGCCATGGCCAGACCGAAGTCCAGGATCTTGACCTTGCCGTCGGGCGTGCGTTTCACGTTGGCGGGTTTGAGGTCGCGGTGGACGATGCCGGCCTCGTGGGCTTCTTCGAGCCCCTCGGCGATCTGCTTGGCCACGTTGATGGCGTCTTCCACGGGCAGGGGCCCGGACTTGAGGACCTCGGACAGGTCCTGGCCCTCGACGAGTTCCATGACCAGGAAGATGGCGTCGGGTGTTTCTTCGAGCCCGAAGATCGAGGCAATATTTGGGTGGTGCAGTTGGGCGAGCGTCTTGGCTTCGCGCCGGAACCGGGCCAGGCGTTCGGGGTCGGCGGCGAACTCGGGCGGCAGAACCTTCAAGGCGACATCCCGGCTGAGGGTGGTGTCTTTGGCGCGCCAGACCTCGCCCATGCCGCCGGCACCGATCTTTTCCAGAACTTCGTAATGGTTCAGTTTGTCGCCTGTTTGCATGGAATCTCCGCTGGAATGGTCGAAATGGTGGGATGGGGGGCCTGGAACCTGAGAAGCATAGTCGAAATCAGATGATCTTGCACCTGAATTGGTACCGGGTTGGGAGTCAGAGATGGAGCAGGAAACACGCGGGATTCCCAGAATATCGGAGAACCCAACCTCCTCCCATCCGTGTTATAATTCCCCACAGCCGATAAACCCGACAACAGCTCAAAAACACCCCAACTCCATCGGCAACAAGGGGGATATTCTTGCCATGAGTCCACGCCGCCGATATCAACTGCTTGCGACCGTCCTGGCAGTCGCCAGTTTTTCGCTGGTCTCAGCCAGCCCGACCCGGGCCGCCGCTGAAAACCCCCGCCCGACTGCCACCACAACCCGCGCCCTGGCCCCAGTCCTTCTGATCGACGATTCCAACGACCCCGCCGCCGATGCCTGGTACCAAAATATGATGGACAACATGTTCGGCGTCGGCACCTGGGATCGCTACGACCTCGCAACCCAGGGCTTGCCCGACCCGCCCGAGCTCTTCCTAAACACACTTGCCCAATACCAGGGCGTTCTTTGGTACAGGGGCGTCCCGACACCCTATCTGGCCCAGGCCGAGGGCCCCTTGCTGGACTATCTCGATCCGGCCACACCCGGATATCCGGCCGGCCGCCTGATCGTTGTTCTTTCGTCGATATACGACCTTTCGCCAACCCTGTTGAGCGTGGGGCTTGGTGTGTCACCCACGGCTTCTCCTCTCCCCGGCTTGACCATTCCGGAGGGCACGAAAGCCCTTGGGTTCGGCCTCGAAGCGACCGACCTCGTGGCATTCGGCTACGGCCTCAGTGGGATAGGCCTACAACCACTGGCGGGAGCTGAAACCATCACGCGCCTTGAGCCGTGTGTGCGTTGCTACTCCACCCGACCGCCTTATGACCCGATCGTCGGTGTGCGCCGGGCCGATGTCATCAACCCATCTTTTGCCCGCTCGGCGATATTCGGTATCCCGCTGCATCAGTTCACGGGCGCGGCCTCGGCGCTGCAGGACCTGATGAAGTACCAGATGGGCTTCATCCCAGCCTTCGAACAAGTTCTCGGTGCGGACAACATCCGCACAACGATCAACGGGGCGGGTTATGTCGGCAGTTTCTTTTCGTCGCCCGACCGACCGTCTCTTGTGTATCCCTATCCGTCTCATGTTGAGAACCTCTACCACGGGGGCCTCTGGATTGGTGCCCAGCGCCCCGACGGATCGTTGGGTGTTTCGACTTCGGCCGATCAGTACAGCACGGCGGCCGCAGGAGAGGAGGTACGTGAGTTTGCTCCGTATGGCGAACCTTTGCGGGTGATCTCAAATATTCCGACCAGCGATTATTACGATGCGACAGCTGTGGCCCCGTGGCAGGCCGAATGTGTCTTCCAAGACCAGATCACCATACCGGGGCCCAATCACCAACCTCTGGGGTTGTCGGTACACCTGCGGGCCATGTCCTGGAACGCCTATCCCGTCGACGATGCGGTCGTTCTGGAGTACCGCATCGTCAATACTTCGGCCGGCGACCTGAGAGATGTCTATGTGGGGTTCTTTGCCGACATGACCGTGGGGAACACGGAGTTGACTACTCCCTATGGATCCACCGAGCCAGGTACCCTTGGTTGGAACTGGTACGACGACATGAATGGGGCCTGGCGACCGGGTGATGATCAGGACATCTGGATGATGTGGGAGCACGATGCCGACGGCGACCAGGGCTTGGCCACCGGTTGGATCGGCTGCCAACTGCTGGGCAGCGACCGTCCCGCTGCGCCCACCGCAGGGCGAGCGCCGGTTTCCTACAACGCCGAGGTTTTTCGCGATTGGCCCGTAACCGATGATACCGCCTTAGACCCGGAATCCGGCCAGCTTTTGCCGGGTCGGTATCAGGTTCTCGGCAATGGGGATTTTGATGTGGGCGTGACGCCGGATGGTGACTTCTCGCTTGCTTCTGACTGGGCCGGACTGTTGTCGACCGGGCCGTTCCCGCTGCTGGCTGCCGGGGACACACTGACGGTGACTTTCGCTTTGGTCGGGGGCGACGATGGCTGGCACCTGCAACGCAATGGATCCCGGATTCAGGACCTGGTTGATGCGGGCTACGTATTGGACGTGTCCGCAGTCGGCGACGTTGTGCCGAGCCGGTCCTGGTTGGGGGCCGCCCACCCGAATCCGTTCAATCCCCGGACCAAAATCAGATTCCGACTCGCTCACACCGGCCGGACACGTCTTGAGGTATTCACCGTGGACGGGCGCCGGGTGGCGACTCTGCTGGATGAAGAGCGGGCCGCCGGCGAGCATGCCGTTGTCTGGTCGGGAACAGACATGTCCGGCCGAGCGGTCGCCTCGGGTCACTACTTGTATCGGCTTGAGGCTCCGGGTGGTGAGCGGTTGGTTGGGCATATGACGTTGGTAAAATGAGTGATGAGTTGTGCCGTGGAGAGTGTTGCGGGCTCGATTTTGGCAAGAATTTAAGTACTGTGGACCAATAACAACGGCCGGGCTCCAATAGAGCCCGGCCACATGCTTGGCATCTACCGCAAAACCGTAACCCTCTGCGTAACCTCACGCCCAGGATAAATCAACCGCGCCACATAAACCCCCTGCGCCACCTTCGTCCCGCGGTTATCAGTCCCATCCCAAACCGCCACCGTCGGCTCACTCGAAGTCCAACCACTGTGCAAGTCACGCACGCGGTATCCCCGGATATCGTACAGCGTCAACTGGGCGTTGCTATCGGCAGGCAGCGAGAAGCGGAACTCGGTCTGGCCGTGGGTCGGGTTGGGAGTCGTCGTCAGCAGGATTCCCTTGTTGGCCGTTTCGGGCGACGAGGACGAAGGAGGCGTCCAGTAGTAGACCACCGAAGTGCCTTCGGCCGGGTCGGTGATGGTCACCGTGTTGTAGGAGAAAGTATAGGATACGGCCGGCTGTTGCCCGTCGGATCCGGATTCCGATATGCTGGAAAGGTATCCGCCTTGCAGCTCGTACTGCAGCAGAACCATCGGCATTTTGGCGCCCCCGAGGTCGTCGACCACTTCCATCTTGAAGGACGAGAAAGACTCATTCGTCGACATGGCCTGAAGCAAACTCACGGTGGCGCGGTCAAAAAGGGCCGCGACCGAGAGGTCTGAAACAGAGGCTGGCCCGGACGGCACACCGTTGGCTCCGGACGGCACGTACACGCTGTGCGAAAAGCTGGTCAAATCGATCGCGTTCTCGTACCCGGGCACAATCGATTCCCCCAGAATGGGGCCCTGGGTGGAGCCGGTGGCCTCGATAAGAAGGTGAATCCCGCCAAAGGCCAAGCTGGGCAAAGCCAACATGGTGGCAACGAGCAGAAGAAGCTGCGGAAACTTTAAGCGAGTGAACATAGTGACTCCTGGGGAGGTGGGGTACGCCAAAAAACCGGCGCTGAAACTCGAATCAAGACATAATAGATCAACTTTTGCCAAAATGGTCAAAAAGATGATATAGTCAGGGCAATAAATTGCTGAAGCCCATACAGACAGCCGGGGAAAGAAGCCCACCATGAATCGTTATCTTGCCGTTGCCCTACTGATTGCCGTGTCCTTGTCCGCTGCCGTTTTGACAGCCGCGCCGCTGCCCGAGGCCACGCCGACCGGCATCCTCGCCGACCGCGTCTTGCCCATGGCTCACCTGGCTGAGCTAGACGGATCAGCGACGGCCCCGGCCGCAAGCCTCGCCCGCTGGCGCCAATCCCTGCACGAGCTGCGCCGCGCGGCAGACAAAAATCTCGCCTGGCCGGCCCCGTACGCCGTTCAGGAGGCTTCTCTGGCTGCCGCCGCGCGCCAGGATATCCCCTTGGCATTGATCCACGCTCTCTACGACCGCATGGATGGAACCGACAAAACCGCGACGGCAGAAGTCCTGGCCCTCGGCGCCCTGCGTGAAGATGTCTATTACGGCAACAAGGCCTCGTTCCTGCTCGACCAGGCCAACATCTTCACGAACCAAACCGCGAAGCTGACCAGCCTCTACCTGGACGCCGACAACGGCACCGGCCCCCAACCGATCCGACCTGGCCAACGCCTGCTCGCTCCCTACGCAACCACCGGCCCCAAAACCCTGACCCTGACGGCCACCCTCGCCGATGGCCGCACTCTCACCGCGCGCGCCGCCATCAACGTCAAGCGCCTCGTCACGCCGGATCCCACCCAGACCTGGGTCATCACCGCCACCCAGTCTTTCGAAGGCGCCTTCGCCAGCGGCCTGGCCTACGTCTACCTCGCGCCGGGACGCACCACCCTGACCAACCCCGTGGTCGTGGTCGAGGGCTTCGACCTGGACAACACCATGAACTGGCCTGTGCTCTACGACCTGCTCAACCAGCAGAATATGCTCGAAGACTTACTCGCCGACGGCTACGACGCCGTGGTGCTCGACTTCACCGAAGCCACCGAACCGATCCAGCGCAATGCCTTTGTGCTGACCAAACTTCTGGCCCAGGTCAACGCGACCACGGCGCCGGGCCGCACTTCGGCCGTGGTGGGCGCGAGCATGGGCGGGTTGGTTGCGCGTTACGCCCTGACGTGGTTGGAGAACCAGGCCATTGACCATCAGGTGCGCACCTACCTGAGTTTCGATTCGCCTCATGGCGGGGCGAATATTCCGTTGGGGCTGCAGCACTGGTTGGATTTCTTTCGCAGCGAGTCGGCTGAAGCCGGCTTTCTGTTATCGCGATTGGACACATACGCCGCTCGCCAGATGCTCCTGTTCCACCACCGGGCCACCAGTGGCACCACGGCCCGGCCTCACAGCAACCGCGCGGCCTGGCTGGCGGACCTGAGCAGTATTGGTGACTGGCCGCTGAACGTCCGCAAGGTGGCTGTGGCCAATGGCAGCGGCACCGGTCAAAGTCAGGGCTTCAACGCTGGCAACCAAGTGATCCTCTACGAGCACCGCAGCTTTTTGGTCGACATCGATGGCGACGTTTGGGCCGTGCCCGATGGAGGATCGCCCCGCCTGATTTTCGACGGCGGCATCAACCTGATCTGGCCGCTGAACGACACCTATCAGCAGGTGAGCATTGGTGGCTCTCTGCCTTGGGATGGCGCACCTGGCGGTTCCCGCGATTCGATGGCCGAGATGGACGCCACGCCGGCGCCTTACGGTGACATCATCGCGCTGCACGACGATCACTGTTTCGTACCGACGGTCAGTGCGCTGGCGTTGGCTGGCGTGGGGCCGTTTCACGACATCGCCGGGGATGCGGCTTTGATGAGCCGGACGGAATTTGATGAGGTCTACTACCCCATCGCCAATCAGGGGCACATCGATCTGACGCCTGAGAGCAAGGCTTGGTTCATTGCGGAAATCGAGGCGGGGGTTTCAGGTGTGGGGGACACGCCGACATTGGTGGCCAGCCAGGTGGAGATGCTGCCGGCGGCGCCGAATCCGTTCAATCCTCGGACGGAGATTCGTTTCCGGTTGGGTGCGCCTGGGCCGGTTTCGTTGCGGGTGTATGATGTGGCTGGGCGGTTGGTGCGGACTTTGGCTTTTGGGCGGGAAATGGCGTCTGGTGTGCATGCAGTCGTGTGGCAGGGGCGGGATGATCGGGGGTTGGGGGTTGCCTCGGGGTTGTATATCGCTCGGTTGGAGTCGGGTGGGGTTGTGAGGTCGGGGCGGTTGTTGTTGGCGAAATAGGGCCAGGGCAGAAGTCTTGGTCCTACGCTTGATGGCAAACTTTGTCGACAGTCTGGAACTACTCGACTCGTGGCGGACCGGGTGTACCCTGCGCCCAATCAGTCGTCTTCAATTGGTGAAGCAGGCGACAGTTCGCGAAAGTCGGCGCATCGCCGAGGGGCACTACCCGCGCCAATCCGTCATTTCGCGAGACCAGACCTGGCCTGGTGGTCAGGAGACCCCGGCTGCCGAAGCGCAGGCCCGAAAGCTGGCCCTTTTCGCCTGCGGCGAACTCGCCGGTGAAGGCAACGATCTGCGGGATGGAGGCTGGGGCGCGCTCGAGTGTGGTATCACCGACAACCGGCTTGCCTGGGGCCACCGGGGGCCACCGGGGGCCCGGATTCTGTTCCGAGTTGCAGTTGGTCGGTCTATAGGTCGGCGCGCTACTTGCCGATTTCGCCGGGCGGGGTATCGTGTCTGTTCAATCGCCAACCAAAACCACTTCGAGAGGACGAAACCATGGGCAACAATGTCTACAAGCACATCCAGCTGACCGGCACGTCGGAAAAGGGCATCGAGGATGCCGTGAATGGGGCCCTGGAGCGGGCGGCCAAGACCGTGCACCAGATGCGCTGGTTTGAGATTGTCGAGACGCGGGGACAGATCAAGGATGGTCACACCGCCGAGTGGCAGGTGACGATCCGGGTCGGATTCACCCTCGCGGACTAGGCCCAGAACCGGACGGACCGCAAGAAAGAGTGCGGAAAAAATTCGGATGTCTTGTCGACGCAGCGGTTGGGCTCAGGCCTGACTGCTGCGTCTTTGTTGCCCGGCCAGTCTCATGTATGCGCCCGAGTTGTGGCGGTTTTTCGACAATTCCCAGAACTTGAAAGGGCAACTCCAATCAAAAAGGAGCCCCTCATGAAACCCGAACTCCAATCCCTGGAATCCCTCTTCCAATCCACCACCCCAGAAGACCTCCACCGCGCCCTGGACTTCGTCCGCACCGAAATCTCAACCCAAGGCACGAATTCCACCCGCCCCCTCTTCGAACTGGTCTCCTCCCTATTCTACATCGACCCCCTGGACCGCCCCGACCTCGCGCCCGTCCTGGACGAAGCCATCTCGCTGGTTATCGGTTTTGGCAACTGGGTCATCCCGGCCCTCGTCGACAACCTCGACCAAGGCGACATCAAGGCCCAAATGGCCTCAGCCGAAGCCTTGGGCCGCATCGGCGTCGACGCCATCGACCCTCTCGTAGCCAAATACCACACCTTCCGTGACCCCGACAACCGCGCCTTCGTCCTCTACGGCTTGGGCAAAATCCAATCCTCACAAGTCGTCCGCGCCACCCAACTGGCCCTGGCCGGCGCCCGTTCCACCAACCTCGAACTGCGCGACACCGGCACCCGCACCATCGGGCGCTTCGCGGCTTCCATCCCCGCCGGCGACCTGCCGGTCGAGACCCTGGATGCGTACTTCACCACCTTGCGCCGAAACCTGGCCGACTCCAACAAGGGCGTCAAAGCCAAAGCCCTGCGCAGCCTGGGCAAGTTGGCCAAGCACGGCCATCTCTCACCGGACCAAAAACACACCATGTTCGGCATTGCCCTGAACCTGCTGGGCGAAGACGACGAGTTCCACTGGGACCGCAATTATGTCGTGCGCCGGGAAGCGCGCGAGGCGCTGGCATATTTCGAAAGCTGATGTTGAGAACAGGGGTGCTCTTCTACGGCCTGGCCTCACCGGTCATGGGCACGAAGCGCACCCCGGCGATACTGCTGCGCCGCAACGAGCCATCGACCATTTTTTCCAAGACCACCAACTCCTGCCGCTCGGCTCCCACCGGAATCACCAACCGCCCGCCCAGGGCCAGCTGGTCAATCAACGGCTGCGGGATTTGCGTTGGCGCCGCGGCCACCACGATCACATCAAAGGGGGCCATATCCGGCCATCCCTGGTAGCCATCGCCATGCCGCACCGTGACATTGTCGTACCCCAACAACCCCAATCTGTCTGCCGCCTCGCGCGCCAACGGACCCACGATCTCAATGCTATAGACATCCTTCACCAACTCGCCCAGCACCGCCGCCTGATATCCCGACCCCGTACCGATGTCGAGCGCCCGGTGTCCCGGCTGCGGCCGCACCGCCTCGGTCATCAGGGCCACAATGTACGGCTGGGAAATCGTCTGCCCGTGCCCGATGGGCAGGGGGTTGTCGTCGTATGCCTGCGCTTGCAATCGCGGCGCCACAAACTCGTGCCGCGGCACACATGCCATGGCCTCCAATACCCGCGGATCGGTGATGGGCCGGCGGCTGTTACGCGGTGCCCGCAATTGCTGCGCAACCATCAGCTCGCGCCTGGGGGCAAAATCATCGAGGGGAGATTGGGAATGGGTCACATTCAGTGGGGCAGAATTGGCAACGGCCGGCTGGTGAGTGGCCGTCAGGAAATGTGGTCGCCCCAGTACTCCCCAGATCAACACGATGAGCACAGGAAGGGCAAACAGAACCAGCCTCGTCGTCATAGGATTGGACAGCTGCCACGACATGACACACCTCCGCGGAATGCGACTTGGGCCAAATCCACCGCTCGCGATCCTGTGGCCGTCAGGCGCCTGGTTACAATGACCACGTTAGAAATGGTGGGGGCGTTTGGCAACTTCCCCGAAAATAGAGGCAGCACACCGCAACCATTTCGGAGTAATCTCGTCTGAATCCGAGTCAGCGCACCGAACCTCGCCCACGACAAAGGAAATCCAGAACAATGAGCTCATTCATCCAATTCGGCGAAAACGTAGAAGGCTACGAAATCCCCGTCCTCAACGAACGCGAAATCCGGGCCGGGGCAGGCATCCTGTTCGTGCTCATGTTTGTCGCCATCCTCGTCGCCATTCTCAAAAGCGACTTCACGCTGCTCAAGTACGCGGTCACCATCTTCCTGACCGACATCCTGATCCGGGTCCTGATCAACCCCCGCTTTGCCCCGTCGCTGATTCTTGGCCGGCTGGCGGTGCGCAACCAGGCTCCCGAATATGTGGGCGCCGCGCAAAAGAAGTTCGCCTGGGTGATTGGCATCGTGCTGGCCCTGATCATGTTCGCGCTGCAGGTCGTGGTGAACTCTTTCAGCCCGATAACGGGCTTGATCTGCCTGACCTGCCTGATTTTCCTCTTCTTCGAGTCCTCATTCGGCATCTGCATCGGCTGTAAGGTCTATTCCAAGATCTACAAGGAAAAAGCCCAGTATTGCCCGGGTGAGGTCTGCGACGTCAAAGCGAAGCAGGAAATCCAGAAAACCTCGCCGCTGCAGCTGGCCATTGTGCTGGTCTTCGCGGGTTACATCGTCCTGATGACGTCCCTGTTCCACGACAATTTCAAGCAGGCGCCCTACGACCTGTTCGGGATCGACGGCACTTCTCACACGGCAGTCGAATAGCCCCAATTGGCGGGGCCTGGCCTTTCTGGTCAGCCCCGCGAATCTTGTTTCGCTCGTCCCCTTGCGTATCCCGCCCAAATCCAATATCGTGCTTTAGCCATCCGGTTGCTCCGCTTTTCGCGAACCCAAAACCGTATTCACAAGGAGATGGGATGAACCCCAGCCTCACGAAATCAAAAATCCTGACGACGGTCATACCGATGATGTGTTTGGGAATGCTGGTCGCCCCCGCCAGCCACGCCGGCGATCTGGACCAGGTCCTGCTGGCCAGCAACGACCGCGCCCAACTGGCGCAGGCCTCCCAGCAAAAAATCGACCGCGTGGTCAGCGAGACCAATACTCTCGAAGCGGACTACAAACAGGTGATGAAGCAATTGGATGGCCTGGCGGTTTACAACGACTACATCGAGCGCCAGATCGCCAGTCAGGAAGACGAACTGGCTACCCTGCGCGAGTCGCTGGACCAGGTGGGGGTCGTCGAACGCCAGATCATGCCCCTGATGATCCGCATGCTCGACGGGCTCGACAAGTTCATCGAACTGGACCAGCCTTTCCTGCTCGAAGAGCGCACCAACCGCGTCAATCGCCTGCGGGCCCTGATGGAACGCGCCGATGTCACGTTGGCGGAAAAATTCCGCTCGCTGACCGAAGCCTTCCAGATCGAAAACGACTTCGGCCGCACCATCGAGATCTACAAGGATGCCCTGGTGATCGACAACGCCACCCTTGAGGTGAACGTGCTGCGCCTCGGCCGCATCGGTCTCTACTACCAGACCAACGACGCTGCGGCGACCGGCCACTGGGACGCCACGAACGACCAGTGGGAGGCCCTGGACGGTGGCAGCTCCCGCAATCAGGTGCGCCGCGGCATCCGCATTGCGCGCAAACTGGTGGCCCCGGACCTGCTCCTGCTCGAAGTTCCGGCGCCGGAGGTGGTCCGATGATGAAGCGCGCACTCACCCTCATGCTTCTTTTGCTTATCGCGCTGCCGGTCCTGGCGCAAGAGGAAGCTCAAAACCTGGACGACCTGCTAAAACAGGTGCAGGACGGCAGTGCCAGTGACAAGGCCCTGCACCGCCAGCGCGAAACCGATTTCCGCGCCGCCAAAGACCAGCAGGCCCAGCTTCTGGCCGACGCCAAAAAACAACTGCGCGCCGCCGAGAAACGCAGCGAAGATCTCGAAAACACATACAACAACAACGACTTGCGCATTATCGAAGTCACCGAACAATTGGACCGCCGTCTCGGTTCGATGAAAGAACTGTTCGGCGTCATGCAACAGGTGACCGGCGATACCAAGGGCCAGTTGGACAACTCCCTGACCAGCGCCCAGTTTCCCGATCGCGGCGTGTTTTTGATGCAATTGAACAGCAAGCTGGCTTCGGATTCGGCTCTGCCCAGCATCAGCGAAATCGAGCAACTCTGGTTCCTGCTGCAGCAGGAAATGACCGAGACCGGCAAGGTCGTGAAGTTTCCCGCCAAGGTCATCGCGGCCGACGGCCAGGAAAAGCAGGAAGACGTCGTGCGCATCGGGGGCTTCAACCTCGTTTCGCAAGCTGGCTACCTGCAGTACACGCCCGAAACCGGCAACCTTTCGGAGTTGAGCCGCCAGCCCCAGGGCCGGTTCACCAAGACCGCCGCTGAGTTGGTCAACGCCACCAGCGGCAGTGTTGTCTTTGGCGTGGATCCGACCCGCGGCCAGATCCTGGCCACGTACCTCGATCGCCCCAGCCTGGTCGAACGCGTCGCCCAGGGTGGCCTGGTCGGTTATGTGATCATTGGCCTGGGCGTCATCGGCCTGTTGCTGGCCCTCGAGCGCCTGATCAGCCTGACGCTGATTGGCAGCAAGGTTTCGGCCCAGCTCAAGAGCGACAAACCCAGCGCCAGCAATCCCCTGGGCCGGATCCTGCTGGTGGCCGAGAAGCAGGACACCGCCAACGTCGAAACCCTCGAACTCAAACTCGGCGAAGCCATCTTCCGCGAGATGCCCAAGCTGACCCGCTCGCTGCTGTTCATCAAGATCATCAGCGTGGTGGCGCCGTTGCTGGGCCTGCTCGGCACGGTGACCGGCATGATTGTCACCTTCCAGGCCATCACCCTGTTTGGCACCGGCGATCCCAAGCTCATGGCCGGCGGCATCTCGCAGGCCCTGGTCACGACGGTTTTGGGCCTGACGG
Source organism: uncultured Fibrobacteraceae bacterium (assembly GCA_964562635.1). GTDB lineage: Bacteria > Krumholzibacteriota > Krumholzibacteriia > LZORAL124-64-63 > LZORAL124-64-63 > JAGRNP01. The sequence goes on along the minus strand of CAZLUL010000003.1, from coordinate 28,628 downwards.
TGGCCATCCCGATCGTGCTGCTGCACACCCTGGTTTCGGGCCGCAGCAAAGGCATTCTCCATGTTCTGCAGGAACAGAGCGCCGGCATCGTCGCCACGCGCTCGGGGCAGGGGAGCTAGGCCATGCAGTGGCTCTTTGACACCTATGTGGCCATCCGCGATTTCATGGAGCTCGGCGGTCCCGTGCTCTATGTCATCGCCATGGTCATCCTCTGGATGTGGATGCTGATTCTTGAACGCATCATTTATTTTCGGACCGAGCACCACCAGCACGTGCGGGACGAAAGCGCCGTCTGGCTGGCCCGCCAGGAACGCACTTCATGGCACGCGGAACAGGTGCGGGCTGGAATGGTGTCGCGCATTTCGGTGGCCGCCCACGGCTCGATTCCCATGATCAAGACCATGGTGGCGCTGTGCCCGTTGCTGGGTTTGGTGGGCACGGTCACCGGCATGATCGATGTGTTTGATGTGCTGGCCATTGCCGGCACCGGCAACGCGCGGTCCATGGCCGCCGGGGTGTCGAAGGCCACGATCCCGACCATGGCCGGCATGGTGGGGGCCTTGTCCGGCGTCTTTGCCGCCGCCCTGATTGCCAGAACGGCTGCGCGGGCGGTCAAGGATCTCGACGACGTTTTTGTCACCGATTGATGGAGTAGGACCATGCGCAATAGAATGATGTCCTGGCAACAGGAAGAAGAAGAGCAGGAAATCAACATCACGCCGATGCTCGACGTGGTGTTCATCATGCTGATCTTCTTCATCGTCACCGCTTCGTTCGTCAAGGAAGCGGGCATCGATGTGAACAAGCCCGAAGGCCAGACTGCCCAGGCCAAGGAGCAGGCCAATATCCTGATCGCCATCGATGCCGAGGGCAATATCTGGATCGATCGTCGGCAGGTGGACCCGCGGTCGGTGCGCGCCAATATTGAGCGCCTGCACGCCGAAAACCCGCAGGGCACCGTGGTGATCCAGGCCGACCGGGATTCCCGCACCGGCGCTCTGGTGCAAGTTATGGACGCCGCCCGACAAGCCGGGGTCTACGATGTCGCGATCGCGGCCGAACCCGGTGGGCAATAGGATGATAGCGAGATTCGCCATCGCCACCGGCCTGGCCGTTCTGGTGACCATCGGGGTGCTGTTCACGATGCAGGTATTGATTGCCCAACCCCAGGCCAAGCTGGACGAATCGGGCACGAAGCACTTTGTGGATTTTGTCCGGGTGCAGCGCGAAGAATCCGTGCAGCGCACCGAGCGCCGTCGCGAAAAACCGGTGGCCCCGGATGCGCCGCCGCAGCAATCGGCGCAACCGCGGGTCGATGCCTTGAACGAGACCCAGGTGTCCGTTTCGATTCCCACCGCCCCGCTTGATGTGGGCGTCGCGATGTCGATCACCGGCCTGGGCCTGGCCGCCAGTGATGGCGAATATCAGCCCATCGTGAAAATTAAGCCGATCTATCCGGCGGCCGCCCAGTCGCGCGGCATCGAAGGTTCGTGCCTGGTGGAGTACACGGTGACGACGGCGGGTACGGTCAGGGACGTCAAGGTGCTCGAGGCCACTCCGGCCGGCATCTTCAACAAGGTTTCCATCGCTGCGGCGAAGAGATTCAAATATCGCCCCCGGGTCGTCGACGGCGAACCCATCGAAGTTTATGGGGTGCGCAACCTGTTCCGCTACGAACTGGAGCGTTGATTGAGACGGTTAAGCCACATCACGATCCTAATTGTCATGGGCCTGATTGTCATGGCCATGAGCCTGATGGTCGGCAGTGCCCTGGCTGCCGAGCAGAAGACCAAAGCCATGCGCGAAGCCGTCTACGAAAGACTGAGCCGTGCCCAGGAGGCCACTGAAGCTGAAGATTGGGCCATGGCCTTCGACCAACTGGGCCGCCTCGAGCGCATGAAGAACCTGGCGCCCCACGAAAAGGCGCAGCTCTATACGGCCTTCGGCTACACCTACTTCGCCCAGGAAAAATACGCCGAAAGCGCCGCCTCCTATGCCAAGGTGCTGGAGCAGGAAGAATTGTCCGAGGCCATGCGCATCAGCACCCTGTACACCCTGGGTCAGTTGCATTTTCACCTCGAACAGTTCGACCAGGCCCTTGGCTATCTGGACCAATGGCTGGAGTTGGCCAACAATCCCGGCCCCGAGCCCTACATTCTCAAGGGCCAGGCCCTGTATCAGTTGGGACGCCTCAATGAAGCGGCCGGCCCGGTGAGCAAGGCCATTGCTGTGGCCGAATCCCGCGGCAAAAAAGTGCAGGAAAACTGGTACGCCCTGCTGCGGGTGATCTACTACGAAACCGAAGACTACGAGAACCTGCTGGATGTGCTGGAGGTGCTGGTGGTCCAGTATCCAGCCAAGGAATACTGGATGCATCTGGCCGCCGCCTTTGGCGAGATGGGCCAGGAGGGCAACCAATTGGCCGCCTATGAAATGGCCTACGCCCTGGGCTACCTGCAATCGAGCACCGAAATTGTATTGTTGTGCCAGTTGCTGCTGCAGGCCGAGGTGCCCTATCGGGCCGGCGTATTGCTGCAGGAGGGCCTGCAGAACGGTAACGTCATCAGCAACGCCAACAACTGGCGCCTGCTTTCCCAGGCCTGGATCCTGGCCCAGGAAAACGACGCGGCCATCGTCAGTTTGGGCAAGGCGGCCGAGTTGTCGGATGACGGCGAACTCTACGCCCGCATTGCCCAGTCATATGCCAATTTGGGCCAGTGGGAACAGTCGGTCACGGCCGCTGGCACCGCGCTGGATAGGGGTGTGAAAAAGCCGCAGGAGCTGCAAATGATGCGGGGCATGGCGTACTACGAGTTGGGCCAGTTCACCGCGGCGAAGGCGGCTTTCGCCGAGGCCCAGAAGTCGACCCAGGGCCGGGAGAACGCTTCGCGCTGGATGGCCTATGTGGAGCGGGAAGAAAAGCGACTGCAGGAACTGGGGATCACGCCCTAGGGGCGCGCTTCTCCTTCCCGAAAATACTCATACCGGGCCACTAGTTGAGTCTGTATATTCACTGACAGACGGTTTGTGAAATCCCCAAAGACTCAGGCGGCTCTCATCATGCGCACGGCCTCGACCATGCCTCGTCTCGTGTCCATTCTCCCCTTGTTGTTGCTGCTCCTATCGCCCAGCCTGACCTCAGCCGCCGGCTTCGCCAAAGTGGGTACCGTCGGCTTCTCGTGGGAAGGCCTGTTCAATGGCGCGCGCCAGACATCCATGGGCAGTTCCGACATGGCTGGTGCCCAGGGACCGGCGGCCCTGTTTCTGAACACCGCGCCCCTGCAGTTGGCCACCGCCGTGGAAGCCGAATATGGCCGGGCCAAATTCGTCAGCAGCGCCGATTTGGAAATGTTGGGCGTTTCGGTGGTCTGGAAGGGGTTTCGGGCCGGATTTTCCCGCCAGCAATTGTTGATGGACCCGCAGTTGGTGCGCACGGCCTTCGAGCCCGATGGAACCGGTGAAACCTTTGAGTCCACCGCGGGCATAAGCGTCGCGGGGATCAGCTATGACCTGGGCCCGCTCATCGACCCGGCAGGCCATTGGAGCTGGACGGTCGGCGCGGCGAAGCGTTGGTACTGGGGTTCGGTGGCCACTTCGGAAATGAGTGAAGGCACGTATGACCTGGGCACATCGCTGGGCTGGCGCACTGATTTTGGCCGCGGGGCTTTTGTCCTCAAGGGCGGCGCCTCCTGGATGAATACCAGTGGCCAGGGCTACCTGTTCGTTGAGCGCGATACGCCCATCGCACTGCCGCAGTCGCGGCGCGCCGGCATCACCGCCGAGACGATTTTCAACGCCGACGGAACCGGGAAAGAAGCGCTCCGGTTGGTCGTGGCCTATGCCAAGACCACCCACAAGGATTCCTATCTGGCAGACCAGGACCACTTCGGAGTGGAAATCGTGGCCCTGGGCGTTGTGGCGGTGCGCGGCGGACGCAACTCCCGTTTCGACAATTCCCACAGCTGGGGACTCGGCGCGATCCTGCACCGACCGTTCATGGGCCCGGTGCGAGTGAAACTGGACTACGGCAAATATGACAACGGCTGGGAAAAACAGGAAATGTGGTCCGCCGGCGGCGAATTCCCATTCTAGCGGCGGCCCGGTCGGTCGCAAGGAGCCTCGTTTTTGTTCGACGCGAAAAACATCCTTCAGTTCGCAGGGCTTTCCCTGGTTCTCATCGCGCACTTGGCCATGCGGCCGCCAACGGTGGCCAATCGCGGCCGCGTACCGTTCTGGCGCTTTCCCTGGGCCTGTCAGGATTGGTTTTCACCGCTGGGCTATTGGGTCCAACTCGTCGGCTGGACCCTGTTGATTGGTGCCCTGGTCCGCAGTGCACTCTGGGCCTTCGCAAGCGTCTGAACCAAAAAACGTTATACATGGTCTGACGTCCTCGCCCGCGAACCCCAAGATCCCGGCAACGAAAGACCAGCCACATGAAAGCCATCACTCAGGACAAATATGGCACCGCCGAGGTGCTGAAATTCAGCGATATCGACCAGCCGACCGTTGGTGATCACGACGTGCTTGTCGACGTGCAGGCGGCGTCTGTCTGTCAGGGCGTCTGGCACCTGATGGCTGGCCGGCCGTATATGATCCGGGCCATGGGCTTCGGTTTCAGCGGCCCCAAAAACAGTGTTCTGGGTATGGACGTGGCGGGCAAAGTGGCGGCCGTCGGCGCCAAGGTGACCACCCTGAAGCCGGGCGATGAAGTGTTCGGCACGTGCGAGGGGTCTTTTGCCGAATACGTCTGCGTGCCGGCAGATCGGGTGGCACTCAAGCCGACCAACCTCACCTTCGAGCAGGCAGCCGCGGTGCCGACCTCTGGCTTCTCGGCGCTCAAGGCCGTGCGGGATGTGGCCAAAATCCAGACGGGGCAAAAGGTCCTGATCACCGGCGCCTCAGGAGGCGTCGGCACTTTTGCGGTGCAAATGGCCAAGGCGCATGGTGCCGTGGTCACCGGCGTATGCAGCACCGCCAAGGAGGACCTGGTGCGCTCTCTGGGTGCCGACGAAGTCATTGATTACACGCGTGAAAATTTTGCGGACGGCAATCATCACTACGATGTGATTCTCGATATAGCCGGCAATACGGAATTGTCGGCCTTGCGTCGGGTGTTGACCCCCAAGGGCACTCTTGTGCTCGTAGGCGGCGAAGAAGGGGGCGCCTGGTTCGGTGGCATCGGTCGCAACGTGCGGGCCGTGATGTTGTCGCCGTTCATTGGTCAAAACCTGCTCGGTATGGTTGCCGATGCGCCAAAAGAAGATCTGCAGGCCCTCAGGGAACTGCTCGAAGCGGGCAAAATCACTCCGGCGATCAGCTGCACTTTTCCACTGAACGAAGTTCCTTCAGCAATCAAGTTGCTCAAAAAAGGCCACGCTGGCGGCAAGATCGTCATCGCCGTTTCCTGAAAAAAGGCCCGCGATCCCCAGGGGTTCGCGGGCCTTGTCTCTTTCTCAGGCGCTCAGGCTTTTAGAACCTCCGCCGAATCTCCATGCCAAACGTCCGCGGCTCGTTCACAAACCCGGTCAGGTTGTTGAAGTCGATGCCACCGGTGCGCGACAGGTTGTCGGTGATGTTCCGGCCAAAGGCCGCCAATTCCCAGATGCCGTCGTAGGTCGTGTAACCGATGCGCAGGCCGCCTTCGATCAGGCTGCCTTCGGTGAACTCGACCGACTCGTACAGGAAGAAACTGACTTCGCTGCGGTAGGCCCAGTCGGTGTACAGGAAGACTTCGCCACTGTCGCCGGCGGGCATGGCCCCGCGCAGCGTGATATTGAAGACCCATTCCGGGGCGTTGGGCAGGCTGTTGCCATCGATCGAAACGATGCCCGAGCCAGGAGAGGTTTCCGGATCCAGAACCGTCAGGCCAGCGGCGCCACCAGGGGCCACACCGAGCTTCTCGCCGTCGATCATGTAGTCCTTGATTTCGGTTTTGTTGTAGCCGGCGCCGAAGGTCACCAGGACCGCACTGGTGGGCAGCCATTCGATCTCGGCTTCAAAGCCCGCGCCGGTGGTTTCGTCGGCATTCAGCAGGCGGGTGGAGTTCGAGGTGCCACCCACGGCGGTCAATTGCTGGTCGTTCATGATGTACGTGAAAACACTCACGTTGGCGCGGGCCTTCTGGCCCAGGTTGGCCTTGGTGCCGATCTCGTAGCTGATGATCTTTTCCGTCTCGCCAACAGTGACTTCGTCACCGAACAGGACGCGACCCTGGAAACTGGGAGCGCGGAAACCGCGGGCCACCCGGCCGTAGACGTTCACGTCGGGGCTCGCGTTGAACATTGCGTTGACATCCCAACTCAGGAAATCGGAGTCACGGCTGTCGGTGATCGGGGCCAGGTTCTGACCAGTCGGGTGAACCCCCAGTGGCATCGTCAGGGTTCGCTCAGCCATGAAATCCTTGGTTTCATCCGAGTAGCGCAAGCCACCGGAGGCCTTGAGTTTTTCGGTCAACTGATACTCCAGCGTACCAAAGAGGGCGGTGGCCTTGGTCTGCTGTGACTGATGGGCAAAACCGTTCTTCACGCCGCCGCCGAGGGTGTCGTAGTTGAACGTATCGATATCCAGGTCTTCATCAAATAAGAAGAAACCGGCCTGGAAATTCGCTTTGCCGTCATAGTTGCTTGCCAGTCGGAATTCCTGGGTGATTTGCTGCAACTTGGGAATACCGTCGGCGGATTCCGAGGGGAAAGGAATGACACCAGGACCGGAAGAACCGAGGAAGTCGGCGCCCCAACCACCGTCGATATCACCGCGGCTGAAGATGTTGGCCGATTCCAGGCCCGTGACCGAGGTCAGGGTCATATCGTCAAAATGGTAGTCCATGGTCAGTACGCCGCCGCGCTCGTTGACGGTCTGCTCGTTGGCGCCGTCGTAGGCGACTTCGTCGCGCTTGAACCCGTCACGGATCTCGTTGCTGCCCGATTCGACGATGTTGGCGCGAAAGAGGCGGGCGGTGCCGTCGAGGTCGCGCATGTGCACGTTCAACAGGGCGGTGAACTTGTCGCCAGGGGTCAGCAGGAACTGCATCCGGCCGGCGAAGTCGGTGTAGCCACCGAGGGCGTCTTTTTCATTGGTGTGGGTGTTGGTCACCCAGTCGCTGCGTTTCTGATACAGGAAAGAGGCACGCGTGGCGAACGTCCCCTCGTTGACCTCGCCACCGACAGCTCCTTCGAACTGCATGGTATTGTAGGTGCCGTAAGAGAAGCGACCGTAGCCCTCGTTCTCGAAAGTCGGTTTGCGGGATTCGAATTTCACGATACCCGCGGGGGTGTTGCGTCCGAAAAGCGTGCCCTGGGGCCCGCGCAGAACTTCGACCCGCTCCATGTCGAAAATGGGGTAACCCTTCAAAATCGGGTTCTCCAGCACGACGCCGTCATAAACCAGGGACACGGGCTGGGAAGCGTTCAAGTCAAAGTCGGTGTTGCCCAGGCCGCGGATGTAGAAGCGGGGCAGGGTGCGGCCGAAGGAAGATTCAATGTGCAGGCTGGGCACCCGCGAAGAGAGCATCCGGATATCCTGACCACCGGAGGTGATCACATCCAGCTTCTCGTCGCTGAGGGTGGCGACCGACGAGGGCACGTCGCGCAGGGCCTGTTCTTTTTTCTGGGCCGTGACGACGACTTCTTCGAAGGCTTCGTCCTTGGCGGGTTTTTCGCTCTGGGCGACCGCGATGCCGGTCAGGGAAAGTGTGAGAGCCAAAATGGCTGCAAGGCTTAACCATTTTCTGAGGTCCACCATGACATCATCCTCCTGGGGTTTTTTCAGTCTCGGACGAACACACCTGAGGGCCGGATCGTAGCAGTGATTCCGCGGGATGTCTTGCATGAATAGGGGGTGGTTGAAGCGCTATTGCGAATCATTTTCAAAAAGCAGAAACTTGAGAATTGGCACCCGAGCGAGCATGTTGGCGGCCCAGTATCCCGAGACTCAAAGGCAAAGGCTTGGCAGCAATGGCGGACCAAAACCGATCGCGGCCCTCTTTTGAAGAGGTCTATATGAATTTTGCGCACCTCATCTCAGGGCGCTCCACCTGCAAGCGACTGCAGGTCGGAACGGTCATCACCACCACCGACTACCGCAAGGTGTTGGCCGTGGGTTACAATGGCAACGCCTCGGGCCTGCCCGATACCTGCGACAGCGATGAACCGGGCAACTGCGGTTGCCTGCATTCCGAAGAAAACGCGGCCATCAATTGCGACGCCCCGCGCGAGACCGACAAATACGTCTTCGTCACGCACCTGCCCTGCACCGCCTGCGCCAAACGATTGATCAATCTGGGCAATGTCCTGGAGGTCATCTATCAGAACGGTTATCGCAGCGAAGCATCCATAGAGTTGCTGCAGTCGGTGGGCATCAAGGTCCGGCAGTTCGCAGCTCAAATCTAGGGTCGCACCGAAACTGCAACCGTTCTCCGGTTTCCGGATGGTCAAAAGCCAGTTGCGCCGCGTGAAGCTTCAATTGTCCTGGCCCTGTTCCAGATCCATACAACCGATCGCCAACAATAGGGCAGCCCAAACCCAGTTCGTGGGCCGCATGCAGCCGCAGTTGGTGGGTGCGACCGGTGACCGGCGTGAATTCCACTTCCGTACATCCATCAGTAATCTGCAGTTTGCGCCAACGCGTCAGGCCAACCTTGCCCTGCACCGGGTCGTAGACCTGATGGGGCCGATTGTCAGGTTCGAGCCGAAAGGCCAACTCGATTTCCCCACTGTCCCGATCAATGACTCCGTCCAGAACCGCCAGGTAGATCTTGTCGATCTGTCTTCGCTCGATCTGCAACGCCAGATGGTGCTGGGCAGTCTTGGTCAACGCCAGAACCATCAGGCCGGAGGTGTCCATGTCCAGTCGGTGGACCGCAGGATGCTCGATGCACTCAGGGCAATAAGCCTTCACCCGGTTGACGATGCAGTCCTGCATTTCGGGGCCGCGGCCGGGCACAGCCAGCAAACCGCTGGGCTTGTTGACCACGATCACGGATACATCCTGGTGAATGATTTCCAGGTCACTCATGCGGTGACCCCGCACAACATGAAGCCCAGAATGGGCTGGCACCGGTCTGCACAACCGTCATAGAAGTGGCCGTGCTCGCGAGTGCCCGAGCGGTTGCTGGCGCCCCAATAGAACTCGGCCAACCCGAGTGGGCGCAATTTCAGGCGGGCAGCCTGGTGCAGCAACTTGGGCGCGCAGCAATCGCCGGCGCCGGTGGGGATGCCCTGGACCGCGCCGAAAAAGTGGGCCATTGGTTGGGTGTCGCCGCGAAAGTTGGTCAGTTGGTAAAGGTCGTGAAGCTCTTTCATGAGCGATTGCGAAAGGGCTTTGCGCTGTCGCTTCAGGTCGGCGCAGTCGCTGCCGCCGGCATTGATTCTGCGGCCCAGATCCTTGATCCGCCGGTCACCGGGAATCATGATCCCTTGGTAGGCCTCCAGATCGAAGATCGGTGGTGCCCAGCCGGGAACCTTCCAGACTCCGTTGTACTGGCCTGAAAAAGCCCGCAGGACAACAGTCTTACCCCGGCTGTCTTGGCATTCCAGGACCCCGAACATCTGACCTAACGCGGGGCCCAACAGATAGTCGGTATGAAAGCGGGGGTCGGCGGCATCCGGTTCGGCCAGCAGGTCAATCCTGCGGGACGACTCCAACTCACGCCTGAGGGCAATAGCGTGTTTTTGGGCCCGAACCGAACCCAACCGGTGTTCGGCACGGCAGTCCTGACACCACCCGAAGGAGGCCGGTTCCTGGCATGATGGAGACGTCTTCGACAAGGTTGGGGCCCGTTCGATCCTGGGTGTGGCGTCGGTCCTGATAGTATTGCTGACCAGTATATGGGATTGGGTGCCCGGGGCCAAGCAACTGAGGCAAACCCGCCGACAATGGCCGCCGGTGGCCAACTTCTTCGTTTTTGATATGCTGTTCCCTTCAGGCCATCATCCAGGATTGACTCGCTTCAAACATCAGGTCGGGTGCAGGCCCGACCTCTGACATTAAGGTCACCATATGTCCAGAATCGCCAACCTTACTCGTTTGATCGCTGTCGCCGCGGTTCCACACGTTTTTCCTGGGCTCGCCCAAGGTCGGCGTCTGGCCGGTCGGGGAAATTGAACTCAACGAACTGAATGCCGGGCGGGTGTACGTCAACATCCATTCCGATCTGTTTCCCATGGGAGAAATCCGCGGCGATCTCGAATTTTCGGCAGTGGGCACCGACAAGATTTCTTGGGGCGCAATCAAGGCGCTCTACCAGTAGACCAGTCTCAAAGTTTTTTCAGAGCAGCGCCCCGGTCCACCCGGGGCGTTGTTTCAATTTTCCGCTTCCTGGGCCATTGCTTCCGGCGCCAACTCTTCTGTTTCCTGTCCCGCATGCATGGTCACCACCGGGCAGGGCGAGTTCTTCACGACCTCTTCGGCAGTCGAACCGAAGATGGCCTTGCGCAGGCGATTGTGCCCATGGGGTGCGATCACGACCAGGTCGATTTTTTTCTGCCGGGCCATCTCCAGAATGGTCGCGGCCGGGTCGCCCTGCACGACCCTCAGCTTCAGGTTGAGCGCTGGCGGGAATATCTCGCTGGTTTCGGCCACCAGGTCCTTTTCCCGCCGAACCATGGCCTCCGGCGTGCTGAGGCCAGACTCATAGGGATTGATTCCCAAGCCTTCGTACGGCCAGACAACCGGTTGAGTGGGTACCTGCACATACAGCACGGTCAGCTCAGCCGAAAAATAAAGCGCCATCTCACCGGCAACCTTCAGGGCTGCGCGGGAATCGGCGCTCAGATCGGTGGGGCAGAGGATCCGTTTCAGGGGCAACATGGGACTTCCTCCTTCTTTTGTCCGGAGCAATAGGTGCTTCGGTGTCCTTTCAGGTTAAAAACACTCGCCCGTTGCCGCCATGGCCTATTTGCCACTACCTTGAAATAGCGATACTCATCCTCGGATATTTTGGGGGAATGCCATGCGCTCTTTACTCACCGTTTCATTTTTGTTGCTCCTGGTCCTGTCCGCCCAGGCGGGCCAGCCATTTGGAGAGCGCTGAAGGCGCCGTACCGCTAGCGGTTACCAGTAAAGCGCCTTGATCGAACCCCAACTGGCTTCTTCAATACCCATTTTCCCCGAGTTGGTCAGATCCTGCTGCCCGATCATGGTGAAGTACCGCTTGGGCTGGCCGTTGATGACCGTATCTCGCGTCGCCAGGTGGAATTTGATCTGGCCCTGCACCGGCAGCGTTGAATTGCCGGCCCGGTCAAAGAGAAACTGCACGTCAAAGAGGGCCGACCGGGCGTTGGGAAAAGGATCAGCGGGGCCGTTGGTCATCCAGGTGCCTTGTTGCTCGAAAATATTGAATGAGATGCTGGAAACCGCAGCGATCACAACACCAGCCGAATTGGTGACCGGCTCGCCGGAGAACATCCGTTGCGCGATCCGGGTTTCTTCAGCGTGGTCGAGGGTCGGGCCCACGTCGGGAAATTGTTCGATGGTGGGCGCCTGCAATAGCAGCTCAAAATCCGGGTGCAGCAGGCTCAGCAGGAGCCCGGAATCCATGTCTTCATAGGCTGTGCGGAAATTGGACATCACTTGAGCCTCGGTCACGGGCTCCACTATCGGCACGGGATCGTCCTCCGGCGCAACCACATCATCATCACTGCAAGCACCCAAAACCACGGCTCCAAAAATCAGAACCAGCGCTACAAATCCTATCCGGATTTTCATGAATCTCTCCCCCTGAATGGTAAAAAACCTTCAGCCTACCGCATCGTCAAAAAGATCACCGACAAAGGCTCGGCATCCTCCTCAACCTCTTCATCCTCTTCGCCGCCGCCATCCATGGCTTCACTGGCGGCCTCGAAATTCTTGATCACCATGAAATGCGTGCCATCGATAAAGAACAGCACGTCCTGGTCGCCATCAAAATCGGGCACCAGCAAAGTCAGTTCTTCCACATACTCGCCCGTCGGGCTGATCACGTCATACTTTCCCGCCGTGCCCGCGGGTAATTGCATCCGGTACTGGTAGCAGGTGGTCACGAACAGGCGCCCGTCGGCGGCCACGGCCAAACCGCGAAACGCCGGGTCGGTATCGAGGGCCTTGTTCTCCACTTCGAGGCGCTGGCCGTTCATGACCATGCTCACATCATCGCTCAGGGCGTCTTTTTCGTCCTGGCTGCGCCGGCGGGGTGTGAAAGGGCGGTGCATGGTGCGCAGCACATTGCCCTGCAGGTCGCGCGCCTTCAGCACGTATTGATCCCGCACCGGAGTGGTGTAGATGGTGCCGTCGGGGCCCGCAGCCGACACCTGAAACTCGGAAAAATCGGCGGCCTCGTCAAAGACCTGCCGCGTCAGGTCACTGGCTTTGGCGTGTTCGGCGATGGTCGTCAGGAGTTTGCCCTGCCGGTCGTACACGCCAAGCGTCGAAGTCAGATCGCTCTTGCCGGTGTTCATATCGAAGACCATGCGGCCGGTCGAGGCCACGAAGCCGTCGCCAACGCGCAGGCATTCGCGCACGAAGCTGAAGCCACCTTCTTCGGCCCCGCCGCCGAGGGTGACGTCGCCCGCGGGGGTGCCGTCGAAATTGATTCCAATGATGCGGCCGGGAAAGCCCTGGATCGCTCCGATGGCCTCGTCATCCAGCAGCAACAAGGCGTGGGGCTGTCTCAGTTCGCCGGGGCCCTCGCCTTCGCGGCCCAGCGTCGTGACCAGTTCTCCATCCGGCCCGATGACCAGGATTTGGGAGAGTTGGCGGTCGATGAGATAGACCTGGCCCGCGTCGTCCATGACCGCGCCGGTGATCACGCCGAGCAGGACATCGCTGTCGTCTTCGCCCAGGCTCCATTTTTCGGTCAATTCGATGGTGCGGGTGGCCGGCGGGTCGGCGGGCAGTTCGATGGTTTCGGCCCAGGCCAGGAAAGGCGCGCCCAATACGGCTAGCGGGAACAAGAGAGTGAGCAGAATCTTCAAGGGGCCATCTCCCAAATAGAGGAATATTGTCGAACCCGGAGTATACCTCGGCCAGGCGATTTCGTTGCGCAAAAAAATCCCCCGGTTCCTATCGGAGCCGGGGGTAAGCCATTTGGCCGGTGGGGCTGACTAGAAATTGAACGTTCCGGTCAGGCTCCAGTAGAAGGCATCACTTTCGCCGTGATAGGCAACGCCATCAGCAGCATCAACAATGTCTTTCACGTCACTCATCAGGGTGGTGTAGGTCACACTCGGGGTGATGGTGAAGAACAGGGCCAGTTTGTAGGGAAGCGAAGCGTTCACGTAGAAATCTGTCATCGTGGCATTGCCGGGCACTTCGGGCACCGTGGGCAGTATCGTGGCGGGACCGAAGTAGCCTTCAATGTAACCCTTGGAACCCAGGCCCAGGCCAGCGGCCAGGTCCAGGTTGGCCGTCGGGCTCAGCTGCAGGCCGTGGCTGACGCTGGCTTCCCAGTAGGCGCCCTTGTACTGGTCCAGATCCTGATAGAACGTCAGGGACGGCGATAGCAATACATTCACTCGTCCGTTGAGATAGAACTCGGTGGTGCTCTCCATGTCGACCAGGGAGTTGGGGAACGAGTAGTAGATGAAACCCGCGCCGAAATTCAGGAACGGCAGCCCCAGTTCATATCCCAGGGTCCAGTCGATCTCGTTGAACTCGGATTCCTGACCGTTGACGTCGCTGGAATCAATGTTGCCCCAGAAGCCTGCCGTGAAGCCCATCACGCCCAGGGTCGCCTCGGGCTGCAGAACCATGTCCGGAGTCACGACCATGCCGCGCCAGACGTACTTGCTGTGCAGTCCCAGGCCGGCATTGACGTCCAACGGGCCCATCGCCAGCACGGGAGTTGCCAGAGCCACCAGCACCAGGCCGGTCAGGACTGACATGATCAGCTTTTTCATCAGATCTCCTTGTGAGCGCTCAAAACGCCCGATTCAGTTGCCCGGAACCGCCATGTCACCGGGATATTTGAAGTTGCCGAGACTTATCATCGTCTTCTCTGCCGATACGTAAAGCAATTATCCGGCCAATTTGCGAAAATCACCCCTGCAATTTTGTCCCATATCTCTCAAGTGGGTGGGTTTCCGGTCGAATTATCACCTAAGAGGACCTGAGTATCTCGATTTCACCCGACCGGAGGACCCCATCGTGAGCACGGATTTTGCCCTTCCCGGGCCCGACATGCCCGTCATCGACGAATCTCGGCTGATGGCCGAATTTGGTGGCGACCGGGAAATTTTGGCCGAATTGCGCGACCTTTTCCTGGAACACGCGCCACCCCTGTTCGAAGCCATCAAGCAGGCGATTGCCGACCAGGACATCACCGTCATTGCGCGTGACGGCCACAGCCTCAAGGGGGCTTGCGCCACCTATGGCGCGCCGCGCCTGGCGATGGTTTGCAAAGTGATGGAGTTGGCCGCCAAGGGCGACGAATGGTCGATTATCAACGACCACCGCGACATTTTTGCAGAGGAATACGAGAAGGTCTTCGAGGCGATCGGCAGTTTGACTGTCAGTTGAGATGATCAAAGCAGAACTCGATGAGCGGCTGACCCGGACTTGAACGTCCGGGTCAATCTTTTGGGGTCAGATCGTCGTCTTCAGCAAGGTCGGGCACTTCATCCAGGTCGGGCACTTCCGCCAACCCCGTGAATTTCGGAATCCGCAAAGTCTTGCAAATCTTGCGCGCCAGAATGTGGTAGATGTGCGTTTCCCAGTTCACGATGCCGGCCCGCATGTGCAGCTGCCGCAGGTAGGTCAAAAACTTCAATCGTTCCTGATCCGAATACCCGACCTTGTTCATGGCGTAGGCCAGGTGGGCGTACATGTTGTCCAGTTCCCACTGGGTGGGCAACTTGGTCGAACGGTGGGGATGGCTGACCCGCATTTCGGGTCGTCGTACGGTCGCGGTCGGGTTGGTTTCCTGCCGACCTGAAGTGGAGGTGCTCGGCGATTCCGCCCGCTGCATCGCCTGCCGGATTTCCCAACTGAAGAGCATCACGGCCTGGGCCAGATTCAGCGAAGGCTGTTCCGGCGCCGTGTCGACCGTCGACAGGTAGCGGCACAGGTCGGTTTCGTCGTTGGTCATGCCCGTGCGTTCGGTGCCAAACATGATCACCACTTTTCCCGAGCGCGAATGGTCGGCA
Source organism: uncultured Fibrobacteraceae bacterium (assembly GCA_964562635.1). Classification (GTDB taxonomy): domain Bacteria; phylum Krumholzibacteriota; class Krumholzibacteriia; order LZORAL124-64-63; family LZORAL124-64-63; genus JAGRNP01. The sequence goes on along the minus strand of CAZLUL010000003.1, from coordinate 13,512 downwards.
ATCTGGTCGCCCAATTCGCCTGGGGTCAGCAGGGCCCGCTTGCGCAATTTGCGGGTACGGGCCGTTGTGCCGGTGACGACCAACGCATCACTCACCGCCTCGATCACGTCGTCCACGACTACGGCATTTTGCAGAATGTCTTCGGCCCCGTGGGCCAGCGCCCGCGAGCTGCGCCCTTTGGGGTTGATGGGGTCAATCAACCGCAAGTGCTTGAGCCCCATGGTTTTCATGGCGCGACAAGTGGCCCCGATGTTCATCGGTTCGGTGGTGCGGCTGAGCACCACGATCACGTTGTCGAGATTGGCGGGGCCGAGAGTGTCGGCGATCCGAGTGGGGTTGGTTTCGCTCACGATTCCTGGTTTTCCGATTTCTCCAACAACATCAGGCACTCGATGTGCGCCGTCTGCGGGAAGAAATCCATGACCTGCAGCTTGCGCATTTCATAGCCGGCCTCGACGAGCGCCTTGGTATCGCGGGCCAGGGTCGCCGGGTCGCAGCTCATTGAGATAATTTGCCGCGGATTCAAATCGATCAGGGCCTTGACGCCCTCTTTGCCCAAGCCGGCCCGCGGGGGATCGACAATGCACAGGCCAGCGGCCCAGGCTTCGGGCTTGGCCAGCCCGGGCTCAGTCACGACCTTGTCCATGGCGCCCTTGCGCAGAGTGATTTTGTCGCGCACGGCCTTGGCGTGCTTGATATTGTTGGCCGCATCGCGGTGACTGTTGCGGTCGGTGTCCACGGCGATGACCTGCTCGAACAGGTCGCCGAGGGTCAGGGCAAACAGGCCCACGCCACAGAACAAATCACCCATCAGGCCACCCAGTCGACCGGCTTCGCTGATCTCAACGATCCACTCGCGCATGGTGGCTACCGCAGCTTCGGTCTCGGCCAGATTGCCCTGGAAAAAACTCTGGGCCCCGACGCGGAATTTCTGTCCCGCCACCTGGTACACCAGATGGTCACGGCCCCACAACGGCAGGTTGTTGTACAGCAGTCCCACGCAACCGGGCGCCGGCGCCTCGCCTTCGGGGTTGGCGGCCAAAATCTTCTTCATCACCTTCATGCGCTGGGGCTGACCAAAAATCGAGAGCAGCCAGCCGCCCCGGCCATCCATGCGCACGACGACCTGGTCGACCGGCGGCAAAAAACGCAGCCAAGGCAGGATGTCGCGGTTGAACTGCTCGTCCATCAGGGCGCAGCTCTCCAAGGGCACCACATCGTGGGTGCCGCGCCGCACCATGCCGTAGTGGCCGGAGGGATTGGCCACAACCCGGATCCGGTTGCGATAACCCAGAACCAGCTCGGGGTCCGGGCCGGTCAACATTTCCGAAACATCCATCTTGCCCAGACGTTGGAAACAGTCGGCCACGATGTCGGCCTTGGCCTGCCGCTGCGTGGCGGCATCCAGGTGCTGCAGGTCACAGCCCCCGCATTCCCCATAATGAGGGCAGGGCGCCTCCTGGCGGCCTGGGCCCGGGGTGACGATTTCGATGAGCTTGGCGCGCACGAAACCTTTGCGCTGTTCCACCACTTCGGCCTTCACGAGGTCGCCAGGGGCAGTCAGGGGCACGAATACAGCCTGGCCATCATGTCGGCCGAGGCCCGCCCCACCAGTGACCAGCTTTTCGATCTGCAGGTCGATGGCAGGGGTAGAGGGCGCTTCAGGAGCGCTTTGATCTGGATGCTTGTCATTCATAGTGCCGTTAAACTAGCATGGGGGCGGGATGGCTCCAAACCCGAATTTGCGGGCTGGAGTTCAGCAAAAGGAGTAACGGACAGTGATTTGGCGAATAAGCGTCATCATGGCCCTGTGGGGAATCCTTCTGGGCGGCTGTTCGCCCAAGCGGGTCACCTCGACTGGCGTGGTGATCGCAGAGCCTGCGCCAGCGCCGAATTCCGAGGTCGTGCCCACTTCAAGGACGACCGCCAAATCCACCAAAATCCTGCTGCCCGACCCTGAGCCGATCAGCAGATCCGGTACTGATGTGGTGCCGTCACAGACTTCGAAACCAACAGCCCTGGGCCCCCGAGCCGTGGAACTGGCCAAAGACCAACTGGGCAAGCCCTACCAGTGGGGCGCCGCCGGCCCCGACAAATTCGACTGCAGCGGCCTGGTGCAATACGTGTATTCAAATCTGGGCGTGCCTTTGCCGCGGGTTTCGGGGCAACAGGCCGGCGCCGGCGTCCACGTGGATCGCGAAGATCTGCAGCCCGGCGATCTCGTGTTTTTCCGTTTGTCCGGCACCCGCATCGACCATGTGGGCATTTACGTGGGCCGGGGCAGGTTCGTGCACGCCCCGAGCAAGGGCAGCCCCGTACGCTTCGACAGCCTGAACAATACCTGGTGGCGCGGCAAATTTAGGGGGGGCAGAAGAGTGGGATGAGGACTATAGTAGTTTTCATGACCGCCAGATCACTATTCTCGCTCTACCGAAAGCCCCTGACCCGGGGGCTTGTTCTTGTGGGGGTCCTGTGGGCGCTGGGGATTCCCGCGGCGGTGTTGGCCCAGACCCCGGTCGACTCACCCGTCGACTCACCCGCCGACTCACCCGTCGACCCACCCGCCGATTTTTGGGGCTCGCACGCCGTCCTGCCCGATACTCTTGATCCCGGCCATGAATATTACTGGGGCCTGATCCCGGCCCGCCACGATTCGGTGGCAGCCGCGTTTTCCGAAGCGCCGCGCCCGGCCTGGGAAAATGCCGTCCTGGTGCCCTATTGGATTGTCGGCGTGCCTTTCCGGGCCGCCTACTACGTGGGCGACCAGACGTTCACGGGTATGGACAAGCTGGGCTTTTTTGGCGGCAAAGCCGAGTATCCCGGCCTTAAGGGGCCGCTGGGTACCTATTTGATGCCTTCGTTCAGCATCAGTGGGCTGGAAGGCCTTGCCCTGGGCGTGAACGTGCAGCGGCCGAATTTCCTGAAACCGGGCAACAAGCTTTTCGTGCGTGGCAAGCGGTCGACCAAGCGGGCGGGTGCCTACGCCGGTGGTGCCCTGTTTCATCTGGATAGGGTCTGGCATCTGGAGGTCGGTGGCGGCTTCGAGTCGGTCAACCAGGCCCGTTATTATGGCCTGGGCCCCGGTTCGCTCAACGGCGACCTCAGCTACTATTACCGCGCCACCAGCTGGGGCGGCTTTGATCTGAACCGCGACATTGCCCCCTCCGTCCAGATGGGCCTGCGGGCCTATTTCTCGGGGGTCACCGTGCATGAACCCAGCTTCAACGACGATTTTTCCCTCGACACCGTGCACGCGGGGGCGCTTCCCTTTGGTTACCCCGGCCAGTCCAATGGCTGGACAGTGCGCTGGGCCCTGGGCCGCAATAACGCCGAGCAAAACGGCCGTCCCAAACACGGGGGCTACCAGTCGCTGGCCGTCTCGCTTTTCGAGGCGTCCGACGGCAGCGACCTGAGCTACTTGACCTGGCACGCCAATCTCGAAAAGTTCATCAAGCTGTGGCACACCGACCGGGTCCTGGCGGTGCGTGGCTTTGCCAGCCGGATTTCGAACGCCGGCAGCGCCGAAGTGCCCTTCAGTCGCCTGGTCACTTTTCAGCGGCCTGACCAGTTGCGTGGTTTCAGCTCCCTGCGATTCTACGGCCTGGGGGCGGTGGGCCTGAGTCTCGAATACCGCTGGCCCATCTGGGTGGTGCGGGGGCGCGACGACATGGGCGTCGACGCCTATCTGTTTACGGATTCCGGCCAGGTCTTTGACCACACCAGTGACCTGAGCCTGAACAACTACCAATGGACCGGCGGCGGTGGCCTGCGCCTGATCAGTGCCGAACGCGGGATGTCCGCGCGATTCGAACTGGGGCTCAGTGACGAGGACCTGGTGGTCCGGTTGACGTTCAACCAGACCTTCCAATACAACCCGAGAGGCTTCCTGTATGGCAAGAATCCGACAAAGGTCCGCTGACCGCGGATGTCGGAAACGTTCGCGGCGCTCAGCCTATAGGCTGTGGGCAGTGCCCGTCTTTGCCGCGCTGTTGACCGCCCTGATGGCCAGCAATGCCTGGGCCCGTGCGCCTCTCAGTCACGGGCCGGTGGTGTGGTACGCCACCGACGATCAGCCCATCGAAGTGCCGCAGTTCGTCGAACCGGGCCTGACGCCTTACGCCGTCGAAAGCGTTTTTGCCCGTCCGTTCAGCCGCTTCTGGCATCCGGGCCGCTTTTTCCGGCGCGTGGGTACCGGCGACGCCGCCCGCGAGGCCGGCAATGTCAACGCCTTGGGTGAAGTGGTGAACTCGACCTGGTTCACCAACCGCATCGGCTTGCGCCCCCTGACGAGGGACGAGTTGTGCTACGGACCCGGCCTGGGTCGCGCCTATCGCGAAGGCCCCGACCGCAGCGCCCCCTGGACCATCATTGGCGCCAAGACCGCCGGCGTGACCCCGGGCTTCCGCATCAAGGACGCGCGGGGCGATACCTGGCTGCTCAAGTTCGATCCGCCCACCCATCCGGGCATGACGATCCGCTCGGGCGTGGTGGCCAACCTGGTCTTCCATGCGGCCGGCTTCAATACGCCTGTTGACCGTCTGGTGATCTTTGACCGCGTTGATCTGGTGGTTGGCGAGGGAGCTCAGATGAAAGTCGGTCGCGTGGGCAAGGTGGCCATGACCGAGGCCAACCTCGATTCGGTGCTCACGGCCACCGGTTCGATTTTTGACGGCCGTTACCACGCGCTGGCCAGTCGCTATCTCGACGGTGTTCCTATTGGGCCTTTCGATGACCAGGATACCCGCGCCGATGATCCCAACGACCGTATCAAGCACGAGAACCGGCGCGAACTGCGCGGCATGAGAGTCTTTGCGGGCTGGTTGAACCACTTCGACACCAAGATGCACAACTCCCTGGACATGTATATTGGTAAGCCCGGTGCAGGCCATGTGCGGCATCACCTGATTGACTTCGCCTCGACCCTTGGCGCATTTGGCGACCAACCGGTACAGCGCTTCGGTTACGAATATGGCTTCGATGTGTGGCCTACCATGTCGCGTCTGCTGACCCTCGGCTTCGTCGAGGACACCTGGGTGCAAGTCGAACGCCCGGCGGGCCTGGATGAAGTCGGGCTTTTCGATGTCGCGACTTTTGAACCTCAGCGCTGGAAGCCGGATCTGCCCCAGAGCGCCATGGCCAATCTGACACGCCTGGATGGCTACTGGGCGGCCAAGATCATCTCGGCCTTCACTGACGACGACCTGCGCCATCTGGTCGCGCAGGGCCACTACCAGAACCCGCAAGCCGCCGAGTTCCTTGTCCAGGCCCTAATTGGTCGGCGTGACAAGATTGCCCGCTACTGGTTTGCCGAAGTGCCGCCGCTGGATTTTTTCCAGGTGGTCGCAGGCACCGTCGATTTTGCCGATCTGGCCGTCGAGCGTGGCCATGCCATAGCGTCGGGCACCACTTACCGTTACCGGATGGCGGCGGAAAACGCGGAACGCCAAAAATTGCAGCGCACCGCCTGGCAGGTCATCGCCGCTTCGCAGTTACCGGTCCTGACGGCCGACGGCGCCCTCCTGCCCGGCATCCCGCAGGGCGATGAAACCCACCAGTTCCTGGCCCTGGAGATCCAGGTCAACCGGGGCCAAGGCTGGTCATCTTCGACGACCGCCCATTTCAGTCTGATCAATGGCCACACTGTGGCGGTGGACCGATGAACGAAACTCATACGCAACCTCCCGCCAATTTGCTTGACCGCGCCCTGCGCCTGTTTGCCCCCGTCCATAAAGGCGAAGGCGGCACCGTCCTGCTGATGGCCCTGAACATTTTCCTGCTCATGACCGCCTACTACATCATCAAGCCTGTGCGCGAGGCGCTGATCCTGGCTGAGTGGGGCGCCGAAGCGAAGATCTATGCCTCGGCCGGACAGGCGGTGCTACTGCTGGGTGTGGTGCCCTTGTACAGCCGGTTGGCCGGCCTGATGAACGCCCGCAGTCTCATCGCCGCGGTGCTGGTGTTTTTCGCCGGTTGCCTGGGCGGTTTTTATGTCCTGGCCCGGATGGGCGTGAGCCTGGGTATTCCCTTTTACCTGTGGGTCGGCATTTTTAACGTGATGGTGGTGGCGCAGTTCTGGTCGTTTGCCAACGACTACTACACGCCCGAACAGGGCAAGCGCCTGTTCGCCCTGGTGGGCTTCGGCATGTCGGCCGGTGCGGTCTTCGGCAGTTTTATCACCAGCAAATTGATTGCGCCATTGGGCGTGTACCAACTCATGCTGCTGTCGGCGCTGCTGCTCATTCTGAGCCTGGTATTGACCATGGTGGTCTCGGCGCGCCGAAAAAACAGAGCCGCCGATGAAGGGGTCAAGGCGACTCCGGATGCCGACAAGCCCCTGACCGGCCGCAGCGGATTTGCCCTCGTCTTTGGCAACCGCTACCTGGGCCTGATCGCCCTGATGATGATCCTGGCCAACCTGGTCAATACGACCGGTGAATATGTGTTGGGGGCCAAGGTGGCCGGCGATCGGCAGGCGGCCGTGCCGGAAGTCGTCCGCACCGCCGACATGAGTGAAGTGCAATACACCGCGGCCGTGGCCGCGCGGTCGAGCGAAGTCGGCGTAGCCATCGGCACGTTCTACGCGGGCTTTTTCTCCATCGTCAATCTGGTCGGCCTGTTGGCGCAGCTGTTTCTGGTCTCGCGTCTGGTGGGTTGGATCGGGGTGAACCGGGCGCTGATTGTCCTGCCCTTGCTGGCCACGGGCGGCTACCTGTTGATGGCGCTGTTCCCGATCCTGAGCGTGGCGCGCTGGGCCAAGACGGCCGAAAACGCCACGGACTATTCGCTGCAAAACACGGTGCGCAATATGCTGTTTTTGCCCACCACCCGGGACGAAAAATACAAGGCCAAGCAGGCCATCGACACCTTCTTCGTGCGCATGGGCGATGTGATGGCCGCCTTGCTGGTTCTGGCCGGCACCACCCTGATCCATCTGGCCCCTGCCGGCTTTGCCTTGGTCAATGTTGGCCTGGCCCTGTTGTGGCTCCTGCTTGCGGTGGCCATCGGCCGCCATTACCGCCGCCTCTCTTCTTCTGCCTGACCAACCCGTCGCCTGACCAACTGGTCGCCTGTCCAATTGGTCGTTCCGGCAACTGGCATACATGTTGCCTATTTCTTGATGACCGGGATAAAGGTTCCGCGAGGAAATCTCCTTGTCCCCACGAAATCCATTCGGATCCGAAGGGAAATTTTGGGCTGCGAAGGTTTTGTAAGTCGTTGAAAAACAAGGTCTAAGTATTTATCAAGCCTTGGACGACGGCCGCATTTTCTTCACCAAAACCCGATCGGATCGGCGCAACCCCGCGCTACGTGTTTCGGCCAGGCGGCAAATATCCTGCCGCATGAGTTGGGAACATTCCGTTTCGCGGGGCACACAGACACCTGTTTGGGAGGATAGTCATGACCGCAGCAGTTGCCGAATCTCCAATGGCCTGTCGGGCACAGGAAGGCAAGTTTCTGTCTTTCGTTCTCGGTTCCCAAGAGTATGGGCTCGAGATCCTGAAGGTCCACGAGATCAACGGCATGACGGGCATCATCCGCGTGCCCCGCTCACCGGACTACGTCCGCGGCGTGCTCAACCTGCGCGGTCGGGTAATTCCCATTGTCAGCCTGCGGCGGAAATTCGAGATACCGGACGTCGAAGACACCGAAAAAACCTGCATCATTGTCGTCGAGGTGAACCATCAGGGCACCGAGATCACCATGGGTATCGTGGTTGATGAAGTTTCCGAAGTCCTGAATATCACCGCCGATCAGATCGATCTCGGACCCCTGCATGGCGGCGGTCTCGAAAACACCGGTTTTGTTTCGGGCCTGGGCAAATTGAACGACAAGGTTGTCGTCCTGTTGGACATCGACAAGGTTCTCAGTCGGGTTGAAATCGAAGCCATCATCCAGTCCGCCACCTAGCGCAAAGGAAACCGAAAAATGATCGAGCGTAAAACTATTCTGGCCCAGATCAATTCCGTCCCTTCGATGCCATCGGTGGTCATGGAACTGCGCAAGTACCTGAGCGACCCGGACGTGAGTTTTGACAAACTGGCCAAATTCATCGAATACGATCCCGGCCTGACCGTCAACGTGCTGCAGTTGGCCAACTCGGCCTACTTCGGCTGGAGCCGCACGATCCAAACGGTCAAGGACGCCATCACCCGCCTGGGCACCAATCGGGTCTTCCAGATGGTGTTGTGCATGTCGGTGGCGCCGTTGGTGCGCAAGCCCATCCGGGGTTACGACACCGACAGCGAAGGCCTGTGGCAGCATTCCATCGCCACGGCGATCGCGGCGGAACAACTGGTGCAGGGGCTGGGTTTGCGGGACCTCGAAGAGGCTTTCACCGCCGGACTGCTGCACGACATGGGCAAGGTCGTGCTGGGCACGTTTGTCGAAGTGGATGACGACAGCATCAAGGAAATCATGGCCTCGGACAATCTGACTTTCAACGAAGCCGAGCAGATGGTGCTGGGCATTGACCATGCCGAGGTGGCCGCGGAACTGTTGACGGCCTGGAACCTGCCCGAAAATGTGGTCGCGGCCGCTCGCTGGCATCACCAGCCCCGGAATGCCGATGACGGTCACCGCCAGTTGGTGGATCTGATTCACGTGGCGGACTATCTGTGTCTGAAACTGGGGGTGGGCCTGGGCTCGGACGCCAACCACTACCGCGCCGACACGCAGGCCCACGAGAACCTGGGCGTCACCGAAGTCTTGGCCGAGCAGGTCGGTGAAAAAGTGATCGCTGGGGTCGAAGAGCTGGGCACCATGTTCGGCGCGGCCAAAAAAAAAGGGGTTCCGGTCCGGAGCTAGCCGTCAGCGGCTGAGCAAGGTCAGCGTCGCGGTCCCGAACGTGGTCTCGCCGATGTAGTCGGTTCGGTCGCCTGGGTTCAGGATCCATCCCACATAGTCATCGGCGGTGGGCGCCTGGTAGGCGAAGGTCGCCGTCGGGCAGCAGGATCAGCTTGCCGCCAATGTAGAGAGTGGCCGGCAGGTCGGTGATGATGGCCCCTTCGACGGCCTTGTCCTTGCCCTGCAGAAACGTGATGTAGCAGCCGTCAGCGGGGATGTTCAAATCCCAACCGTCGCCCTTGTCGAAGACAGGCTTCTCCCCAATCAGGAGCTCCACCAGTTCCAGGATGTCCTTGGTTTTGGGAAAAGTGAGCGCCACGGCCTATCCTTCCTGCCAGATGAGAATCACGTGCACTTCCAGGTCGTTTTCGCCGCGCACGAGTATGGCGGTGGTCACGATATGAAGACTCCGAGGACCTGGCCCATATCCTCGGCTGTGAAGGGCTTGGCCAGCAGGAACATTGCTCCACCCTCGGTGGCCTGATCAACCATCTCCTTGGTCGACTTGGATGTCACGAAGCCAAAGGGAATCTCGAACCCTTCGGCATTCAGGGCGGTCAAAAATTCGATGCCAGTCATCTCGGGCATGTGCCAGTCCGAAAGGATCAGGTCCGGGTTTTCGGCCTTGACCACTGCGAGGGCCTCGCGCCCGTTTTCGGCCTCGACAATGTCGTGTCCCTCGTAGCCTGCTTGCCGGATTGTGCGCGAAACGATGCGGCGCATGGCCCGGGAATCATCTACGACCAGAATCTTCATGGGGAACTCCTCTTGGGGTACCTGGGCCGCCGTTGATACCGGCGGCCTCGGAAACAGCCCATTGCCGCTTCCTCTAGGGCCCTGATCGGTCATTTTGGCAGTTGATTGAGATTTTTCTTTAGAAAAAAGAGAAGAAATCAGCAGGCAGAGACCTTGATGCGCACCGTATTTTCGACCGCTTCGACCACCGCTTCATGCAGGAGCATTTTTTCGCTGTAAATGAGCAGGTCTTCGGCCCGGGCGTTGAGAATCGGCCGTGGCGACCGGATCGAGCAGCAGTCCCGATAGGGCAGGATCGAGGTCTCATAGGCCCCGATCACCTTGGACCAGGCCGTGATCTCCATCTTGTCCATGCCGATCAACGGCCGCAGGATGGGCAATTCGACATCCGAACTGATGGCGCCCAGGTTGTACATGGTCTGGCTGGCCACCTGGCCCAGGCTGTCGCCGGTCACCAGGCCCAGGCAACTGTTGCGTCTGGCCAGGCGCACGGCGGTCTTGACCATGAAACGGCGGAACATGACCATGTCGTAGCGGTCTTCGACCACGCCGATGGCGCGCATTTCGTAGGGCACCACCGGCACCAGGTGCAGAACCAGCGGCACCGGCGAGTAGCGGGCCAGGATGCCGGCCAGTTCCTTGATCTTTTCGACGTCGGCTTCTTCGAGATTGCGGCCCGAATAGAAGTGCACGAACTCGGGACGACTGCCGCGGCGCATCATCAACCAAGCCGCCACCGGCGAGTCGATACCGCCTGAAAGCAGCACCATCGTGCGCCCGCTCGAAGCAAAGGGCAGCCCGCCGTAGGCTGGAATTTTCTCGGAAAAAACCAGGACGTTCTCTTTGAGCACCACGACGTTGACCAACAGATCGGGCCCCACCATCTTGGCGGGCAGTCCGGTCTCGGTCTGCACCGCATGGCCCACCGCGCGGCTCACCTGGGGCGAGGTCAGGCCAAATTTGCGGTCGCTGCGCCGGGTCTCGATTTTGAAATTCTGGGCCCCCCGGCGCGTTTCTTCGGCCAGGGTGCAGGCCACTTCGCTGACGCGGGTCAGGCGCGGCTCGATGCCGGCCTCGAGATCCTCGCGCAACTCGGGATCCACCTCGTCGCGCGGCACCGCCACCACCGGTGATATCCACTGCAGCCCAAAAACGTTCTTCAGCTTGGCGGTCACTTCGGGCGCCCGCGAGGCGTCTTCCAGGTGCACCAGTAGACGACTCTCGACGTGGTTCACCGAAATCATCGGCTCGCCCTTGAGAGCGGTGTGGATGTTGTTGATCAATTTGCGCAGAAATACGCCGCGGTTGCGCCCCTTGAGGGCGATTTCCCCGTAAGCGCAGGCGATGATGGGAGTGGCCAGGGCCATGTCGTATTCTCCGCGGCCTTGATTCCTGCCGGGGGCGGGGTATTCTGGGTGCCAGACGAATCCGGTTGCCCCGAAGGCAACCGCAATCTCCAGAATCTAGCAGGAGCCCACCGGGGCGCAAGCCGCAAATGTGGCCGCGCGGAAGGGTTCGAAGGGAATACGAGCATGTTGAAGACTCAGGGCATCAGGTTGGATGTGGGCGCCGCCGAGAAATTTCTCGCCGCCGGAGCCATCGACGGACTCGCCGAGCGGGTCGCCGCCGTGGCCCAGGAACTGGAAAACGGCCAGGGCCCGGGCGCGGAATACCTGGGCTGGCTGGCGTTGCCCGGCACCATCACCGACGCTGATCTGGCGGCCATGCAGGCCAGTGGCGACCGGGCCCGCAGCGCCGAAGTCTATGTCGTGGTCGGCATCGGTGGTTCCTATCTGGGTGCCCGTGCCGTGCTCGAGGCTTTGGGCGGCGCGGTTTCGGGTTGCCCCGAAATCGTTTTTGCCGGCACCGGCCTGTGTTCGGCAACCCTTGACCGGGTGCTCAAAAAAATCGCCGGACGCGACTTCCGGGTCTGCGTGATTTCCAAATCCGGCACGACCCTGGAGCCGGCGGTGGCCTTCCGCCTGCTGCGGGCCGAACTCGAAAAGCGATACGGGATGGAGGGCGCCGCCGAACGCATCACCGCAGTGACGGACAAGGTCCGTGGCGCCCTGCGCGAACTGGCCGACAAGCAGGGTTACGAAACCTTTGTCATTCCCGACGATGTGGGTGGTCGCTTTTCGGTGCTGACGCCCGTTGGCCTGGTGCCGCTGGCGGCAGCGGGTCTGGACATCCGGGCCCTCGTGCGCGGCGCCGCCGACATGGCCACGGCCTGCACTGGCGGCAACCTGCGCGAAAACCCGGCCCACCTGTACGCCGCCACCCGCCACCTGCTCTATAAAAAGGGCTTCAACACCGAAGTGATGAGCACGTTCAACGCCGACCTGCAAATGATCCAGGAGTGGTGGAAGCAACTGTTCGGCGAGAGCGAAGGCAAGGGCGGCCAGGGCATCTTTCCGGCCTCGACGGTGTTCACCACGGACCTGCACAGCCTCGGTCAATACGTCCAGGACGGCCGCCGCGAACTGCAGGAAACGTTCCTCTGCGTGCGTCACGCCGTCGGCAGCATCAAGGTGCCGGATGACCCGGCGGACCTCGACGGTCTGAACTACCTGGCCGGCCGCTCCCTCGACGACATCAACTGGAAGGCGTTCGAAGGGACCCGCCAGGCTCATCTGGATGGCGGCGTGCCCTGCACCAGCCTGGAAATCGAACGGGTGACGCCCGAAGTGGTCGGCGCCCTGCTCTACATGTTTGAAAAGGCAGTGGCCGTCAGTGGGCGTCTCTTGGGCGTCAACCCCTTCGACCAGCCCGGCGTCGAGACATACAAGAAAGAGATGTTCCGCCGCTTGGGAAAATAACGCCCCCTTCGGCGTCGCCCGCCGGGTTGCTGAAGCCCCCGGCGGGTGGCGGTCGGGGCTGCCGCTCCCCATATCCCTCAGAAAACCGCAAATAGTCCCATTATCGGCCTTCCTGCCGGTTCTATTTGCGACAACACTACTCGCGTTATATTTTTCACAGGTTATTTGTATGCCCCCGGCCGGACTGCTCCGGACCGGTTTTCGGGACTGCAAAAAGTCCCGCCTTGCCAGCCCTTGATGTTCTGACGAACAGAGGAGAGCCCCGTGAATAAGACAACTCTGATCACCGCCCTGCTGCTCGCTGCGCTGCTGATCACTGTATCGGCCTGTGGCGATAAAGCCACCACCACGACCAACGAGAACGCGGCGACGACTGCCAAATCCAACGAAGCGGCTCCCGCGGCGGATGCCAACTCCTGGACCGGCGAAGTTCTCGAGACCATGAATTCCGGTGGCTATACCTATGTGCATGTCGATACCGGCACCGAGAAACTCTGGGCGGCGGCTACCGCAACCGCCACTGCCATCACCGTCGGGCAGCGGGTCACCGTGCCCAAGGGCATGATGATGCAGAATTTCCCGAGCAAGACTCTCGACCGCACCTTCGAAGAGATCTACTTCGTGGGTGGCATTTATGCCGAGGGCACCGAGCCCAAAGCCGACAGCGGTATGGGCGGCGCAATGCCCGGCGGGATGTCCGGCGGGACGTCCGGCAATGCCAACAACACGGTCCCCGACGCAAAAATCGAAGGCGTGAACAAGGTTTCCGGCGGCTACACTGTGGCTGAAGTCTTTGCCCAGGCCTCGAGCCTCAACGGCCAAACGATCAAGGTGCGCGGTCGCGTCACCAAGTTCACCGCCAACATCATGGGCACCAACTGGGTCCACATCCAGGACAGCACCGAAGGTGACCTCACGGTCACCACGTCAGCTGTCGTGGCCACCGGTGATCTCGTCGTTGTTGAAGGCCCCTTGGCAGCCAACAAGGACTTCGGCGCCGGTTACAAGTACGCGGCGATTATTGAGAAGGCTTCGATTACCAAAGAGTAGTAGGTTCTGCCTGCATACACAGAGAGAGCGTGTTGTGGGAGGT
>CAZLUL010000002.1:0-46107 GCA_964562635.1 uncultured Fibrobacteraceae bacterium | reverse complement strand
TGACGATCATCGCTACGGCCCTGATCGAGACCGGCAGCCGCATGGACGAGGTCATTTTCGAGGAATTCAAGGGCACCGGTAACATGGAAATGGTGCTGGACCGGAAGATTGCCGACCGCCGGGTGTATCCGGCCATGGACATCTTCAAATCCGGTACGCGTAAAGAGGATCTGCTGATCGATCCCAAGGATTTGGCGAAAATCTGGGTTTTGCGCAAGTATTTGAACGATTACAACCCGACCGAGGCCATGGAATTCCTGATCGACAAATTGGGTAAAACCAAGGATAACGACCAGTTCCTGGGGGCTATGAACGCCTAGCGGGCTGTTTGGGGAAGATCGGCACCGCAGAAATACCTTGCGTCAGGGCCTATCTTCTATTTCTTTTTGCCCTCACCGGCTCGCCTAGTAATTGACCGGTGTTCAACAGGAATTCAGGGATCCGGACCCGTGTATTTTCCACGGCTCATCCGCGACATCTCTGCGAAGACCAGCGCGACGTCTAGAAAACGAGGCAGTGAGGAAAATGAAGAAGAACATCCACCCGAAGTACGTCGACTGCACCATCTCTTGCTTGTGTGGCAACGTGATTGAGACCCGGTCGACCAAAGAAAAGCTGAATGTCGAGATCTGCTCGAACTGCCACCCGTTCTACACGGGTCAGCAGAAGATCGTCGATACTGCTGGTCGCGTGGAACGCTTCCGCAAACGCTACGCCGAGGGAACCTACGGCAAGAAGTAGTTGCGGCCTGCGGGCCAGTCACCTGCTAGACCTTGGCGAAGACTGGCGTAGGCAAAGATGAATATTTAAGGGTGCCGGGTCGCTATCCCGGCACCCTTTTTGTATATTGGCAGGGTTCAAAAATTGACACCGAAAACCGAGTAAAGGCGTGTGAATGTCTGCTACAGAACAACAACCAGGCCCGGGAGCCGCAGGCTCCCCCGACAATATTGCGGCCAGTGATGCGCGCCAGATGGATCTGGCCGTTGGTGGCCAGGCCCTGATCGAAGGCGTGATGATGCGCAGCCCGGCCTACATGGCCATGGCGGTGCGCACGCCCGATGGGCGCATCGTGGTGCGGAAAAAAATATTCAAGAGTGTGATGCGCAAGCTGCCGTTCCTGAATATTCCCGTTGTGCGCGGGGGCATTCACCTGATCGAGAGCATGGCTCTGGGCATCGACGCGTTGATGTTTTCGGCCGACCAGGCCACCAGCGAAGACCGGGTCGACCAGAAGAAGGCGTCCATCGGCGATACGCTGATGATGTGGGGGACGATCGCGGTTTCTTTTGCCCTGAGTATGGGGTTGTTTTTTTACGTGCCGATCCTGCTGACGGATCTGGTGGTGCCGGCCAGCGAGGGCAGCCTGGTCTGGAATATCGTGGACGGCATTTTCCGGGTCACGATGTTCGTGCTGTACCTGTTGCTGGTTTCCAAGCTGCCGGACATGGCGCGGGTCTTTGAATACCATGGCGCCGAGCACAAGAGCATCCACGCTTTCGAGAACGGCAAGACGCTGGACGCCAATGGAGCTCGTCCGTACACGACGTTGCATCCGCGCTGTGGCACGAGCTTCCTGTTCTTTGTGATGCTGATATCCATTGTGGTGTTTTCGTTTCTCGGGCGACCCGAAGATATTCCTGACCGCCTGCAGCGCCTGGCCTTTGTGCCCTTGATTGGCGGTTTGGCCTACGAGGCGATCAAGCTGTCGGGCAAGCATGCCAAGGCGTGGTTCCTGCAACCGGTGATCCTGCCGGGATTGTTGCTGCAGAAGATCACCACCAGTCAGCCGGACGATGCCCAGCTCACCGTTTCGATGGCGGCGCTGCGGGCGGTGCTGACGCCCGAGAGTGATGACTTCAAGGAGCGCGTGTATTACGATATGCCGGAAGAAATTGAGACCGCTTTCGATGAATTGCCTGCCGCTGATGCCGGCATGGGAGAATCCGCGTGAAAGCCAACGTTGAGACCTTGCGGGAGAAATACGCCGAGCTGGGCGAAGCCCTGTCTCAGCCCAATGTGCTGAATGACCAGGCGGCCTATCGCAAGCTCACGCGTACGCACTCGCGGGTGAGCAAACAGTTGGCCATTGGCGAGCGGTGGCTGGATCTGACCACCCAGATCGAGGAAAACCAGGCTCTGGTCAAGTCCGAGAAGGATCCGGACATGCTTGAAATGGTCAAAGAGGAATTGGCACAGCTCGAACCGCAGATGGCCCAGGCGGCCGTAGAACTGGAATCGGCCCTGTTACCTCATGATCCGAACGATGACCGCGACGCGATTCTGGAAATCCGGGCTGGCACCGGCGGCGACGAGGCCGCGCTGTTTGCCGAAGAGATTTCGCGCATGTACGTGCGCTATGCCGAAAAGCGCGGCTGGAAAACCGAACTGATTGATATCACCGAAGGCACGGCCGGCGGCGTCAAAGAAGTCATTTACGCCGTGCGCGGTGAAGGAGCCTTTGGCATCCTGCGCTGGGAAAGCGGCGTGCAACGGGTTCAGCGGGTGCCGGCCACCGAAAGCCAGGGCCGCATCCACACCTCGGCCATCACGGTGGCGGTCTTGCCCGAAGCCGAAGAAGTCGACGTCGAGATCAGGCCCGCCGAAATTCGCATCGATGTGTACCGGGCCCAGGGGCCGGGCGGGCAGTCGGTCAATACGACTGACAGCGCGGTTCGCATCACCCACATCCCGACTGGGATCGTGGTGCAGTGCCAGGACGAGAAATCCCAGCACAAGAACAAGGCCAAGGCCATGGGTGTCTTGCGTTCGCGCATTCTGGAGGCGGCCATCATGGAGCATGAGGCCAAGATCGCGGCCGAGCGCAAGAGCCAGGTGGGCACCGGCGACCGCAGCGCCAAGATCCGGACCTACAATTTTCCCCAAAGTCGCGTGACCGATCATCGCATCGGGTTGACCGTGCACAGTCTTGACGCCATCATGGCCGGCGAGCTGGGCGAAGTGGTGGATGCCATTTTGGCCTACCGTCGGGAAGAGGCTCTGGCGGCGACGCGTTCGTAATTTTGCGGTTCCTATCACTCCTTCGTGCGGAATGTTCATGACCAGTGCGGCAGCCAACAAGACGGTTCGCGAGTTGATCCGGGTCACCAGCGAGTACTTCGCGGACAAGGGTGTGGACTCGGCCAAACTGAATGCCGAACGCCTGCTGGCCGACGTGCTCGGCGTTTCGCGCATCGAGTTGTTCATGCAGTTTGACCGGCCGGTTTTGGGTGACGAGTTGGACGCCTACCGTGTGGTGGTCAAGCGGCGGGCCGGTGGCGAACCCCTCCAGAAAATTCTCGGCGAGACAGAATTCTACTCGCGCACCTTCAAGGTCGCGTCCGGCGTATTCATACCGCGGCCCGAGACCGAACACCTGGTCGAGGCGGCGGTGGCGTTGCTGACGCCCGGTGATACGGGGCTCGTGGCGCCGCTGGCGGTGGAAATCGGTTGCGGCACGGGAGTCATCAGTGTGAGCCTGGCGGCCGAGCTGCCGCGCCTGACGGTGCACGCGACGGACATCAACCCTTTGGCTGTGGAATTGGCCGGACGCAACGCCCACACCCTGGGGGTCGAGGCGCGGGTGAATATCCATCTGGGCAGCCGCTTTGATCCGCTGCCGAAGCAACTGGCCGGCCAGGTGGACCTGCTGGTGAGCAATCCGCCCTACATCCGGCACGACGACATTGCCGATCTGCCCGAAGATGTGAAAGGGCACGATCCCCACACGGCCCTCGATGGCGGGCCCGATGGGCTGGCTTTCTATCGGGCGTTGGCTGCAAAAATGGGGGCCTGGCTGCGGCCTGGTGGCCACATCGCCGTGGAAATCGGCGACGATCAGGGGCCGGATGTGAAGGCGATCCTGGCAGCTTCCGGCGGCCAGGATGTGCAGATCATTCAGGACTATACCGAGCGGGATCGCGTGGCGACAGCCCAAGTGGGATAACAAGTGGGTTAGAGGGAGATCGGGCTCGAACAAGGATGGTCTCGTGAAAAAGCGCGTGCTGAGGATCGTGGGCCTGTTGGCCCTGGCGACTGCCCTGATCTTTGTCTTTTATCCGGCGCGCACCGACCGCGACTGGATCACCGCCCACGCGGTCACACCGCAGGTCACGATCGACGGCGACCACGTGATTGTCGAAGGCGTGCGCAACTTCCGCTTCTCGGCCGACGCGCCTCCCACCGGTTCATTTGAAACCCGCGAGTTCGACCTGAGTCGCCTGCAAACCCTGTGGTATGGGCTGTCGGTATTCCATCCGGATGGCTGGCGCGGTCCGGCCCACGGCTTTTTCAGCTTCGGTTTTGACGACGGCACCTTCATTGCCGTGAGTGTGGAGGCGCGCAAGGAGAAGGGCGAGCCGTACGGGGTCTACCGCGGCCTGCTGCGCACGTTTGAGCTGATTTATATCGTTGGTGATGAGCGCGATCTGTTGCTGGACCGCGCGGCCTACCGGCCCGACGACGTCTACCTGTTTCCGATCGAGGCGCCGGTGCCGGGTATCCGCGACCTCTTTGTCAGTATGCTGACCGAGGCGGACAAACTGGGGCGGGATCCGGCCTGGTACAATACCCTGACCGACAACTGCACCTCGCGCCTGCGTGACCACGTGAACGACGTGGCGCCGGGTTTGGTGCCACCCACCTGGCGGGTGGTTTTGCCGGGCTATACGGACGAATTGATGATCAAGATGGGGCGCCTGCGCAGTGGTGAAGACCTGGTCACGGCCCGGGAACGCTGGTGGATCAACGACCGGGCGCGGGCGGCGGGCGATACGCCGGATTTTTCGCGAGCGGTGCGGGACACGGCGTGGCGCAAGACCGAGGTGTTCGTGCTGGGCATGATCCACGGTGGGCACCGCACGAGCGAAACGTGGGGACTGGACCAGGTGCGGGAGACGATCCGGGCGATTGATCCTGACGTCGTGTGTCCCGAGATTCCGCCGGCGAATTGGCCGGGGGCTTTGGCCACCTGGCAGGAAAAACAGGTGGTCGAGGACAGCCGGGTGAAGGTGTTTCCGGAGTACGTGGATGTCTTGCTGCCCTTGACCGATGAGCTGGACTTCGTGGTGGAGCCGAGCGCGGGTTGGACGCCGGAAATGGCAGTCGCGCGACGGGCGCGGATGCAATTGTTCGAGACTTCAGCCGAAGATTCGGTGGCGGCGGCGGCCTACGACCGGGATGAAGAGTGGGTGCAGGGGTGGCTTGCGGAGCATCCGGCGCCGGCGGCTGAAGATGATCCTTTTTACATCCATTCGCCGGCCTATGATTTGCGCACCAAAATCGAATTGGGGCCCTACGAATACCATCTCAACGATGTCATCGGCCCGCCGGGTGGATGGACCCACATCAATGGCGAACATTTTGCCCTGATCGCCGATGCGATCAGGCGGCATCCGGGGCAGAGGGTTCTGGTCACCTTTGGTGCCGGGCACAAGTACTGGTTCCTGGAACAATTGCGGAATATGCCTGAGGTGGAATTGGTCGATGTGCGGCCTTTCCTGCCCGGTAGTGCGGAAGGATCACCGTCGGTTTCTGAGGCGGCGGCTGAAGAAGTGTTGCAGGGCTTTGACAGCCTTTGTGCCTGGTGGTCGCCAGCGCGCAGCGAGGCCGGCGGCGCCTGGGCGCGGATCGAATCCCGATTGGACCTGACGGACGGCCAGGAACTGTTGGCCTCGCTTCAGGCGGGAAAGGGCCAGCATCAGAGCCCGTTTCGCGATGGGCCGTTTCTGGGGGCGGTGGAAATTGTGGGCCACGAAGGAGACCAGGTGCATCTGAGGGCCGAAGTCAGGCGTTTGGGTGACACTGCCGCCGTGGCCGAGTGGCTGACGGCAACCCTGGTGGCCGATGCCACCCGGCCGGGCGGTTTTGCCTGGGTCGAGTTGCAGGTGCCGACCTGGCTTCTGAAATTTGCCGATTGAAGCGCAAGGACGAGGGTGCAGCCGCTGCCTTCATCCGTTACAATGCCGGCATCGTGATCGGTCCCACTAGTCTTTAGTCGAAGGTAAACTTTTTAGTCGAAGGTAAACATGGCCCCGAAGTTCAAACACCGCCTGGAATACGGCGCCTTTCAGCTCATCTACCAATCAACGAAGCTGCTGTCGCGCCAGGCCCTGCTGGCCGTCGGACGTGGGATCGGCACTTTCGCGTGGCGAGTGGTGCGATTTCGGCGGGACGTGATCCTGGACAATCTGCAGTGCGCCTTTGGAGACGAAAAAGACGAATCCTGGATCCACGCTACGGCCCTGGATTTCTATCGTAATCTGGGCATGACCCTGGTCGAGTTTTTGGCCTCCGGGCACCGCAGCGCCGAAGACTTGCGTGAGAATGTCGTGCTTGAGGGCTGGGAACATGTAACGGCGCTGGTGGAAAGCGGTCGTGGCGCCTTGTTCATCTCCGGCCACCTGGGCAACTTCGAATTGATGGCGCCCCGTATTGCTGCCGAGGGGTATCGAATCAACGTCATCGTCAAACGACAATCGAACCAATTGATTGACGAATTCTACAACGGAATCCGGGCGCGGCAGGGTGTGGGCATCATCCACACCGGTGTCTCGATTCCTCATATTCTGGCGGCCATCGAGCGGGGCGAGATGGTCGGTATTCTGGGCGACCAGGATGCGGGCCGCAAAGGACAATTCGTAGAATTTCTGGGGCGACCGGCCTCGGTCAACCTGGGCCCGGCGACCCTGGCGGTCAAGGCCGGTTGCCCCCTGCTGATGGTCTTTGTCTACCGCCAACCTGACGGCAGTCATGTGATGAAGATCGAACCGGCCATCGAAATTGATCCGGCCTGGGACCGCGATACGGCCGTGCGGCGGTTGACGGAAATTCATACCGCCCGCCTAGAAGAGGCTGTGCGCGAGGCCCCGGCCATGTACTATTGGGTGCATCGTCGGTGGAAGACTCGTCCGCCGGAGTAGGCGTTTTTTTGGAAAGGGAACCGTGACAGACGAGAACAAGATTTGCCCCGAGTGTCGGGTGGAGTATCTGTCCCGGGCCCAGAGCTGTGCGGATTGCAGGGTGCCCTTGATCTGGGCCAGCAAGGCTGGCGTAGTCATCCTGGCCGAGACGCTCGAAGAGGCGAATTGGGAAAATTTCGCATCCGGAGTCATTCTGGGTGAGTTGGTTGCCGACCACGAATATGTGATCAAGGCCTACTTGGGGCATTTTAAAGCCGCGGGAATCCGGGGCGCCGTTCTGCCGGCCACCCGGTATGACCCGGGGGAACTGCAGCACACCGATTCGGTTGTCCTGGGCCGGACGATTTCCGGCGGCGGTGCCGAGCAGGTCCCGGTGGGCACGGTGCTCGAGGGATTCCACTACATTCTCTTTGTGTCCCGGGAACAATACGAGCAGGCCAACGCCCTCATTGATGAGGTCTTCGAAAGTCTTCATCCGGGACAGTTTCGGGGGCTCTCGTTCGAATTCGAGGTGGGCACGTGTCCGGCCTGTGGTTATGGGGTGGACGAGGCGGCCGAGCAGTGCCCCGACTGTGGCCTGAGCCTGGGGTAGGCGATCAGGTCAGGGCGAAAAAGAGCCCTCACATCGGATCACATTTGCGTATATTGGCAGAACTGGAACCGCCGGGGACATCCACTGGCCGGCAGAACATCGGATTTTTCCGGAGCAGGCAGAAACAACATGGATCGTTTTGTTATCGAAGGACCGACCCCACTGAACGGAGAAATCTCTGTCAGCGGCGCCAAAAATGCCGTCCTGCCCCTCATGGCCGCCTCTTTGCTGACGCGCGGCCGCTCGGTCATCGACAACGTGCCCGATCTGCAGGACGTGCGATTCTTTGCCACGATCCTGGAGGGGTTGGGCGCCCGCACCGAATTTGCCAACAATTTCATGGTCATCGACACCACCGACCTCAGCGGTTCCGAAGCGCCCTATGACTTGGTGCGCAAGATGCGCGCGAGCATCTACGTGCTGGGGCCTTTGCTGGCCTCTTTCGGCCAGGCCCGGGTTTCGCTGCCCGGCGGCTGTGCCTGGGGGCCGCGGCCGGTGAATCTGCATCTGGAAGGTTTGGCGGCCCTGGGGGCGGAAATCAATCTGGAAGAGGGGTATATCAACGCCCGCGCCAACGGTCGTTTGGCCGGGGGGCGCTTTCGTTTTGAGCCCTCTTCGGTCGGTGGCACCTGCAACGTGCTGATGGCCGCGGTGCTGGCTGCCGGAAGCACCGAGCTGGAAAATTGCGCCATCGAACCCGAGGTGACCCAGCTGGTCGAGGCGCTCGTGCGCTCGGGGGCGAAGATCGAGGGCGTGGGCACCACGAGCCTGAAAATTGAAGGTGTCGAGAAACTGGAGCCCGTGTCGCACCGGGTGATCGCCGACCGCATCGAGGCCGGTACGATTATGGCTGGCGTGGCGATGGCCGGTGGCGAAGTGCGCCTGACCGGCGTGGATCCGGAACATTTACGGCCCGTGACGATTGTGCTGCAGGAGATGGGCTGCGAAATCAGCGAAGAAGAATTCTGCCTGACGATTCGCGCCGATGGCCGACCCCAACCCGTCGAAGTGGTGACCCGTCCGTATCCCGGCTTTCCCACCGACATGCAGGCCCAGGTCATGGCCGCTTGCACCGTCGCGGCCGGCACCAGCTCGATGACCGAAACGATCTATACCGATCGCTTCACCCATGTGGCCGAGTTGCAGCGTTTGGGGGCCGACATCCGGGTTGATGGCGCGCGCGCGCGCATCCGCGGGGTGGACCATTTGTCCGGGGCCCAGGTGATGGCCACGGACCTGCGGGCCAGTGCGGCGCTGGTTCTGGCTGGTGTGGCGGCCCACGGCACCACCACGGTCAACCGTGTCTACCACATCGATCGCGGCTATGAGCGCATCGAGATCCGCCTGGCCGAACTGGGCGCGCGCATCACGCGCGAAAAATCCTGATGGGACACCACGCCGCATGAGCGCGACACGTCATTTCATCCTCGGTGCCGCCGGCCATGTTGATCACGGCAAGACGGCGTTGATCACCGCCCTGACCGGCACCCACACCGATCGCCTGAAGGAAGAGCGCGAGCGCGGCATCAGCATCGAGCTGGGTTTTGCCGAGCTGGACCTGGGCGAAGGCGTGATGCTGGGTGTGGTGGACATGCCGGGCCATGAAAAATTCGTCAAACAAATGGTCAGTGGCGCCGGCGGTGTGGACCTGGCCTTCCTGCTGGTGGCGGCCGATGAAGGGGTCATGCCCCAGACGATCGAACATCTGGAAATCCTCGACTCGCTCGGCGTGCGCAGCGGGGTCGTGGTCATGAGCAAAATCGACATGGTGGACGAAGAAATCCTGGCGGTGGCCACCGAAGAAGCCATGGAGCTGGTTGAGGGCACATTTCTGGAAGACAAGCCCATCGTGGCGGTTTCGGCCCATGTGGGCACGGGGCTGGAGGAATTGAAGGACGCCTTGCGGCAGGCAGCCCTGGCCTTGCCGGCGCGTCGCGAAGAGGGCGCCTTTCGGATGCCGGTGGATCGGGTTTTTACAATGCCCGGCGCCGGCGTGGTGGTGACGGGAACCTGTTGGGGCGGAGCGGTGAAAATCGGGGACAAACTGGTCTTCGAACCCGGCGCCTTGCCGGTGCGCGTGCGCGAGGTGCAGGTGCATGGCAAGAAGGCCCAACGCGGCGCCTCTGGACAACGCCTGGCCCTGGCCCTGAACGGCGTCAAAAAAGACGACATTGCCCGGGGTTTCCAGCTGGTGACACCTGGCAGCGCGGCGGTAACCCGCCGACTGGACGTGCGCCTGAACGTGATGGGCCACTACCAGGGCGTGATCAAAAACCGTCAGCGCGTGCACGTGCACCACGCCGGACGGGAAGTGTTGGCGCGCGTCGTGCTGCTGGATGAAGAAGAACTCGGTGGCCAGGGCGGTCCGCGCACGGGCCTGGCCCAGTTGCATCTTGAAGATGAACTGGTTGCCGCCCGTGAAGACCGCCTGGTGCTGCGTTTCTATTCGCCGGTCACGAGTATCGCTGGCGGGGTGGTGCTTGATGCGGCGCCCCAAAGGCACAAGCGTTTTGACGAACAGGCCCAGGAAAACCTGATCATCATGGAAAGCGGCGATCCGGCCGAGCTGTTCCGACAGAACCTGCGGCAGGCTGGCACGGCGGGTTTGTCCCTGGCCGAAGCTTTGGGCCAGCAGGACGACCCGGATGCCCTGCGGGTCGGCAAACGCCTGTACCATCGTGAACTGATGGACGACTTGGCCGGGCAAATCGGCGAAAACGTGACAGCCTATGCGGCCCGTTTCCCCTTGCGACTGGGCGTGCCGAAGGAAGAGTGCCGGCGCAAATGCAAGTTCAAGGCAGGACCCAATGAGTGGAGCGCCATCTGCCTGAAATTGGCTGAGACGGCGTCCTGGGTGGTGGTCGATGACCGCATTGGGCCAACGGCCACCGGGCCGGTGCTGGGTCCGGCGATGCAGGCGGCGATGCAGAAAGCCGGTGGCGAATTGGAAAACTTTGGTCTGGACTGGCCGGGGTTGGACAACTGGTCGGAAGAATCACCGGTATTCAGAGGTTCTGCGGCTGACAAGGAATTGCAGGAATTCCGCGCCGCCGAAGTCATCCGTCATTTGGTCGACCATGGGCAGGCCGTGGCGATTTCCAACGAGTACCACGTGGCAAAGTCGGCGCTGGATGAATTGCTGACAAAGCTGCGGAGTCATTTTGCGGTGAACGAAGAAATCGCCTTTGCTGAATTCCGGGCCTTGAGTGGTTTGACTCGTAAACTGGGGATTCCGATGCTGGAGTATCTGGATTACAGCGGGCTGACGGTGCGGGCGGGGGATGTGCGCCGGGCCGGGCCTTCGCTTTGACCCGGTGGCTTGGTGGTGATGCCGATCCTCTGGACCACCATTGGGATCGGTCAACTGCTGGCGTGATATTGAGATGATCCTCACCCTGCCCGAGTGCAAAATTGGAGCCTCCAGAGAGTTCATTGTCGGATCGGAAGCTTCGGAGCTATATTGGATGGCCGCCGTTGGGAATTGCTTCTCTCCGGCTCAATTCTGCGATTCAAAGCCGGGCCTGATTTTTTGGGAGCATCAAGTTGACCGACAAAAAAAAACCGCCCACAAATTCGATCTGCGCTCCGCGCCGAAAAACCCGCCAGATCATGGTGGGGGAGTTGCCCATGGGAGGCGACGCGCCGGTGCGTGTGCAGAGTATGACGACGACCAAGACCGGCGACGTCGAAGCGACCGTCCAGCAGATCAAGGAGCTGGCCACCGCCGGGTCCGAGTATGTGCGGGTGACGGTGAATGATCAGGCGGCGGCCGACGCCCTGCCGCGCATCATGTACGAATGCAATACACCGCTGGTGGCGGACATCCACTACGACCACAAGATGGCTCTGTTGGCCCTGGAGGCCGGCATCGCCAAACTGCGCATCAACCCCGGCAACATTGGCTCGAAGGACCACGTGCGTGAGGTGGCGGCCGCTGCGGCGGACAAGGGTGTGCCCATTCGGATTGGCGTCAACCGGGGCAGTCTCCACAAGCGTTATGACACCATGCTGGCCCTGGATCCGGCCGGCGCCCTGGTCCAGAGCGCGACCGATGAAATTGAGACCCTGGCGGCCGTGGGATTCCACAACGTAGCGGTCAGTCTCAAGAGCAGCAATCCGGGCGAAGTGATTGATGCCTGCCGCCGCTTCGCCAAAATCAGTGATATTCCGCAGCACCTGGGCGTGACCGAGGCGGGAACCCTGTTGGCCGGCACCTCACTTTCGGTGGCGGCCCTGTCGGTTCTGTTGAGCGAGGGCATCGGCGATACCGTGCGCATCAGTTTGGCCGACGACCCGGTCAAGGAAGTGAATGCGGCTTATCACATGCTTTCGGCCCTGGGCCTGCGCAGCGGCTACGCCCGCGTCGTGGCCTGTCCCACCTGCGGCAGGGTCGAGGTTGATGTGGTGGCATTGGCCACCAAAGTGGAAGAATTGGCCAAGGATTTGCCCTCTGATCGGGTGATTTCAGTCATGGGGTGCATTGTCAACGGCCCGGGTGAAGCGAAGGCCGCCGACCTCGGAATCGCCGCGGGGCGGACGAAGGTGGCTATCTACCGCAAGGGCAAATTGCACCGGAACATCGACAAGGACGATCTGGAACAGGTTTTGCTCGAGGAAATTGAGCGTTTGCGGTAGTCAAATTGCTCACTATTGCGCTGAATTTCCTTCAGTTACCCGACTCTCAGCCGATTTTTATGGGGCTGAGGCGGCCCCAGTGGTCGCGGGATCGGGTTTGTAGCTGAGGCACCAACAGGAATCTGATAATGGCCCATATCGCGGGACCTTCCATACCACCGAGACACAACAACGCGGCCAAGCGTGGCCTGGACGTTGAACGTCTGCTCGCCCTGCAGGCTTTCAATGCCCGCCTGGTGTGCATGACGGTTGACGAAACTTCCTACCAGGAAGTCGTCAACGGTGTGTGGAAAGTCATGGGCTGCGACTTCTGCTCCCTGTTTCTGCACGACGAAAAATCGGGTTCCCTGACCCTCGTCGCTTCCGTGGGTTACGAAGACCTGGACCCGGACTTGAGCATCTCCCTGGCCGACAACGCCAGCATGCACATTCAGGCCTTTACTGAAGAATATCTGGTGCACGTTGATGACCTGACTGACCAGTTCGGCATCAAGACCCTGTCGGCCCAATTGCGCAGCAGCCTGGCCATGCCGATCATCGCCAACAGCGGCCCGGTCGGTGTTTTTGATTTTGGCAGCCGCGACGTCGGCGCCTTCTCACCCAGCGAGATCAGCATGTGCAGCATGCTGGTGGACCAGATGTCCTACTCGTTGGAGAATATCCGGTTGGTCAACGAATTGAGCCGCAGCCGTGATGCGGTGATTCGCGGCATGGCCCTGTTGGCCGAGATCCGCGACAGTCATATCGGTGGCCACCTGAACCGGATTTGCGCCTACGCGAATTATCTGGCCGAACTACTGCTGGACCGCCCTGGCTATAGCGAAGTGACGCCGACGTTCATCGATACGATCGCGCGCTCGGCGGCGCTGCACGATGTGGGCAAGGTGGGCATTCCCGATGCGATCCTGCTGAAGCCCGGCAAGCTGACCGTGCCGGAGTTCGAAGTGATGAAATCCCACACGTCCATGGGGGCCGAATTGCTCGAGGGCCTGATGCAGGACTACGGCGAATACGGCATGATCACCATGGGGGCCGAGATGGCCATCGCTCATCACGAACGGTGGGATGGCAGCGGATATCCCAATGGTGTCAGCGGCACCGAGATCCCCCTTTCGGCGCGCATCCTGACGATCTGTGATGTGTACGACGCCCTGACCAGCCGCCGGGTCTACAAGGACGCCTGGAGCGCGGAAGATACCATGGCCAACATCCGCGAAGGGTCCGGGCAACAGTTTGATCCGGATCTGGTGAAGATCTTCCTGGCCCGCCCGGCTGACCTGCAGAAGATCCAGGCCCAATATCCTGACTGATTCCTGTTGATACATTTTGAAAATATGCCTTCGAAATGCTAGGGTCTGTTCAGGCCCCCTCATTTTGGAAGGACTTTCCATGCGCCCTCATCGTCTTATCCCGTATGCGATATGCAGCCTGTTGCTATTGGTGCCCTTGACGGGGTTGGCCGGAACCTCACCCTTTCTCTTGGACCGCCAGCCCACCGGACAGCTCGAATTCAGCTATCGTTTTCAGCATTCGCATTTTGCCGGGGACCTCGGGTCCTATCTGGATATGCAATACCATGAGTTTTCGCTGGGTCTGCCGGTCAGCCCGGATTTCGTGCTTTCGCTTTCGGCACCGCTGGCCAATTGGGGCGTGGATTCGACTTTTGAGCCGAACAACACCACGGAAGTCGGGAACCTCACCGTTGGGGCCCACCTGATGAATCTGGGTGCGCAGGAAAACATGTCATTCCTGATTGCGTTGCAGTTGCCGACCATGTCGAACGACGCTTTCGGCGCTGGCTTCGGTATGCTGGGAATACTGGCCCACCCTTCGGTTTGGCAAACTTTTGTGCCCGATGTGCTGACGGTGCAGACTCATTTTACTGCGCGGATTCCGGCCTCGGGCGAAAGTTTCCTGCGCCTGGAAGTGGGACCGGATCTGCTCTTTCCCACCGGCGACAATGATGGCTCGACCCTGGTGCACATGCGCTACGGGTTGGGCGTCGGCGTGGAGACCGGACGTTTGGGGGCGAGCATCGAATTTGGCGGGTTCTGGGAGACCGACGGAGATGGCGACGGCTTCAGCGAAAATTCGGCTCACAGGCTGGCCGCCGGCGTGGAATATGTCGGCGCGGTCGTCAGGCCGGCCGTTTATTACCAGATTCCCACCGACGACGAGCTGGGATCTTTCCTGGATGGGGTTCTGGGTCTGCGGATAACTTTGACCCCCTGAACAGGCCTTGGAATCAGGCAGGTTCCACCCCGGCCATGACGCCGGGTTCGACAAAAAGGTTCTGGTCGCGCAGGCAAACCGCCGTGCCGGTCGGAGCCTTTCTCGGTTTGCGCACATAACGTTTTTCGGTATGGATGACCGGCACGTACTGGGAGTTGCGCGCCTTGCTGTAAAAGGCCGCCAGAGAGGCCGCTTTGGCCACTACCTGAGCCGGCACTTTTTCCGGATGCCCGCCAGTGCGCAATATCACATGGCTGCCCGACACACCCTGCGCATGCAGCCAGATGTCCTGGTTGTGGGCTGCGCGGTGGGTCAGTTCATCGTTTTCCTTGTTGTTGCGCCCGACCCAGACTTCCCATTTTTCATCGATCAGATAGCGCCGGAAAGGCCGGGCCGGTTCTTCGGCCGTGCGGCCGCGGGCGCGGTCGTTGGTGCGGGGGAACAGGTCCTGATTCTCACTGCGCCACAGTTGCAGGGTCGCCAGCCGCGCCAAGGGCGGGACTTCCGCGGCGGCAACATCAAGATCGCCGGTGGCCTCCTGCAGGCGATCCCGGGCTGCCTCTGCCTCGCCATGCCGGGTGCGGATAATCTCCAGGCCCTTTTCGGCCTTGCGCGCCCGTCGAAACCAGGCCTCCATGTTGGCCGCCGGGGTGCGGGCCGGGTCCAGCGCGATTGCCAACGACGTGCCATCGGTCAGGTTGGTCAAAACAATCTCGGATGCGCCCTGGGTCATCGTATGCAGGTTGGCGGCCAGGGCTTCGGCCTTATGGCGGTGCCGGTCGCCCTGGTCGGCGTTGGCCAGGTCGCGTTCCAGATTGCTGAGCAATCTTTCGGCGGCTTTGAGACGACGATTGACCGCTGCCCGGTTGGCGGCGAGCTCCTGATCGGTACAGACCTCCAGCACGCGGGCCAGGGCCTGGGGATTGAATTCGGCCACCGATGCGGCGGGGTCGCCATGGGACCAGGTTGCTTTGGTCGGCCAGGCCGTCAGCGCCGCATGGGGCGGGCGATGAACCGACCACAACAGCTTACCCGAGCGATCCAACAGGGTCGTATTGCTTCGCGCCCCAAACAACTGATGCAACAGGACGACATCCTGCCCATCGGGCACCGCCAGCAGGAAGGCCGCCACCTTGTCGTTGGGCAGAAGTCCGCACGAAACGAGGCGGGCGTTGTTCAGCAGGGGGTGCAGGGGATGTTTGCGAACCGGGGTCAGGGCTGCCACCAGAGGGTCGGGCAGCCGGCCCTGATGGGCAAAGATGAGTCGCGCGCCGGGCAGGCCGCTGAGCAACAATCCCATGCGCTCGTCACCCGCCAGATGCAGCCGCACCCAGCGGTCGCCGGCCGAGATGCGGAACAGATCCCGGCCGCCATACATCTGCCGCCATCCGGCCAGCAGGTTGGCCAGGGTTGCGGGGTCGGACCAGGGAGTGGGGATGCTCATGACTGGAACCCATTCATGACTAGAACAACGTGTAGCCGAAGGTGAGTTTGAAATCCGGGCCATCCAGGATGCCCACCCGGACTTCGACCATACCCTGGTGCTCGTTGGCGAAAGTGCGCTCGAGACCAAGCAGGGCGCTCAGGCCGATGCTGGTATCGGACTCGCCGACATCCGGATTGATGAAGTTGAGGGCAAAAGAGCCACCGCCGTAGACGTTCCAGGGGTGGGTCACAAACTCGGTGAAGCTGTAGGCGAGGTCGCCGTTGAGGGCGATGATGGTCGCATCGCCGCCGATACCGGCTTCGACGTTGGGTGTGAAGTGCACGTTGGGAAAGACTTCACCGAGCTTGAGGTGGGCCCCAAAGTGGACCTGATCGACGCCATCCCAGCTGGTGTAGCCGGCGCGCATGCCGAAGGCGATGTTGCTTTGGATCCCCGGGGAATCGTCGGTGGCCAGCTCGTTCGCCGTTTGGGCAAACAGGGGAGTGGCCAGCAGGGCAGTCAGGGCAAAAGCGGTGGCCAGGCGGCGCAGGAATCTCATGATGGCGTCCTTTCCAATCATTCGGCAGCGAGAATGTGAGGCGCATTGTAAGGGTATACGCAGAGAGTCACAACTTTGATCCCGCTCAATTCTCGTTCATTTCCTTGCCGCCACAGGGTCTCTGACCTAAGATTCGGCCAATCGAATATTGCGAGGCCCCCATCGCCCCGGGCCAACAACTCGACTTTCTGGAGGATCTCCATGCTCAGCATGACCGGCTTCGGCACCGGCGAAGGCGCTACCGGCCCCATGACTATCTCTGTGGAATTGCGCTCGGTGAACCACCGCTTCCTGGACGTGAGTCTGAAACTGCCCGGTGTCCTAGCTTTTCTGGAGACGGACATCCGCAAGTTTCTGAAGGACAACGTTGCGCGCGGGCGGGTGACCGTGGCGGTGCAGCTGCAGGTCAATCGGGAAGGCTCCGGTGCCGGGTTGGATCCTGAGCGTTTGCAGTCGGGGCTGGACATGGTGCGCGCTGCGGCGGCTGAGTTGGAGAAGGCCACCGGCGCGAGCCATCCGGTCACCCTGGACCATTTGCTGGCGGTGCCGGACTTGTTTCGGGCCGAAGAAATGGAAGTGGAGCAGGACGAAATGCGGGCCGCGATGATGACCGCCATCGCGACGGCCCACGAAGGCTTGATGGCCATGAAACAGGCTGAAGGCGAAGCCTTGGTCCAGGAAATGCGTGGGCGCCTGGAGACTTTGTCCACCAAGTTGGCCGAGGTTGAAAAACGCGCCCCCGAGGCCGCGGCCGAAGTCCAGAAGCGGTTGGAAGAACGCCTGGAAAAAATCCTGACCGATCAGGTCGACCCGCAGCGCCTGGCCCAGGAAGTGGCCATGTTGGCGGACAAGGCCAATATCAACGAAGAATGCGAACGGTTGGGTATCCACATCACCCATTTCCACAAGGCGCTGGACGAGGGTGGGCAGGTGGCCAAGCGGCTGAATTTCCTGCTGCAGGAAATGCACCGCGAGGTCAATACCACCGGCAGCAAGACCAACCTGATGGACATCACCCAGGCTGTGATCACGATGAAGGATGAAGTCGAGTCCATGCGCGAACAGATCCTGAATCTGGAGTAGCGATGATCGTTCTGATCACAGGGCCTTCCGGGGCGGGCAAAAGCAGCTTCATCAGCTGCCTGATGGAGGGCAACCCGCGCTTGGCGTTTTCGGTCTCGACGACCACGCGGCCGATGCGCGAAGGCGAGACCAACGGCGTGGACTACGATTTTGTGGATCAGAGTGTCTTTGACGAATTGGTTTCGGACGACGCGTTCGTGGAATGGGCCCGGGTGCACGACAACTGCTATGGCACCCGCCGCAGTCGCTTGGACGAGATGACGGGCGCGGGCCAGATCCCGGTGCTGGACATCGATGTGCAGGGTGGCGTGAACGTGATCGATCTGTTTGCCAGCAGATTGGTGTCCGTTTTCCTGTTTCCGCCTTCGTGGGAAGAATTGGAGCGCCGCCTGCAATCCCGGGGTACCGACAGCCCAGAGGTGATCGAAACCCGGTTGAAGAATGCCCGCCACGAAGTGGGTTTTGCCCCGCGTTATCGCTACTGGATCGTCAACGATGACCTCGATGCGGCCGTTAATCGCATGAAAGCCGTGATTACGGCCGAAGACTGCCGCCGTGAGTCTTTTCGCCGTTCGCCTCTGACCTGACCGTTATTATGCCGATTTCTTGCGCTTTTCGCCAAATTCGTTATCGTTGTTCGGTTGCCAAAAACACGACGGACCGGTTTACCCAGAAACTGATTTATTCAGAAACCGCTCCTGTCTCCAGCCTGTGAGGAAGGCCGCATGACCTATATTCCGCGCCAAAAGGTGACCGCTCTTATTCCGAACAAATTCAAAGCGATCAAGATTGCCGCCCTCGAAGCCCGGCGCTTGAACGAACGCGCCCGCAACTACAATGTGGCCTTGCCCGGCAAGATCACCACTTTGGCGGTCGATCGTCTCATTGACGGCAAGGTCGAATTCTACGACGTCAAGGAACGCGCCCGCCAAGCCCGGCTTGAGAGGGAGCAGGAAGGCGAGGAGTAGACCATGGCTGATCACGGGAATGTCCGCGTCTCTCAAGTCCGGATTTTGCTGATGGTCACCGGTGGCATCGCCGCCTACAAAAGTTGCTTTTTGACCCGCCTGCTGGTGCAGGCGGGTTTTTCCGTGAAAGTGGCCATGACCGCGGCTGCAACCCGCTTTGTTTCCCCCATGACTTTTCAGGTTCTTTCTGGCCACCCGGTGGCCACCGATTTGTGGGGCGAAGACCAGAGCGATGCCCTGGACCACATCGAATATGCGCGCTGGTCCGACCTGACGGTGATTGCGCCGGCGACGGCCAATACCATGGCCAAGGCCGCCGGTGGCATCGCTGATGACATCGTTTCGACTCTGCTATTGGCCCAGCCGGGTCCGGTCTTGATGGCGCCGGCAATGAACGACAATATGTGGCGGCATCCGGCCACCCAGGCCAATGTGGCGACCCTGCGCGGGCGAGGCGTGCACCTGGTGGGGCCGGGCTCCGGTTTCCTGGCCTGTGGCACCGTGGACGAGGGCCGAATGGTCGAGCCCGAAGAAATCGTGGCGTCGATCCAGGAACTGGCGGTGGGATTGGAGCCGCGCGCTCTGGCGGGCACAGTGGAGGACACACAAGCTGCGCCCTCTTTCTGGGCCGGCCAGCAGGTGCTGATCACCGCCGGCCCGACCCACGAGGCCATCGACCCGGTGCGCTATGTGGCCAACCGTTCTTCGGGCACCATGGGGTATGCGCTGGCGGCCGTGGCGGTTGCCCAGGGCGCAATAGTGACCCTGATCAGTGGCCCGGTGGATCTGACACCGCCCCGGGGCCTGCGGGCCTTTGTTGCGGTGCAGTCGGGCCAGGACATGGCTCAGGCGGTGGGCGATTGCCTGCAGGCGGGCGCCGAGTGGCTGTTGATGTCAGCGGCCGTGGCGGACTTCACGCCGGCAAACCCGGCGGCGGGAAAATTGAAAAAAGAAAAATTGGGCACGGGGTGGCAGCTGGACATGGCCCGCAATCCCGACATCCTGGCCGAAGTGGTGCCGAATCATCGTCCGGAGGGCCTGAAAGTGGTCGGCTTTGCCCTGGAAACCGAAGATGTGCAGGCCAGGGCCCTGGGCAAATTGGAGGCCAAGGGCATGGACTATGTGGTGGCCAACAACCCGACGGCAGAGGGTTCGGGGTTCGGTGCGGAAAATCACAGGGTTCAACTGCTGGCTTCCGGTGGTATGATCTGGGCGAGCGAGTCACGGCCCAAGGCCGAGCTGGCGGCACAGCTGCTGATGGAGCTGGCGCAGCACCAGTCCAACTGCTGACAAATATTGAGCGACCAACAAAGCGATACCCATGGCTAATCACCCGGACGAGCGCCAAAACATCATTGGAGACCTGCAGGCCTGGATCCGCCAGAACCGGGCCCAGGGAGCCGAATGGTACCTGGATGAAGGCAGCCGGCCCGAGGTGATTCCGGTGACAGCGGAACCTGAGGTGGCCGAAGCTGCGGCGCCGGCTCCGGCACCGGTTGAACCCGCAAAACCCGCAACACCCGCAACACGGGCCAAACCAGCCGGACCGGTGCCGGCCAACGACAAGGAAGCCGCCTTCCGCGCACGATGTGATCAGTTCGTGGGCGAGACCATGGCCCTGATCAAGCGCCAGGCCGAGGCGGATCCTACTGCACCGGTGACCGAACCCCTGCTCACAGCCCACGCCGATGATGCGGCCGCTGCCATGGCCGCCCTGGAAGCCGAAGTCCGGCCCTGCACGGCGTGCGATTTGAGTGGCACTCGCCAGACCACCGTCTTTGGCACCGGCAATCCCCGGGCCGATGTGGTTTTTATTGGCGAGGCACCGGGGCGGGAAGAAGACCAGCAGGGCGAACCATTCGTGGGCGCCAGTGGTCAGTTGCTCACCAAGATTCTGGATGCCCTCGGCTACTCCCGCGACGATGTCTACATCTGCAATATCCTGAAGTGCCGGCCGCCCAATAATCGCGACCCGCAACCGCATGAGGTTCAACACTGTGAGCCGCACCTGAAACGTCAGTTGGCGATCCTGCAACCGCGGGTGATCTGTTGCCTGGGGCGGGTGGCGGCCCAAACCCTGCTCAAGACCGATCTGAGCCTGGGCAAGCTGCGCAATTCGGTGCATTTTTACGCCGGGGTGCCGGTGATGGCGACCTTCCATCCGGCCGCCCTGTTGCGCAATCCGAGCTGGAAACGCGACACTTGGGACGACGTGCGCAAACTGCAGGCGCTGAGTGAGGCCCTGCAAGCGGAAGAGGGTTGAGATGAACCGGCCCCGCCTGTTTCTGCTCGATGACGAACCCGATTTCTGCGACGACCTGGAGGCCGTGCTCGGCTCCCGCTACAACATCGACATGGCCCACGATGCGGAAGCCGGGCTGAGAAAAATCGCCGTCATCAGTCCTGATGTGGTCCTGCTGGATGTGGAATTCGAGGGCAGTGAAGTCAACGGCGTGCAGATCCTGGAACGTATCCGGGCCCTGGACGACCCGCCGCCAGTGATCATGCTTTCGGGCCGGACCCGGGTCAGCACCGTGGTTGAGGCCATGAAGCTGGGGGCCTTCCACTATGTGATCAAACCAGCAGACCCCCCGGAGCTGTTCAACCTGATCGAGCGGGCCCTGGTGGCCGGCCGGAGCAAACGCCAAATTCAGGCCCAACAGGGAGAGTTGGGCCGCCTGACCGGCTCTTTTATCTGTGGCGACGATAGGATGTTCCGGGTTCTCGAGCAGGCCGATACCGTGGCCGGCACCACTGCGACCGTACTGATCACAGGCGAGTCGGGCACGGGCAAGGAAATGATCGCGCGCCGGGTTCATGAAGGCAGCAACTATAGCAGCGGGCCGTTTGTGGGCATCAATTGCTCGGCCTTTCCGGCTGACCTGATCGAGTCGGAAATTTTTGGCCACAGCCAGGCGGCGTTCACCGGGGCCAAGTCGCGCATCGGCAAACTGGAATTGGCGGCCGGTGGCACGTTCTTCATGGACGAAGTGGGTGAAGCTCCGCTGGACTTGCAGGTCAAGCTGTTGCGTGCCCTGGGCGAGAAGATGTTTGTGCGCCTGGGCGAAAATGTCGAACGCGAGGTGCGTTGCCGCATCGTGGCGGCCACCAGTCGGGATCTGACCGAGGCGATCAACGAGGGCACGTTCCGTGAAGATCTTTATTACCGCCTGAATATCTATCGCATCAAGTTGCCCGCCTTGCGGCAGCGACCCGGCGATGTGATGGTCCTGGCCCGCCATTTCCTGGATCAGTTCGCCGCTGAAAACGCCCGGGCCATCGCCGGATTCTCACCGGCCGTAGAACAGCGTATCCTGCAGGAACGGTGGCCAGGCAACGTGCGCGAGTTGCGCAATTTTGTCGAGCGCGCGGTGATCAACTGTCGGGGAGGATTGATTGGACTGGGGGACATGTTCGGTTTGGATCCTGGGTTTGATATGCGGGCTGACGAGTCATCCGACGAGATATCCGGCGAGGCATCGGGCGGGGGGGGCGCCGCAGAATCCGAGACGATGTCCTTGAAAGAGGCCGGCGACGGGGCCAAGGAGGAGCGGGAGCGTCAATATTGCCGCAACCGATTGCGGGCCGCTGGCGGCAATGTCAGTCGGGCCGCCGAGGCCAGCGGTGTTCTGCGCCAGTCTTTCCAACGCAAATTGAGGGATCTGGGCGTGGATCCGGACGAATTTAAGCCTGCCTGAGCCTCCGGCCGAACCGATTCAGACAACCGCAACACGCGAGTTTTCTGCAACATTTTTGTGGCACCTGTGTTTTCGTTGATTTTAATCTAGTTATGAAGTTTTGATGTTTTTCAGATGCAACAAAAAAGTTGCACCACCTTCCCCCAGTTCTCCAATACAGAAGTTTAATAAGGCTGTAATGCGTTGTGTTTGAACAGCTAATGATTTTCTTTCCGTTTGTATCTGGAAGGGCATAAGGATTGCCTATAGGGGGTATAGTATCTCGAGGGGGATCAGAGGATTGGATCGCGGACACGGCCCGGTATTGGGCTGGGTAGGTGACCGAGCGGGGGCGAGACGCGGATTAGAGGCATCTTCGGACAGCAAGCAGGCACCTATGACTCACGTGAGACCAAAGGGTTTTTTGTCAGATAATGACGAGAACCGGATGGCGCTGGAAGCGCTGAAGATTGGAACCGCTGACCAAGAGGCCGAGCAAGATTCGAGTCGTGAAATTGTGGAAGCCGGGGCTGAACGCCTTGGCGCTGGGCGAGAGTCAAGCCGATCGAGCCGGCTTCCACATGATTCACCGGAAATGGTCCATCCCTTTGCGAGGTTTGAAAAGATTGAAATGCAGCCTGAACGCGTAAATAAACAATTACCCGTTGTCGCAATTTTTGCTGAAAGCGGCCCCTTGGCTGGGGACTTGGCGGCCTGTTTGTCTGGCCGTTTCCGCGTTGATCGGGTGACGAGCCTGCAAGGTGCACTCAAATCTGTTGGTAGCGGTTGCCGCGCTTTATTGATTCTCAGAGGGACGCAGGACGAGTTTGGACCGGCTTGTACCGACCTTGTTAAACAAGCCGTTGCGGACAGTTGTCGAGTTCTGATTCTGGGCTCCGGGGGATTGGGCCTGGAATCGGAACTCGGCGCGAAAGTTGTCTGCCTGCCGCCACTGCCAAGCCCCCAGATCCTTTTTGAGAATCTGTCCGACCTGGAAGCCAGCGCTCAAGCCTGAGCCATCTTCACTATTCTGATATTGCCTAATATTGCCTGATATTGCGGATTTGACGAACCGGGCGGGATCACCCGGTCAGCACCGGCATGCCCATCATGGGCCACACTTTCCAGACAAACAGCGCGATGACGAGCATGAGCATGGCACTGGCCGGAATACCGTGCAGGAAAAATTCCCGCGTGCGGAACATCTTGCTTTCAAAGGCGATGGCATTGGGGGCCGCGCCGACCAGGAGCATAAAGGGCATGCCGGCCGCGGCGAGCGATGCGAAGACCACGACTTCAGGATGCACGCCGATGTAGCGGGCCATGACCAGAGCCACCGGCAGGGTGATGGCGATGGCGGCCACGTTCATGATGAAGTTGGTCATGATCATCACGAAAAAAGCGACGCCGATGACGAAGACGAACCAGGGCGCGGTGTGCAGCAGGCTGAGCCAGCCGATGGCCATCCATTCGGCGGCTCCGGTCTGCCACAGGCAGAAGCCGATACTCATGGCGCCGCCGAAGAGCAGCACGATGTTCCAGGGCACCGCCTCGAGATCTTTCAGGCTCAGGATGTTGGTGAAAAAGAAGAGCAGGCCAGCAGAAAGAATGACCGCGCTCTTGTCGACCGCAGCCAGGGCAGGCACAAAAGAGCGCAGACTGAGCATGGTGACCACTCCCGCCACAATAACCAGGGTTCCGATTTCCCGCCGGGTGACCGGGCCCAGGTCGGCGTAGAGTTGGGCCGCTCGCGCCCTCAAGCCAGGCACCTCACCTTTTTCGGGCCGGAAAGCCAGGCAGATATAGCCCCACAATAGAAATACCATCAGGACCCCGAGAGGCAACATGAACTTGGTCAGTTCAAAGAAGCTGATCTCTTCGCCGCCGAGTTTCTGGTAGAACCCGAGGGCGACCGCGCCGCGGGCAGCGCCCAGCAGGGTGATGATGCTGCCGGCGCCTGCGGTCCAGGCCATGCCAATGAACAGGCCTTTGCCAAAGCGGGTCACCTTGCCGGATGGCTCATAGAGGTTATGGACCACCAGCAACAGGGGGAAAACCGCCGCGGCGACCGCTGTGTGGGCCATGAACAGGGTCAGGGCGGCTGTCATGCCAAAGACCCCAAGGTAGATGATGTTTGTGCGTTCGGAGAGGCGGGAAAGCATGAGGAAGGCCAGGCGCCGAGTCAGTCCGGTGCGGGTGAAACTGGCGCCGATCAGCAGCGAACCGAAAATGAACCACACCGAGGGGTCCATGAAGTCCGTCATGGCCGCGCGAGGGTCGCGGATCAGCCACAGGGACTGGAAGACGGCGATGGCGATGGCCGTCACCCCAACGGGCACCACTTCAAAGACCCACCAGATGCCGGCCAGCAGAAAAAGGCCCAGGGCCGCCTGTCCCTGGCTGCTCAGGTGCACCGCTTGTCCGGCCGGGTCGACTGTGTCGGGAAAGGGGGGCGCCATGGCCAGACCCACAAAAAGGACCAAACCCAGCAGAAATGGCAGCAGGCGGCGGGGGTTACGCCAAACCATGTTGGTCCTCCGCCGGTTTGCCGGGGCCGGATGCTGATCTGCGGTCAGGGCTCACGTAGGGTGCTTTCTGGCTGCATGTCTCAGGTTCACTACAGTTTCCGGGTCACCAGCATGGGGAACTCAAATTCTTCGGCCACGCCGGTGATGGGCGGAGAAAAGGACGGGTCGCCCAGCCCCACCCGGGCCAGCAGTTCCACCAGTTCGGCCTCGGGCCAGCCCTGATGACATTGCTCGTACCTGTGCAGGTTACCCGATTCCTGCTCGATGATCCAGTGCACATGAACCTCGGCCCGGGCTTCTTCGTTCCAGCTGAACTCCTGCAGCCAGAGATGCGGGCGGTCGCAGAAAACCGAACTCTCGCAGGCGGTCCATTCATTGCTGTCCTCGCGGACGAACAAATCCCAGGGTTGGTATTCCAGGATGAACAGCCCGCCGGGACGCAGGCATTGGGCCAGGCGGGACAGGAAGTTTTCGGCCACCGCCGGTTGGAATGAATGAAATTCCCCGAACCAGAAGGTGATGGCGTCGACGGGGCCGACGGTGGTGGCCAGGTCAGCCGGCAAGTCGGTCAGGTCCGCCGCAAAAAAGTGGGTCGCCAGATTTTCGGCCTCGGCCTGTTGCCGGGCCCAGGCCAAGGGTGCCGGCGCGAAGTCGAAGCCGGTGGCCCGATGGCCGCGGCGAGCCAGTTCGTGGCAATAGAGACCGGGCCCGCAGCCGACATCCAGAATGTGCGCTGGCCCCTGTTGGCCACGTTGATTCAACTGACCCAGAAGCCAGTCGAGGTGGCGAGTGATCACTTCGGCGGCCCGGCTGGCCATGTGGGTTTCGGGGTCCAGGTGCACCGTGAGCATGCGCTCGCTGAAGGCCTGGTCTTGCCAGGGCAGCTGTCCGGACGCTTGCCAGGGCTGGGGCGGGTGGGCCGCCGCCATGATACGCTGCAGGGCCTGGCTGTGGGTGGACTTGTCGCTCATGGGTGGCGCGTGGTCTCCGGTTGGGGGTGGGTTATCCCCAGTCCTGGGGATAACTTTTCGGGGCAAGTCCCGTAAAACGGACCTTAGCCCGGCATTTGCCGAGCTGACCCCAGGATTATCCCCGCGATGGCGATTCTTTTCCACCGGAAAGGCAGGTTTTCCCCGGCTTCTCCCCAGGTTCAGGCGCGCTATCCCCGAACTTGTCCCCAGCTTATCCACAGGATTGTGGACTACCGGAAAGCGGCCATTATGCGATTGGGTCTGGGCGTGGTAACTTGGGGAACTCACTAAAACACGGCTCCCGCGCGCGCAGAGGTATCATTTTGGAAGGCAAGTCCCAACCCACCGGCCCCGATATTCCTGGGCCCTCGGACAGCACTGATCCCGGCCCCATGACCGATGACCCCGGCCCCGGTGTTGCCAGCGGTGGCCGTCGCTCGTCCTTTGGTTACGATCGCCTGCCCCGCGATCGCCAGCCGCCCTTCAGCGAAGAAGCCGAACAGGCTGTGCTCGGCGCCGCGATGATGGACAAGGAAGCCATTGGTCTGGCTGCCGAAGTGATCCAGTACACGGATTTTTACCGCCGCGAACACCAGTTGGTTTATCGGGCCATGGGCTTGCTCTACGAAAACGATCAGGCCATTGACCCGATCACCGTGGCGGACCTGCTCGAACGTTCGGCCGAAACGTTTTTGGACAAGTTCGAGATCAAGAAACTGCAGGGCGCCAACCTGCTGGAAATCGTGGGCGGTATGGATTTCCTGATCGACCTGGCCGGCATGATGGGCACCTCGGCCAACGTCATGCACCACGCGGCCATCGTGCGCGAAAAATCCATGCTGCGCAATCTGATCACTGTTTCGAGTGCCATATCGACCGAGGCCCACGAAGGGGCCGATGAAGCGGCCAAGATTCTGGATCGGGCCCAGGGCAAGATCTACGACATCAGCGAAGACACCCGCAACGATGGCTTTTCTTCGGTCGAGAAGATCGTGCCGGGCACTTTCAAGTCCATCGAAGAGGCCTTCCAGAACAACGATGATGTGACGGGACTGCGCACGGGCTTCAGCGAATTGGACCGCAAGACGGGTGGCTTGCAGAAGTCCGATCTTATTATCCTGGCGGCCCGTCCGTCGATGGGTAAGACCAGCTTGGCCTTGAACATGGCGTACAACGTGGCCGTGAATGAAAAAGTGGGCGTGGGCATTTTCAGTCTGGAAATGGCGCGCGAACAGCTGGTCATGCGGATGCTCGGCAGCAGCGGTTCGTTCAACCTGCACAACCTGCGCCGAGGCAAGCTGCGGGCCGAAGATTGGCCGCGGTTGACCCAGGCCTGCGAAAGCCTGAGCCAGGCGCCCATCTATATCGATGACAACAGTGGCATCTCGGTGCTGGAAATGAAGTCCAAAGCGCGCCGCCTGAAGCAGCAGCACGGACTGGGGTTGATCATCATCGACTACCTCCAGTTGATGACCGGTAGCGGGCGCCAGGAAAACCGGCAGCAGGAAATATCGACCATCAGCCGCAACCTGAAGGGCATGGCCAAGGATCTGGACGTGCCGGTGATCGCCTTGAGCCAGCTTTCGCGTCAGGTCGAATCGCGCGCCGACCACAAACCCATGTTGAGCGATTTGCGGGAGTCGGGCGCCCTTGAGCAGGATGCCGATGTGGTGATGTTCATTTTCCGTGAAGAAGTGTACAAGCCCGAGGATGAAAGCCTGCACAACATGAGCACGATCATCATCGGCAAGCAGCGCAACGGCCCCATCGGGCAGTTCGACCTGCACTTCCACAAGGAGTTCACCCGCTTTGGGGACCTCGCCCGTTAGCGCCCGGCTGCACCTGGTCGATCTGGATCAGCAGTTGTCGGGCCAACGCCGGTTTATCAGCTGTTGGGTATCGATCGCGCCGGACCTGACTTTCATCGTCGACCCCGGGCCGCCGAGCACCGCAGACTACCTGGTCGGAGAGCTGGAAAAACTGGGCGTCGAAAATCTCGACTATATTTTGCTG
This sequence comes from uncultured Fibrobacteraceae bacterium, assembly GCA_964562635.1. Lineage (GTDB taxonomy): Bacteria > Krumholzibacteriota > Krumholzibacteriia > LZORAL124-64-63 > LZORAL124-64-63 > JAGRNP01. The sequence continues at coordinate 18,503 of CAZLUL010000002.1, read as the reverse complement.
ACCCATGTGCATCTTGATCACGGCGGCTGCACGGCGCGCATCCTGGAGCGTTGGCCCGGCGCCCGGGTGGTCTGCCATGTAAAAGGCCGTCCGCATATCGTGGACCCGGCCCGGCTGTGGGCCGGATCCCAGCAGGTGCTGGGCGAAAAAGCGGCGGTGTATGGCGAGCCTGCACCGGTGCCCGTGGAATCGTTGGCCGAATTCGCCGAAATCGAGGCGCGGGGGATCAAAGTGGTCGATACGCCGGGACATGCGGCGCACCACCTGGCTTTCGTGCATGGCGATCGGGTTTTTCTGGGCGAGTGCGCCGGCACCTTCTCCGCCCTGGGTCAGGGGCCGGAAAACGAAGAGTATTACCTGCGGCCGGCCACACCGCCGCGATTCCATCTGGAAACGGCTGAGGCGTCCCTGGAACGGGTCTTGGCCCTCAACCCCCTGCCGCGGCGCTTGCTCTTTGCCCATCACGGAGAATTTGCGGGCGATACGCGAGGCTTGCTGGAGTCAGCCCGGAAGCAGTTGCGGCAATGGACGGCGACCGTGGCCGAGGTTCGGGCCAGTCTGGCGGCGCTGCCCCACACCGAGCAACCAGAGGGCGAGGCCGGTCTGATGGCCTTGCTGCGAGCGGCGTTGCGCGACGTGGATTCCCACTATGCCCGGGGAACGCTCTTGCCGACTGATATTCAGGAGCGAGAAAGAGACTTTTCCCGCCAAACCCTGCGGGGAATTCTGGGCTACCTGAAAGACAACTGATGGCGCCGCTATAGACTTCCGACCGGAAGGGGCTTATATTTTTCCGATCATGAAAACCTTGGTGGAAAGACTCGGTCAGAATGTCCAATTCGGCTTCAGCAGTGCTGGTCGAGGCGTCCTGCTGTTGCGTTCGATCTTCCTGGCCACCGGTCAGGCCTGGAAAATGCGGGCCGAGATTCTCGAACAGATGCACGTGGTGCTGGTGGGCTCAATGCCACTGGTCATCGTGACTTCTATTTTTGTTGGTGCGGTGACTGCGGTGCAGGCCGTTTACCAGATGCAGGCCTACGTGCCGATGAAATTCCTGGGCACGGTCATCTCCAAGTCTGTTTTTATCGAATTGGGTCCGGTGCTGATGGCGCTGGTGGTGGGCAGCCGTTTGTGCGCCTTTTATGCCGCCGAATTGGGCACCATGAAAGTGACCGAACAGCTCGACGCCATGAGTATCATGGCGATCGACCCGGTCAGTTACCTGGCCATGCCGCGCTTCTGGGCCGCAGTGCTGATGATCCCGGTGGTGACCATTTTTTGTGATGTGATCGCCATTATCGGCGGTTTTCTCGCCTCGGTGGTCACGATGGACATTTCCAGCGGCACCTTCATCGAGGGCCTGCAGATGTTCTACAAGCACAGCGACCTGCTCGGTGGCCTGATCAAGAGCGTCATTTTTGGGGGCATTATCGCCCTGAGCGGCATTTATTTCGGCATCAATACCCAGGGCGGCGCCGAGGGCGTGGGGCGGGCGACCATGACCGCAGTGGTTGGCAGTTGTCTCAGCGTGCTGGTTGCCGATTACCTGTTGGCCATCATTCTGTTCCAGATCATCTTCGAGAAGTAGGAGGGACATGGAAACTCCGTACAACATTCCTCCTGCGCCCAATCAAAAGGTCGCTGACCCCACGGCGTTCGAAGGCATCATCGTCGAAGGCGTCTCCAAGAGCTTTGGCGCCAAACAGGTGCTCGATGAAACCGACCTCCTGATCCACAAGGGCGAGACCCTAGTGATCATCGGGCGCAGCGGCGAAGGCAAATCTGTCCTGCTCAAGCACATCGTGCGCCTTCTGGAGCCCGATTGCGGTCAGATCTGGGTCGAAGGTCAGGAGATATCCCAGCTGAGAAAGCGAAGCCTGATGGAGCTGCGCAAGAAATTCGGCTTCCTGTTTCAGGGCGCGGCGCTGTTCGATTCGATGAATGTCTGTAAGAATGTGGGACTGATGCTGGCCGAGCATACGAACTGGTCCGAAGAACGCATTGTTGAGCGGGCCTTTGAGTGCCTGGCGCAGGTGGGGCTCGATGGTGCGGCTGAAAAACTGCCCAGTGAGCTTTCGGGCGGCATGAAGAAACGGGCGGGCCTGGCCCGGGCAATCGTCATGGAGCCCGAATTTATTCTCTATGACGAGCCGACAACGGGTCTGGACCCGATCACCGGCGACGCCATCAATGACCTGATCATCAAACTGCAGAAGGAGCTCGGCGTCACAAGCGTCGTGGTCACCCACGATATGCCCAGCGCCTTCAAGATCGCCGACCGCATGGCGATGTTGAGCCGCGGTAAGATCGTATTTTCCGGAACGGTGGAAGAAGTCCGCCAGACCGATCACCCGATGGTGCGCCAGTTCATCGAGGGCAATTCCCGGGGGCCGCTGGGCGCGTTCTAGCGACCAGAGCCCAGCGGCAAGTGCGAGACCCTCGGTGCAGTGGAACCATGATCCCGGAGAGATGAATGCAACGCAAAATCAGCGAATTCCAGGTGGGCTTGCTCACCGTCCTGGCCTTGGTCATTCTCGTGGTGGGCATGATGTGGCTGAAGAATATCGATCTGAGCGAGGGATCGCGTCTCTACCTGGTTGATTTTGACCGCGTCGAAGGCATGCTCGAGGGAGGTCGGGTGCAGGTGCGTGGCATCCGCATGGGCCAGGTGACAGGCTTGCAGATCATGCAGGAATCCGTCCGGGTCGAACTGATCTTGGAAGAAGGCGTGGACCTGCGTGAGGACGCGGAATTCATCCTGGGCGAAAAAGGCATCGTGGGCGAGGTCCTGATCGAGGTTGACCCCGGAGTGGGTGCGCCGGTGCTGGAAGGCCACCTTTTCCAGGGCCGCACCGCCGGCACTATCTCTGCCATGACCGACGCGGCGGGCGATGCCCTGGCCGAGATGCGGGTCCTGACGGCCAAGGTCACCGAATTGGTGGACGAGGTGAGGGATGACGGCATGGTCACCGAGACCCTGCAGCAGGCCAACGAGACCCTGGTGCTGGTCGATCAGATGGTCAGGGACAACCATGGTGATGTCGCCACCATTTTGGGGGATCTGCGGGTGACCAGTGAGCGGATCCGGTCCCTCATGGAGTCGGACAAGATCGGCCAGACGTTCGACCATGCCGCCTCAGCGGTGATCACGGCCGACAGCATGATGGTTTCGCTGACCGAATCGACCCGACGCCTGAACCGGATCCTGATCCAACTGGAAGAGGGGGACGGCACGGCGGCCATGCTGCTGAACGACCCCAGCCTGTACGTAACGGCCGATTCGACCATGACTTCAATGAAGCGATTGTTCGACGCGATGCGCCGCAATCCCAAACGGTACTTCAAGCTGAACGTACTGGACTTTTAGAGTCCTGTTTAGGGCCGGACTTGGTCCTTGTTGTTTGCCCGTCACGGGTTAATTTTGGCATTATAGCAACTGTCCCGAGATTCTCACAGGAGGAATCCGATGAACACCGACCAGAAAAAAGAGCAGATGATCAAGGCCATCAAGGATGCGGTGATGGTTGAGGTCAAGGGCCAGCAATTGTACAGCCATGCGGCCACCGAGGCCGAAGATCCCGCGGCCCGCGCCATGTTCGAGATGCTCGCCCGGGACGAGGATGACCATGTGAACATCCTGATGACCCAGTACAAGAGCCTGATGAAAGATGGCAAGCTGAACCTGGCCGACGTGCATCCCGCCGAGGTGGACCACGGCGCCGGCACCGTGGTGACGGATTCTTTCAAGAAGTCCGTCAAACGGGGCAAATTTGAAATGGCCGTCATCAGCATCGGCTGCGACCTGGAAAACAAGGCCATTGCCTATTACAAGGAACACGCGGAGAAAACCGAAGACGCGGACCTGAAACAATTGTTCACCTGGCTGCGCGAATGGGAAGATGGCCACCTCGAGCAACTGTTGGAGCTGGAGAAGATCTACCAGGACGCCTACTGGGCGGATCAGGGTTTTTCGCCGATGTAGAAGAGTCTGCCGGCTCGCGATTTTGGCCTCCTCACCTTTTTGGTGGGGAGGTTTTTTGCTGGCGGGAGTTGGCTCTCCTGTTATGGTCGGGGAGCGCTGTGACGAGAAACTCGGCCAAGCGATGAAATGGTTCTGACTCGGAGGCAAATGGCGATGGCATGGGCACGCAGGAAATCAGTTCGGGTAATGGGGGGTCTGCTGGCGGTCGTGGTATTGGCTGTCGCGGCCGTGATGATCTTTCTCCCGATCGACAAAATTCGTGATTTGGCCCTGGAACAGGCCCGCGAAAAATTGGGCCGCGAAGTCAGTGTTGGCGAAGTGGCGGTTTCGCTGCAGGGTGGCTTGGGCGTGCGTCTGTCCGATTTTGCCATCCACAATCCGGATGGATTTGGCGGTGACCATCTTGTCAGCAGCCAGGCTCTGGATCTGAAACTGGAGATTGGGCCCCTGTTGAAGGGCGAAATCCGGGTGCATCGCCTGGTCGTCGATACGCCGGTGGTGAACCTGATGCGCCGGGCCGACGGCAGTGACAATTTCACGTTCGAAGCCGTGGCTGACCCTGCGGTCGCAGCGCCCTCGGCAACGGCCGAGCCGGCTGCCCCGGCCAACTCGCCGCCGCCGCTTTCCATTGCGAGCCTGACCCTCAAGAACGGCCAACTCACCTTCAGTGATGGCTCCACCGAGGCCAGTCTGCAGAAATTGCAGATGACCGGTGTGACGCTGGGCATGAGTCTGGCTGATCCCGCCCCGGGCCGCTTTCAGGCCGAAGGGCGTCTGGCTGCTGAACGAATCACCGTGACGGGACCCGCCGAGGTGCCGGAACTGAACGTCGGCGTCGATTTTGAGGTGGTCTGGGATCAGGCCGCTTCGCGCTTGGACATCAACCGCGCGGCCGCCGAGGTCAACGACCTGCCCCTGGCCTGCACCGGGCAGGTGACCGTGGGCGAGACGGCTCCCACCGGAAAATTGAACCTCGTAGCGGATGATCTGGCCTTGGTCGATCTGGTGCAGTTCTTTCCGGCGGAAGTGGCTTCGAAAATCCGGGGTGACAAAACCAGCGGCACGATTGCGACGCAGATCGAGGTGGTCCTGACCGGCGAGACCGAGGTGCCCGTGCGCACCAGCGGCTCCGCAGTGGTCAAAGGCGCCGACCTGGCCCTGGCCCAGCCCTTCATGCCCCCGGGCCAGGAAGGCCAACTGGCGGGCAGGGCCGACCTGGAAATGTTCTTCAGTGACCAGACCGGCGACCCGGCGCAGATCTCGTACAGCGGCACGGTCACCGCGCGCGAAGTTTCGTTCACCGAATCGGGCCTCGTCGACGAGTTGGAAAACATGGATGCCGTGCTGGCTTTCACGCCGGATGAGTTGACGGTCGAAAGCTGCCGGGCCCGGTTCGCTTCGGGCACCTTTGACCTGACGGGCAAGCTGCGTGATCCGTTCCCTTATTTCCTGCCGCCCGAGATGCAGGCTGGCGCCGAGATGAAGACGCCGCACCTGACGTTTGACCTGCGTTCGCCGCGCCTGGATGTGGACCGGTTGCTGCCCGCAGCCAGCCCCACAGCTTCGGTGCCCGGAGTCGAATCCACCGCAGGTTCTGGTGCCCAGCCGACGCCGAGAGTACCGCTGGACCTGGAATTTCCGGACCTGACCAGCGAAGGAACCTTTGCCGCGGATTCTCTCATCTACATGCAGGTGCCCCTGACCAACGTGACCGGCCAGTTGGCTCTGCAGGACCGCGTGGTGACGGTGCACGATGTGCAGGGGGCGGTTTATCAGGGTCAGGTCGCCGGCCAGGTGGAAATCGATTTGAACGACCTGAACGACCCGGTCTACAGCGGCAGTTATCAGGCACGTGAGATCGAAGTGGACAACTTTGTGACCCGCTTTGCCGGGCTGGCAGGAGTGGTTTTTGGCGGCTGCAACATGGACGGTACGTTTGCCGCGCGGGGCCTGGACCCCGACGCGATCCGCAACAGCTTGACGCTCAACTCGGATGCCGACATCAAGCAGGGCAAGGTTGTGACCTCCGGTGGCACGTACAATTCGCTCAATGCCCTGGCCCAACAGGCGGGCCAGACGCTGAACCACGAGCAGACCCTGAAGGATCTGGTCACCCACATCAGCGTGGAAAATGGGCGCGTGGGCCTGGACGCGATGACGACTCGCCTGGGGCAGTTCGGCGATGTGACTTTTGATGGGTACTACGGATTCAACGGCGACCTGAGCTACAACGGCACCATCCTGCTGACAAAAGCCCAGACTGACGAGCTGTTCAGCAATGGCGTGATGGCCGAGTTGGCCAAATTGTTGGGTAGCCAACGACCGGAACGGCTGGAGTTGCCCTTGTCCGTGGGCGGTACCCGGACCGACCCCAAGGTGAAACTGGACCTCAGCGCGGTGACGAATGATTTGCAGAAACGGGCGGCCAGCGAACAGGGGCGCAAGTTGGAGGACGAAGCCAAGGACAAGCTGGGGGATTTGTTGAAGAAGTGGAAATAGGGCCGACCCGGCAGATTCGGACCGGCCCTCAATAGGTTGTCAAACGGACAAAAATGCCCCATATTCCCCCCTTCACTGGATATCCGACCCGACAATCGACCCGACTCCGACCCGACCGAGAGGCGATCCGAAATGGTCTACGATCCTTCACAGATCGAGCCCAAGTGGCAGCAGTACTGGGACCAGAACAAGACCTTCAAGGCCTTTGAGCCAGGCAGCCCCGAGGCCGAAGGCAGGCCCAAGTACTACGTGCTGGACATGTTCCCCTATCCGTCGGGCGCTGGCTTGCATGTGGGGCATCCCGAGGGTTACACGGCCACGGATATCGTCTCGCGGTACAAACGCATGACCGGACACAACGTCTTGCACCCCATGGGGTGGGACAGTTTTGGCTTGCCCGCCGAAAACCATGCCGTCAAGACGGGGACCCACCCGGCGGCGACCACGACCGAGAACATTGCCAATTTCAAAAGGCAGCTGAAACTGCTGGGCTTCAGTTTTGACTGGGACCGCGAAGTGACCACCAGCAGCCCCGACTACTACCACTGGACCCAGTGGATTTTTGCCCAGCTGTACAAGAAGGGCCTGGCCTACGAAGGCGAGATGGCCGTCAATTGGTGCCCCGCTCTGGGCACGGTGCTGGCCAATGAAGAAGTGAAAGACGGCCTGAGCGAGGTGGGTGGCCACCCGGTGGTGCGCAAGCCCATGAAGCAGTGGATGCTGCGGATCACCCAATACGCCCAGCGTCTGCAGGACGATTTGGAGGGGCTGGACTGGCCCGAGTACATCAAGGATCTGCAGCGCAACTGGATTGGCCGCAGCGAAGGCGCCGAAGTGGCTTTTGCCATTGAGGGGCAAGGCGAGGGCCAGAGCGAAAAGCTGAAGGTGTTCACGACCCGGCCGGACACTTTGTACGGCGCCACTTACATGGTCTTGAGCCCGGAACATCCGTGGGTGGACAAAATCACCAGCGAGGATCAGCGCGAGGCAGTCGCGGCCTATCAGCGGGAAGCCGCCGGCAAGAGCGACCGTGACCGTCAGATCGCCAAGGAGAAAACGGGCGTTTTTTCGGGCACGTACGCCATCAATCCGGCCAACGAGAAGCGCATTCCCATTTGGCTGGCTGACTACGTGATGATGGGTTATGGCACTGGCGCGATCATGGCGGTGCCGGGCCAGGATGAGCGCGATTGGGAATTCGCCGAAAAGTTTGAGCTGCCGATCATCCGGACGGTGCAGACGCCCGAAGGCTGGGAAGGCCAGGCGTTTACCGAAGACGGCGTGGCCATCAACAGCGATTTCCTGAACGGATTGGGCGTGGCCGAAGCCAAGGCCCGAATGACCGAATGGCTGGTCGAAAAAGGCCTGGGCGAAGCCCGCGTGAATTTCAAATTGCGCGACTGGCTGTTCAGCCGGCAGCGCTACTGGGGCGAGCCGTTCCCCTTGCTGAAACTGGCTGACGGCACCATACGCGTGCTCGAAGACGACGAGTTGCCCCTGCTGTTGCCTGAGGTCGAACACTACGAACCGTCGGGCACGGGTGAAGGGCCGCTGGCGACCATCAGCGACTGGGTGAACATCACCGATCCGGTCAGTGGTCAGCAGGCGATCCGTGAGTCGAACACCATGCCCCAGTGGGCCGGCAGTTGCTGGTACTACCTGCGCTTCATGGATCCGAACAATGCCGAACAGGCCTGGGATCCGGAGTTGGAAAAATATTGGGGGCCGGTGGATCTGTATCTGGGCGGAACCGAGCATGCGGTGGCGCATTTGTTGTACGCCCGTTTCTGGCACAAGGTGCTGTTCGATCTGGGCCTGGTCTCGACCAGCGAGCCGTTCCAGAAGCTGCGCAACCAGGGCATGATCCTGGGCGAAAACGGCGACAAGATGAGCAAGAGCCGGGGCAATGTGGTCAATCCCGATGACGTGATCGCCGCCCAGGGCACCGACAGCTTGCGCCTGTACCTGATGTTCCTGGGACCGCTGGAGCGCGATAAGCCCTGGAATACCCAGGGCATCGAAGGCGTGCGCCGTTTCCTGGAACGCGTCTGGCGCCTGTATTGTGACAACGAGACCAACGAGTTGCTGCCGAGCGTGCAGGACGTAGCTCCCAATGAAGAGAGCCTGCGCATCCTGCACAAGACCATCGATGCGGTGACCACGATGACCGAAGAGCTGCGCTTCAATACGGCCATCAGTCAGATGATGGTCTTTGTCAATGAGATGACCTCGCAGGAAGAGCGTCCGCGTTCGGTGTTGGAAGCGTTTGCTCTGCTGCTGAGCCCCTATGCGCCCCACATGGCCGAAGAACTGTGGGCCAAGCTGGGCCACACCGGCACGTTGGCTTACGAGCGGTGGCCCGCCGCTGACGAGAAGTATCTGGCCGAGGATCTGATCACCATCGCGGTGCAGGTCAACGGCAAGGTGCGCGAGCAACTGCAGGTGCCGGCTGACATCGACGCCGAAGCCATCAAGGAAATGGCGACCGGCAGCGAGAAGGTGCAAACCTGGGTGGCGGACAAGACCATCGTCAAGGTGATCTACGTGCCGGGCAAGCTGGTCAGTGTGGTGGTGAAGTAGGGGCGGTGCGACCTAGGTTGCGGCGTCCAGGGTCTCGAGGATCACCGAAACCGCGTCGGCGATTCGAGGCCCGCTGCCCGGCAGTCGGGTCAGCAGGCCAATGCCATAGACGGCCGTGGTCAAGGATCGCGCCAGGCGAGCGGGTCTTGCCTCGGGGTGCAGCTCGCCCAGGCCCTGGGCATTTTCCAGCGCCATCCGGAATCCCTGCTCCAGGCTGTTGACCTGCCCTTCGACGATGGCGAGAGCTTCGGCATCGTCGCGATTTTCCACCATGGCCGTGACAGTCAGGCATCCTTCGCTGGGACAACTGGTGGCCATGGCAGCCATGCCGCGAATCAACGTGCGCACATTTTCCAACGGCGATCCGGGCGCCGCCAACAACGCCAATTTGGCGTCCACCTCGCGTTGTCCCCAACTCTCGAGAACCTTGAGATAGAGGCCATGCTTGTCGCCAAAGGTTTTGTAAAGGCTTTGGCGGCAAATCCCCAGTCGGGCGGTCAAATCGGGCACACTGGTGCCTTCATAGCCTTGTTCACGGAACATGGCTACGGCACCTTCCAGGACCTCGGTCTCGTCAAAACTGCGGGGGCGGGCCATCGTCTCTCCTTATTTAACAGATTGAACATTCCGTAATATATCACAAAACGAGAATCTATGCAAACCAGATATTACGTTGTTATTCAGGGTTTTATAAAATTATCTGTCATTTTGTTGCCATGATTACACATCGTGCTCTTGCGGATAAAGAACGAAGGTTCTATTATGCAGGGCAAGTCGAAGATTCCAACCCAGCCGAAATGAATGCGAAACAGAAAGGTCGGACTGATGAGTTCTGCTGAACCACGCTCTGCACTGCTTGACCCGGTCAAGGTGGGCGATTTGACGCTCAACAACCGGGTGGTCCTGGCGCCGATGACCCGTTCGAAGGCCGGTCCAGGCCGTATTGCCAATAGCCTGATAGCCGAATATTACGCCCAACGGGCCAGCGCCGGGCTGATCGTCACCGAAGCGACATCCGTCTCCCCCCAGGGCAATGGCTGGGTTGGGGCGCCGGGCATCTACACCGATGAGCAGGGCGATTCCTGGCGTCAGGTGGTCGAGGCCGTGCATGCCAAAGGAGGTCGGATCTTCCTTCAGCTGTGGCACATGGGAAGGGCCTCCCACAGTGACTTCCACGACGGAGCCTTGCCGGTGGCGCCTTCGGCGATCCGACTGGCTGGCGACGGTATCCATACACCCCTGGGCAAGAAAGACTACGAAACTCCCCGTGCTCTGAAAACGGGCGAATTGGCCGGTATTGTCGCCGACTACGTCTCGGCGGCGGAGCGGGCGGCGGCGGCCGGATTCGACGGTGTCGAAATTCACGCGGCCAATGGCTATCTGCTGGATCAATTCCTGCAGTCGCGCACCAACCAGCGTGATGACGAATATGGCGGCAGCATCGAAAACCGTTTCCGCCTGCTGCGCGAAATTGTCGCAGGCATCAGCGATGCCATCGGCGCCGCGAAGGTTGGCGTTCGTCTGGCGCCCAACGGTGTCTTCAACGACATGGGGTCGCCTGATTTTCGGGAAACGTTCCTCTATGCCGCCGGCGAACTGGATACTTTCGGTCTGGCCTATCTGCACCTGATGGATGGGTTGGCATTTGGATTCCACGAGCAGGGAGAGCCCATGACGTTGGCCGATTTTCGCGCGGTTTTTAACGGCCCGTTGATCGGAAACTGTGGCTACGATCAGACCAGCGCCGAAGCTGCGATCGACAGTGGTGCCGGAGATCTGATCGCCATCGGGCGCCCCTATCTGGCCAATCCCGACCTGGTCGAGCGGTTCCGCAACAACTGGCCGCTGGCTCCGTTGCCGGCGCAGGAATCCTGGTATGCGGTCGGAGACTCACCGGCCGGTTATACGGAGTACCCCAATTATGATCCGGCCATGGAGACCGGGACAAAGGAGCAATCATGAGCACTTTGCAGGAACGCCTGGACCGCATCAAGGCGGGCTTTCAGGCCCAGGTCCCGCCCGAGGTCGTCGCAACATTTGAAGAGGCGGTTCAGGGTTTGCGCGACTCGGGAATCATGGCCGGTTTGCCGGCTGTGGGTTCCCAACTGCCGGCCTTCAGTTTGCCGGACACCGAGGGCAACATTGTCAGTTCAGATGAATTGCTGGCAAACGGGCCGGCGGTGATCACCTTCTATCGGGGAGTGTGGTGACCCTATTGCAACGCGGAGCTGGATGCTCTGCAACGTACGGCCGAGAAATTTCGCGCCCTGGGTGCGCAACTGGTGGCGATTTCTCCCCAGTTGCCTGAGAAAAATGCCGAGGTGAAAAGCACACACAAGCTGTCGTTCCCGGTGCTGCATGATCGGGACAATTCGTACGCGAAAAGCCTTTCGCTGGTGTACACATTGCCCGATACGTTGCGCGAATTGTACGTGGGGTTTGGCATCGATCTGCCGCAGAACCATGGGGTCGAGGCCTGGGAATTGCCGTTGGCCACGCGAGTCGTGGTTGACCGGCAGGGTGTGATGCGCAACTTGACCACGGATCCGGACTACACGCAGCGACCGGAACCGGAAGCCACTCTGGAAATACTGGGCGCCTTGGGGTGATAGCAGCGCTGGCCCGGTCTCGCAGGTGTATGGATTGGCATACAGGGTTGTGGCGCCAAGATCACGGATTGCGAAATATCCCGCCGGTTTGACCCGGCGGGATATTTCTGTAAATGCGATCATGACAAGAGATTGTGGGCTTGTGGGCCGAAATTGATGTCGTGGTACGCTCTTTGTAATAGGGAAGGTGTAACCATCACCCTGACCGAGGAGCAGCAATCATGAATACCTTGCAAAAAAAACTGGTATTGGGCGCAATTCTGATGCTCAGCACGATTCCCCTGGCAGCCGGGGCCGGCGAAAATTCCGCTATCAATACCCGCAATCTTGGTGGCCCGCGGTTTGGCATGACCTATATCCCGGGCAACACCCAGCTCGCCGCTGAATTGGAATATAATGACATGGGGCGGACGATCAGTCAGTTCGGCTGGCACTTCGAACACCAAGTCGTCCCTAAGGGCGGTGGACCGCAGTTCGTGATCGAATTTGTGCCCATGTTGGCTGGTGTGGAGTACGGCAAGGTCATTCCCAACTTCACCCTGGCGATGGGCATGCGGGCTCCGGGCGGCCTGGAATTTGGCATGGGACCGAATCTGACCTTTTCCAAGTCGATTCCCACGCCCGTCGGAGACGGTGAGTATTCCGAGGGCGGAGGTGATGTGCAAGCCCGCACCTCGCTGTTGCTGGCAGTTGGCAAAAGCTTCAACTACGGCGGCGTGAGTATTCCGATCAATTTGGCCTATGCCACCAGCCCCGAAGGCAACCGTGTATCGCTGGTCTTCGGCTACGCCATCGGGTCAGCCGGCGCCACTCCCTAGGTCGGAGCAAGTGATGTTGTCTGGTACAAACATGAGCAAGGCGGATATACTCCCCGGGCGTCACCGTACCGGGGAGTATTCCGTGCGCAGATCGTTGAACTGGCCCTATCTGTTGTTCTCTGCCCTGTTGCTGATACTGGGTATTGCTGGCCTGATGCGTCAGATGAGTCTGGCCCGGCTGCCGGCCGACTTTCCCTGGTCGGATGTGCAATGGCCGGTGGAAGTGGCGGGCGTGCAGCTCGCCGACGCCGAGAGCCTGCGTTTCCTGGTCGAAGGGTTTCCCGCCGGCGAAACAATTCGGATTCCGTTGCCTGATGGCCTGCGCGCCATTGTGACCGAGCCAACGCATTCCGGTTCCTACCTCGTGATCACCGCTTCCAGTGGTCTTATTTTCTGGCTCGTGGCCTGCTTTGTATTTGTGCCCCGCCTGTCCTGGACTGTGGTGGCGCCGTTCTATTGGCTGACGATGCTTTATGGGTTGGGCATCTTTCTGGACGGCGTCTACTTCCAATTCGGTTTGGGGCTGCGGGGCACGATCCTGAATCTGGCCCAGTTGGTTAGCCTGGCTTTTTTACCGGCCATTTTTCTGCATATGACGCTGATCTTTCCCAAGCGATTGTTGGGCCAGGGGCGTATGCGAAACCTGCCCGCCGGTCTCTATTTTTTGGCGTTTCTATTGGTTGTCTGGCAGGCCCAGGCCTTTGGGCGCTACTTTCACGAGCCTATCCTTAGCCATGCTGCCGCCCTGCGCCTGCCTCAGAACGTGGCCGACCTGGTGATGGTGGTGCAGGCCCTGGTGGCATTCGTGATCATGATCAGCCAGGCCAGCAAACTGGAACCGGGCCGTGAACGCCAGCAGGCCCGCTGGTTGTTGACCGGGTTTGTGATCGGCGCTTCGCCCTATCTTTTCCTGCGCACCCTGGCCCAGTTGCTGGACCTGACTCCGCTTTTCCCACCCCATTTTGACCGCGTCTTTGAACCGGCCATTCCTCTGGCCTTTGTCTTTGCCGTGGTGCGTTACCGGTTTTTGGATATCGATATTATTTTGCGCCGTGGGATTCTGTACGGCGTCCTGGCCGCCGGCATGGCGGGCCTGGTTCTGGTTCCGGTGGGACTGATGCAGCCCGAGCGGATCCAGGCCTGGCCGCGGGCCTGGCAGGCCTTGCCTGTGCTGTGCGGGGTCTTGGCTGGGGTCGTATTTCAGCCCCTGCGCCAGGAGCTGGGCCGCTGGATCGACCGCCTGTTTTTTCGCATCGAACATCGGGTGGACCAGATTCTATCGGTTGTGCAGCAGGAGTTAAAAACCGTCTCCAGCCAGGATGATCTGGCGCTGTTGTTGCACCGGCGTGTTACCGAGGCCTTGTCACCCGAGATGTGCCTGGTCCTGGTGGAAACGGTGGACGGGGAAGCCCGGGTCGGTGGTGCTCTGAGCCCGGCGACAGCTGGGCTGGATTTTCGCACCACCGCCAACGGTCCATTGCGGGCCCTGCCCGAGACCACGACCTGTCCGGACCGGGAAAGCCCGGGGTTTCCCGACGATCTGGCGCAGGAAGGATATGTGCTGAGCCTGTCCCTGGAGGCCGAAGGTCGATCCGTGGGGGCGATCCTGCTCGGCCGTAAAAGCATCGGACACCGCTTTGTGCGCACTGACCTCAAATTTCTGACGGAACTGTGTGAGGCATCGTCGGCCCGACTGCAGGAGATCCGGCTGGTGCAAAGAATGTCCGCAGAGAAAATGAAGTGGGCCCAACTGGATGAGCTGACCCGCTTCAAGGACGACTTCCTTTCCCAGGTAGCCCACGACCTGCGGACCCCGGTGACGGCCGTGGGGTGGTCATTGACCAATATGCTGGACGGACTGGCCGGCGAACTGCAGCCCCGGCAGCAGGAATATCTTGTTTCGATGTCCGGTTCGATGGAGCATTTGAATCATCTGGTGAGTGACCTGCTGGAGATCAGTCGGTTGCAGAAGGCCAAGCTGGAAATTCTGACCGAAGACTGTGAGATGGAGCCGATCCTGGCGCGTGCCCTGGGTATGATTCGCCCCCTGGCCGCAGCGGCGGATGTCCAGCTGCGCTGCACCCAGGCCCCGGCTGATCTGCGCCTGCAGACCAACGCAGACAAGCTGGCTGAAGTGCTGGTCAACATCCTGGAGAACGGGGTGCGGTATTCGCCACAGGGTGCGGTGCTGGAAATCGGGGCGGCGGTCGAGGCCGACCAGGTGCTGCTGAAGGTGCGCGACCATGGGCCGGGTTTTCAGGACATTGCCGATCCTTTTGCCCGCTTCGCCCAGGGCCAACCGAGCCCTCACGACGAAGGTGGAGGCTATGGCCTGGGTCTGGCCATCGCTCAGGAATACACGCGTTTGATGGGCGGAGAAATCTCGGCCCGCAACCACCCGACAGGGGGCGCCGAATTCATTTTGGTTTTGCCGCCGGCCGGTTCGGGAAACAGGGGGGACTGACATGGAACTCAAAGCGGATGTGCTGATCGTTGATGACGATGCGGCCTTGCGAATGGCCCTGCAGGACAGATTCGAACACTGGGGCTGCCAGGTCCAACTGGCCGCCGACGGCCACGAGGCTTTGGCGGTTTGCGCCGAACGTGCCTTTGATCTGATCCTTTTGGATCTGTCCATGCCTGGACTCGGTGGTATGGAGGTATTGCAGACTCTGCGGGCCGACAAATTTGCCGGGGATATCGTGGTTCTGACGGCACATGGGTCGGTGAGCCGGGCGGTGGAGGCCTTACGGGGTGGCGCCTCGGACTTCCTGACCAAACCTGCGGATTTCGAACTGTTGGCCCAGGTCACATCCCGGGCCCTTAACCAGCGCCGCCTGCAAAAAACACGGGACGCCCTGGCCGAGCAGAGCGCCAACACCGTCCAGGCCGCATCACCAGCGATGAAGCAGCTGCTGGCTGAGGCCGCCCGGGCTGCCGCATCCGATTCGACCATTGTCCTGGCCGGCGAAAGCGGCAGCGGCAAGCAAGTGGTGTCCGAATATATCCACGCGGCGAGCCCGCGCCGCGATGGCCCCTTTGTCTATGTGAATTGTGTGGCCATCAGTGAAGATCTTATTGAGTCGACCCTTTTTGGGCACGAACGGGGAGCGTTCACCGGTGCGGTGTCGCGCAAGCCGGGACGCCTGGAAGGGGCGGCGGGCGGCACAGCCTTCCTGGACGAGATCGGGGATATCAGCGCCGGTTTGCAGACCAAATTGCTGCATTTTCTGGAGACGGGAGAATTCGAGCGTGTCGGTGGCACTCAGACCGTGCGGGTGGATTGCCGCATTGTGGCGGCCACCAACCGGGATCTGGCGCGCGAGGTCCAAGCCGGGCGTTTTCGTGAAGACCTGTTTTACCGCCTGAATGTCATTGCCCTGCGGGTGCCTCCGTTGCGGGAACGACCGGAGGACGTGGCCTTGCTTGGGCACGTATTTCTGGCCCGCTTCGCCGGTGACATGAAACGTGATATTCCGGAGTTTGCCCCGCAGACCCTACAGGCCATGAAGAGCTACAACTGGCCGGGCAATGTGCGCCAACTCAAGAATGCGGTGGAACGCATGGTCGTCATGGCGCCAGGCAAGGTTCTGCTTCCGGAACTTCTGCCGGCGGAGATCCGCACACCTGATTTGATCGATCCTGGGGCTCTGGAGAGTTTGCCATTCCGCGAGGCGGTGGCCGGCTTCAAGCGCAATATGCTGACCAGGATTCTGGACGAGTGCCATGGCAACCAAACCCGGGCAGCTGAGAAACTGGGCCTGCAGCGCAGCTACCTGAATCGCCTGTTGAAGGATCTGGGACTGAGGGACGAAACATCCTGAATCACGGACAGAGGTCGCGGCGGTCTCCTGAGCCTTGTTTATCACCAACAGTCGGGGCCGCTAGCGGTATTGCGCCTTGAGGGTGCTCCAGGCCATTTTTTCGACGGTGACCGCCGGCGGAATGATGTTGACCGTTACTGATGCGCTCCAATTGTCACACAGGTAGTGGTCGTAATAGACAGACCCGCCAAGACCTGGGTCCGTCAGATCACCCGTGATCACCCAGGGGTAGAAGCCTGGCTGAAGGGTGCTGATGCAGAAGCCATCCAAGTAGGTCTCGCCGAGACTGGTATTGTCCGTCCCGTTAATATAGGCCGACCCATTTGCCGTTGGAACCGTTACCTCAAGAAGCACGGTAAAAGTGAAGTGCCCGGCGCCATCGGCGGCCACCGAAGCAGGTGCCGTGAGTTCGTGGGCGGTGCCAGCCCCCGCGCCGGATAAAATCGCGAGACAAATCAGAGTCATTAACGAAGTTTTCATTTTTTCCCCCTAAGAATTAAGAACAAACGGTCAATATTTGAAAAGCGATACACCGCTAATACCAAAACGACGGTGGGGGACCACTGTCACGTCATTTGAACAGGAACAGGAAATGGAAACGGCCTTGGGTCAGCTATCCGGCTACCCAGGCTCGAGCCTTTTCCACCCCGTCAAAAATCTTGATCGTCGCCTGCTCGATTTCCAGCTCCGCCAAACTCGGCAAGCGATCATTGATGGCCATCAACTGCGCGATCGAAAACACCAGCGCCGAGCGTCCGCCTTCACGGGAGTGGGAGGTGTTCTTCAGGAAACCGACCAACTCGTGGATTTTTTCGGCCGTCAAGGCGGTCAAATCCGCTCCTGTGTAGTCCCAGATTGTGTGCAGGGTTGGCGTGGCACCATAGAATCGTATCAATTCGGCTTCGATTTCCAAGGGACTCAAAGGTCCGGTGCAGGCAAAAGTTGTCAGCCTCAGGTCCATCTCTTGGTGAGATTTGATCATTTATTGGCCTCCGGTTAAAGTCAGGTCCGGTGGTTTTCTGGTCAGGGCAGATGCCCCTCTTCATGCTAGTGGCAGGGCCGTTGGCCCGCCATGTCGTTCCCGCAGAGTACCCTCTGGCGATGAATTTGCGCGATTTATATTTTTTTGCAACCTTATCCCGGCAATAGTGCAGGGCATAACATATGCAGTCATGCACCGCATGATTCGGGCAAGAAAGAGATGTTTTGGGCATTTTGACGGCTGGCCTGCCCCGAGAGAGAATCCGGGATGCTTTGCCACGCGGACCCGCACAGCGGTGTGCTCAATCCGGGCGATGAATTGCCTTCGATCCGCAGTGTTTCCGTTCCCCCGGGGGTTAATCCGCTGACGATCAGCAAAGCGCACAATCTGTTGGTGGGAGAAGTAGTCCTGGTACTCAAAAACGCTCACCGTGCCTATGGCGCCGTCGGCTACGCGTCGACCTGGCTGAAGATCTACTCGAAATGAAGGTCATCGATAAGAATGTCGGCCGCAATATAGTGCCCGCGGTTTTCGGCATATTCCGCATTGCTGAAGGGGTGCCAGAAACCCATGATTTTGACCTGAGTGAAATCGACGCCGGTAAAATCACGGAAGGGCAGGGAATAAACGTGGTTGTCGCCAGGTTTCTCACAAGCAACCAATACCAACGATAGCAGGGCCCCCACTAATAAGGGTACGCGTTTCAGGTTAGGCCTTCCCGCGGCGGCTTTCCAACTCCTGCCGCACTTCTCTGGCCCTCGCTTCAGTGATCGGGAAGCGCCAGACCGCCCAAAGGGCAACTGCTGAGGTCAGCAGGGGGAAACCGGCGTCGAAAATCCGCAGCATGACGATCGACCGTGCGGTCTGCTCACCACCGAGGGCCACATCAAAACCGGTGGCATTCAACAGGTAACCGCTGCCAGCCAGGGCGGCTGAGAGGCCCAATTTGACCATCCACCAGAAAATGGAGCCAAACATGCCTTCGCGCCGCTCGTGGGTCTGCAATTCGTCGGTGTCGACCACGTCGGCGATCATCGAAGGAATCAAGGTGAACAGGCCACTGAGTCCAAACGCCATGAATGGAGCCGGCAATAGAGTCAGCATGGGATAGGCCGGATTGTAGCAGAACCACTTCAGGGCGTAGCCCACCATGGACATCCCGATGGCCACGAAGAAGGCATGACGCTTGCCAATCCTGGTGCTCAACCA
>CAZLUL010000001.1:44408-78578 GCA_964562635.1 uncultured Fibrobacteraceae bacterium | reverse complement strand
TCGAGATGAAAGAGAAGAAGCACCGCGTGGAGGACGCCCTGAGCGCCACCCGTGCGGCAGTTGAAGAAGGCATCGTTGTCGGTGGCGGCGTGGCCCTGCTCAAGACGGTCAAGGCCATCAAGGCCCTGGACCTGACCGGTGAAGAAGCGGTTGGTCGCGACATCGTGGCCCGGGCCGTGGAAGAGCCCCTGCGCATGATTGGCCGCAATGCCGGCGTTGAGGGCAGCCTCGTGGTGGCCCGTGTACGTGGCGAGAAGAAAGCGACGATCGGCTTCAACGCTGCGACCATGGAATACGAAGACCTGATGGAGGCCGGGATCATCGATCCGGCCAAGGTCACGCGTTCCGCGATCCAGAATGCGGCTTCGATCGCGGCGATGCTGCTGACCACCGAGGTCTGCATCACCGATGAGCCGGCCACCGATGGCGGCGGTGGCGGCGGCATGCCCGACATGGGCGGCATGGGTGGCATGGGCGGTATGGGCGGCATGATGTAGTCAGCTTCGGCTGTCTGTCATACCGAGGCCCTGTGCCTGGTTCACAACCCCTCCCGACTTCGGTCGGGAGGGGCTTTTTATTTTCCACCGACGTTGGCCGACAGCACCTGGATCTTGTCACTGCCGCGGCAACAGTTGACCAAGGTCGTCAGGGCTGTTTCGATGAGGTCCTCGGCGCCTAGCCGATCGGCGTTGAGGACCAGATCAAAGTCCTGCGGCAGGCCTGAAACGGCGCCGTACACTTTTGCGACAAATTCGCCCCGGGACTCGTCGGTTTCTGTCAACAGGGCGCGGGCTTCGGTCCGACTCAGGCCAACCCGTTGCTGGATGTTGGCCAGGCGGGTCTCGAAGCTGGCGACCACCCGCACCCGCAGATCGGCGCGGTCGCCCAGCACATGGTTGGCGCCACGACCGAGAAAAACCCCGCCTACCGTATCGGCCAGGGCGCCGATGGTCCTGGTCAGGGCGGACTGGTATTCCTTCACCAGAAAAATACGCCGATTGAAGAGGCCCTTGATCCAAAGGTTGGACTGGCTGGTGATCTGCTCGTCCATCTCGGCAACCAGGGCCGCCGGCAGGTTCTCCTGCCGCATGACCCGCTCGACGAGGGAACGGTCGTGCAGTTGCAGATCCAGGCGTTGGCACAAGGCTTCGGCGAGTTGGCGACCGCCGGCACCGGCCTGACGTGATACGGTGATGATCGGCGGGTGGCCAGGGGTGGTGCTGGCCTGTTCGGACACCAGGTATTTCCGGAGTCCGTTCCAATGATTGATCTGGCGCTGGATCAGTTTCTCGGTGATAGGGATGGACATGGCGGCCCCCTTTGGAGAAGGTGCGCCGGCCCGGCCCGGCCCGGCCCGGCGGCAACCCGGCTCCATACCCTGCCAGAGGAACTGACAGTCCATTGATCCGGGACACTCACAACTAAGACCGAATCGGGCCAATCGACAAGGGCGCGCCGCGGCTTTGACCCGAAGCGCCGGGTGAACTACTATCCAGCCATGAAAATATTGCATGTGGGCAAATACTACCCGCCCTACCGGGGCGGCATGGAGACAGCGCTGCAGAACCTCGCCGAAGGTCTGTTGGACGCCGGTTGCGAGGTGTCGCTGCTGACCGCGGGGCACCAAAGTGTGGACAGCCAAGAAACCATTCAGGGTCCGCGCTCGGGGCACCAGGGCAAGCTGGTACGGGCGTCGGTGTGCGGGGTCTTCAGTTCCCAGCCTCTGACGCCGGGCCTGGTGGGGTTGTTGCGGCGTGAAGTCGCACTATTCAAGCCGGATGTGGTGCATTTGCATTTGCCCAATCCCCTGGCCGCCGCAGCTTGGCTGGGTTTGGTGAGTACGGGCCTGCCGGATCGCCCACCGATGGTCGCCTGGTACCATGCGGATATCACGCGCCAGAAAATGGGCCGGCGTCTTTTGCAACCGCTGATCTCGGCCTGCCTGAGACAGGCAGCCGGGGTCTGTGTCTCATCGCAATCCCTGGCCGATCGCTCGCAGGTTTTACAGCCCCATCGGGAAAAGGTGAGCGTCATTCCGTTTGGCATCGAATCGCAACCCTGGTTGGATGTGCAGTCGAGCTGCGAGGGCGCCTTTCTTTTTGTCGGACGCCTGGTGCCGTACAAAGGGGTGTCGGTACTCTTCGAAGCTTTGGCCGCCGTGCCCGCCGCCACCTTGACTGTCGTGGGCGAAGGCCCCGAGAAAGAAGCCCTGCTGGCGTTGGGCAAGCGGTTGGGCATCCTGGATCGGGTGCAATTTGCCGGCACGTTGGACGAGGCGGCCATCGCCGAATATATGGCCACCGCTCGCGCCCTGGTCCTGCCGAGCATCGACGCGAGTGAAGCATTTGGCTTGGTGCAACTGGAAGCCATGGCCGCCGGGGTGCCCGTGATCGCCACGGACTTGCCGACCGGAGTGCCGGAAGTGGGTGTGCCCGATGAGACGGGCTTGCTGGTTGCGCCGGGTGACGTCGGTGAGCTGGCTGCGGCCCTGGTTCGGGTGCAGAACGATCCGCAATGGGCCCGCAGCCTGGGCCAGGCGGGGCGCAAAAGGTTTGGTGAGCGGTATTCGCGCGAGCGGATGACTGAACGTCTGTTGGCTTGGTACCAGGGTGTCGTTTCGGGCAGGCCTGTGACGAAAGGAAAACGATGACTTTCGGATTTGCAGACCCTTGGCATGTGTTCCTGCCCCGCGAAGGAGGCCATGTGGTGGGCTTCATGGGGTCCGGTGGCAAGACATCACTGCAGCGGGTTGTGGCTGAGGTATACGCCGCCGAAAATATCCCGACTTTGCTGACCACCACGACTCGTTGCGAAGTTTTGCCGGATCTGCCGGCGCTGACATGGTCGGCGTTGCTGGAGGCCGACCCCGGTTCCCTGCCCGAGCAGTTGTATGTCCACAGTGGTGAGGGCGAGCCCGGCAAGTGGGCCGGCTTGACTGCCGCACAGGTGGATTCCCTGGGCGCGCGGTTTCCCGAGCGCATCGTTCTGGCCGAAGTCGATGGCGCTGCCAAATATCCCCTGAAATTGCACCGCGACGGCGAACCGGTCTGGCCCCGGCGCACCTCGCTGGCCGTGGTCGTGATGGGCGTCGGGGCGGTCGGCGGACAGGCCGGCCAAAAGATTCACCGTTGGACAACGGTGCCTTTCGCGGCGTTTGCGGGACTGCCGGACTACACGGTCCTGGAATGGAGCCATGTGGCTGATCTGCTGTTGGCGGACGGTGGCTATTTGGCTCAGGTGCCGGCTGAGGTGCCGGCTGTTCTGGCCCTGACTGGTCTGGCGGATCAGGACGATTCCATTGGACTGTTCGGATTCGTGGGGCAGGCGATGGAGAATCCCGCCTTGCCTCTGGCCCTATTCTGCTCATTGGGCGAAGGCGGTTGGGATATGCGGACCGCCTATGCCGAACGTGAGGAAGAGGCCCTTTGATCGATCGCATGGACTGTGTTGTCATCCTCGCCCGCGGCGCCAGTCGGCGCATGGGACAGCCGAAGGGTTTGCTGCCGTGCCCAGGAACTGACGGCCGGTCATTTCTGGCAACCATTGCGGCCAGCTATGCCGACCTCGACCTGCCGATGGTGGTGGTGACCACGCCGAATCTGGTCGAGCCCTACCGGGAAATCGTGGCCGATTTTGACGGCTGTCGGGTCGTTGGCCATGGGCCGGGGGGAGACACGGCGCGCTCGGTGCGGCAGGGAGCCTTGGCCGGTGATGCCCAGTGGACCGATCAGTGGACCCATCTGTGGATCCATCCCGTGGACATGCCCCTGATCAAAACCGAGACCTTGCGCCAACTCTGGCATCACTCCCTTCAGAATCCCCAGGCGAGCGTGCGACCGGACTTCGCCGGAAGGCCTGGCCATCCGGTGATCTGCCCTGCCTCTGGCCTGATGCCCTTGTGGGATCATGGGATATGGCACGAGGCGGCGATGAGGGAAGTGATTGCGCTGTCACGGCAGTTGGGTCACATTGAGAAGTCTGTACTGGTGCCGCTCGAGGACCCCGGCGTGGTGACGGATTTTGATTCACCTGCCGACCTGGAGCGGTTTGGCAATATACCGTTTTCGGAGGACAGCGATGGCTCTGCCTGACAACAAGAATCTCACTGCCCGACCTCGTACCGGCCAAACTTCCCGACCCGGCGACGTATTTCGGCGCCTGGCCCATATGGTCGACCACGGCGAAGAAGGCGTGCTGGCGACCGTCGTGGTGACGCAGCTTTCGGCGCCCCGACATGCGGGCAGCAAGATGATCGTGCATGGCGACGGCACCTTGACCGGAACCATCGGCGGCGGTTCGGCCGAAGCCCTGGTGGCCGAACGGGCCGGTGCGGCTCTCGAGAGCGGCGAGTGCGAGATGGTGTCCATCGATCTGGCCGGTGGTCATGGTGTTTGCGGCGGTTCGATGGAAGTTTTCCTCGAACCCGTGCAACGGGCCGCGCCATTTGTCGTCATTGGCGCGGGCCACGTGGGGCAGGCCCTGATCACCCTGGGACAAACTCTCAGTTTTCGCTTCACCATCGTGGATGACCGGCCGGAATTCCTGGCCACGGCCGCCTTGGTGTCGGGCGTGCAAACGGTTCTGGCAAGTCCGGACGAACTGGCTGAGCTGTTGGCTGTGCCCCGCCGCGGAGCGGTACTGGTCTGCAGCCGCAATCACCAATTGGATGCCGGGTACCTCGAGGCCCTGTTGCGGATGGAGATGCAGAGTGGGCGGCAGTTCGCCTTCTTTGGATCATTGGGCAGTCGGGCCAAGGCCGCCAAGCTGCGCCATGTGATCAGTGAATTTGGCGAACTGGCTGAGCGGATGAAGCAGGTGCGCCTGCCGGTGGGCATCGAGGTGGGTGCAGAGACTCCGGCCGAAATCGCCCTGTCGGTTCTGGCCGAAGCCCAGGCGGTGTTGCGCGGTGTCGAGCCCGTGACCAGCCCGGAAGGAAAGCGCGGCTACCCGCTACTGGGAGACCGGCTGTGACCACCCCAGCCAGGATCTGGATCCAGGGCGCGGGAGAGATGGCCTCCGGCGCAGCGGTGGCCTTGTTGGCTGCCGGCCACCAGGTGGTCATGACGGAAATCAACAATCCGCTGGCGGTGCGCCGCCTGGTGTGTTTCAGCGAGGCGGTTTACGAAGGCGAAGCTCAGGTGGTGGGCTGGCCGGGAAAACTGGTCGCATCGGCGGAGGCCAAATTCGTGACAGGCCAGGCCACGGTTCTGATCGACCCCGAGGGGGAGCAGCTCAATCGCCTGAATCCGGATGTGATCGTGGACGCGCGCATGACCAAGATCACGCCGGAGGCGATCAATGCGGGCACCCGGCCGGTGATCGGTCTGGGACCGGGCTTCACATGTGGAGTGGATGCGACGCTTATCGTCGAGACCATGCGCGGCCCTGATCTTGGGCGGGTTATTTCTGACGGACAGGCCGAACCCTACACGGGGCGTCCTGGCGCTGTGGGCGGAGAAACACTTGCCCGACTATTGCGGGCCCCGGCGGCGGGCCAATTGGTCCCGATATTCGCCATCGGTGATCTGGTCACAGAGGGGCAGGTCGTGGGGCACGTGGGCGGGGTGCCGGTCGTCAGCGCCCTGACAGGGCTCTTGCGCGGCCTGGTCCACAGCAGGGCGGAACTTTTTGCCGGCGAAAAGGTTGGAGACGTGGACCCCCAGGGTCTGGGCGTCGATCCGGCAGCCATGACCGACAAGGCGTGTAAAGTGGGGGCAGGTGTCCTGGAAGCCGTCAATCGATTGCGCTGGTGACAATCGAGGCACCTGGACACTTTTTAACATCTTGAGCAGACATTCCGAGGGGTGGTCTCAATCTTGGGACGCAAATTGACAGATACTGGTGCTTCCTACTATTGTGAGGCACTTGGATCAAGTCAGGGGTTCACAGAATAACCCCCGCAATCCCCTCATAATCCGGAGGTTTCCCGCGTGCTCCTTACGAGGAAAAACATCGTCTTGCGCTCCGTCTTCGGCACCCTTGCGTTGCTGATGACTCTTTCGTTTGGCTCAGTGGTTTTGGCGGAATGCCAGCCCGGCCAGATGCAGGAAGCGAATCTGGCCTACCATTCGGCCGTTGAATTCCTGGCGACCCGCAAATGGGACCAGGCCATTGCACGCTTGCAGTCGATCACCCAGGTCTGCCCGGAACACGTCGAAGCCACGCGCGGGATTGGCCTGGCGTTGATGGGCAAAAAGGATTTTGACGGAGCCATTCCGTATTTCCAGAAGGTTATCGAGCTGCGTGGTGACAAAGTCGAGGCCGGCGATTTCGCGAACCTCGCCAAGCCCTATGCCAAGACCAAGCGCTACAAGGAAGCCCGCGCCGAGTTCATGAAGGCCCAGCGCCTGGCGCCGGACGATTGCGGCGTGCTGTTCAACCTGGGCGTGATGCACTATGCCTCGGGTTACAACGGCGATTCGGTCGACGTTCTTGAGCACGCGCTCGGCGTGTGTCCGCAAATCCAGCCGCAGCTGCTGACCCAGTTATCCAAGTCGGCTGAAAAAGCCGCCGCGCAGCAAAAGCGCAACGGCAACCTGGAGAAGGCGGCCTACTACGAAGGCCTGACCCATAAGTATGGTGGGCAGGCGGGTGGCTCGACCACTTACGATATGATCAAACAGAAGATGGCGGCCAAGGATTACCAGAGTGCCGTGTCGCTGCTGAACCAGATGTTGGAAAAGGACCCGACCCACACCGGCGCGTTGTTGACCCACGCCCGGGCCCAGGATGCCCTGAAGAATCGCCGGTCGAGCATCAACTCGTACGAGAAGTATCTGGCCCTCAAGCCGGAGGACGGCAAGTCGACCGGTTCGATGATTCAGGTCATGGTCGAAGCCGGCATGTGTTCCGAGGCCAATGCGCGTTCGGCGAAGGCTGCTGCCGATCTGGCGGCCCAGGGACGTGCGAATTTGGCGCCGGTGATGTATTCGTGGGGGCTGGCTCTGGAGTGCCTGAAGGAATATGACAAGGCGAGCGAAAAATTCCAGAGCTGCGCGTCCAGTGGCAATGAGCGCTACGCCGCCTATGGGGCTCGTCAGGTCGAACGCATGGAAGGTCTGAAGGCTGTGGACTTGGCTGAGAAGAAAAAAGCGGCCCAGGGTCGATGACCGGGGTGGATGAACCTCCAGCTGTGTGCCATATTGTTCCCGCGGATCCGATTGGATCCGCGGGATTTTTTTGAACACCGTCTTGCACGAGGAGTTGGTCCGTGGGTCGTCTGGAAAAATTGCCTCCCTACCTGTTTTCGGCCATCGATGCCGCCAAAGCCAAAGCCCGGGCCGCCGGAGTCCAGGTCGTCGACCTGGGGGTCGGCGATCCTGATCTGCCCACCCCGCAGGCCCTGGTCGAGGTCATGTGCGAAGCGGTGCGCAATCCGGCCAACCATTGCTATCCGGCTCAGAAGGGCGACGCGAAATTGAAGCAGGCCATCGCGGCCTGGTTGCAGCAGCGCCATGGCGTGACGGTCGATCCGGTGTCGCAGGTGTTGGTCCTGATCGGCAGCAAGGAAGGTCTGGGGCATTTGCCACTCAGCTGTGTCGAAGAAGGCGACAATACCCTGGTGCCGGATCTGGGCTATCCGGTCTATGGCCAGGCTACAATTCTGGCCGGCGGCGAGCCGCGCACTTTTGCGCTGCGGCCGGAGCTGGGTTTCCGTCCGGACCTGGCCGAGCTCGAGGGCCTGATGGACGACCACACGCGGCTGCTGTTTTTGAACTATCCCAACAACCCCACCGGGGCCACGGCCGACGCCGATTTTTGGCGCCCGTTGATCGACCTGTGCACGCGGCGCGGCGTGACATTGGTCAACGATGCCGCCTACATGGAAGTCACCCTCGATGGCAGCCGGCCCTTGAGTATGCTGAAGGTGGCCGATGTGGCGAATTCGCCGGTGCTGGAATTGCACAGCCTGTCAAAGATGTTCAACATGACGGGCTGGCGCATCGCTTTTGCCGCCGGAAATGCCGAAGTGGTGGGGCGTCTGGGACGGGTCAAGGAGAGCATGGACAGTGGCGTATTTACGGCTGTGCAGGATACCGCGGCCTATGCCCTGGGCGAGGCTTTTGAAGAGCTGCTGCAGTCGGTGATCCGGGCTTATCCGCAACGGCGGCAGGTCATGGTCGAGGCGCTGACCGCCGCCGGCTTTGAAGTCTTTTCCACGGTGGCCACTTTTTACGTGTGGTGCCGGGTGCCAGGGGACGAAAGCGCCGTCGATTTTTGTAGCCGCGCCCTGGCTGAAGTTGGCCTGGTGGTCACGCCGGGCCCTGGCTTTGGCACCGGCGGCGAAGGCTGGTTCCGCATCAGTCTGACGGCCAGTGACGAGGACATTGCCGAAGGAGCCCGGCGGATCGCGAGTTGGAAGTGATGGATACCGTCAGCCTGCAGGGAATCGATGTTTACGCCTACCACGGAGTGCTTCGGGCCGAACGGGAATTGGGCCAGAGGTTCATTGTCGATGTGGACCTGTGGGCCGACTGCACCGCGGCAGCCCTGAGCGACGATCTGGCGCAGGCCCTGGACTACAGCGTGGCCCACCAATTGGTGCGCGAAACCACCGCCAAGACATCTTTCCAATTGATCGAGGCGTTGGCCGGCGAACTGTGCCGGGCGTTGTTGCAGAATTTGGCGGTGGAAAAGGTGCTGGTCCGGGTGCACAAACCGCAGGCTCCGATCCCGGATTTTCTGGGCCAGGCCACCGTGACCTTGACCCGGGACCGGTCCTGGCTGCAGACCACTTTTGGCGGCGGCAAGTGAGTCGCCAGGTGGCAGGTACGAAGCCCGAGCGGGTTTTTCTGGGGCTGGGCACCAATATGGGCGATCGCTTGCGGTATCTGCGGCGGGCGTTGTACACCTTGGGCTCGCAGCCGGAAATTCGGGTGCAGGCGGTCAGTGGCATCTATGAAACAGAATTTGTCGGCGAAGGGCAGCAGGACCCGTATTACAACGCCTGTGTCCAAATCGAAACCACGCTGGCACCGGCTGAATTGCTGGCGTTTTTGAAGACGGCCGAGCAGAGCGAAGGTCGTGGGAGTGATGGGCATTTGAAGCCGCGTCCCATCGACCTTGACATTCTTCTCTTTGGTGACAAAATCCTGACTGGGGAACGCTTGCACGTGCCCCATAAGGGCTTGCGGGACAGGGCGTTTGTTCTGGAACCGCTGACGGAAATCGCGGCCGCGGAAAAATTCCCCGATTCGGGGGAGACAATTGCCGAGGCCTGTGCGAAAATAAGGCGTAAGTCGGGGCCGTGGATTGTGCCCCTGACCCAAGAGAGTCTGTTGCCGGCGAAGGCGGGAGAGTCTCGGCCATGGGATCTGAACAAGGAGGACTGGCGTGCTGCCCTGGCGGTACATTGTCGTTGAAGGGGTCATCGGGGTTGGCAAGACCAGCCTGACCAAACTCCTGTCGACGCGCATGAATGGTCGGTTGAATCTGGAAGTGGTGGAGGAAAACCCCTTTCTGACCAGTTTCTACACGGATCGCTCTGCCTATGCCTTCCAAACCCAGATCTTCTTTCTGCTGAGCCGGTTCCGGCAGCAGCAGAACCTCTTTCAGCATGACCTGTTCAGTTCGACGATGATTTCGGACTATTTGTTTGCCAAAGATCGCATTTTTGCGAACCTGAATCTCAGTGATGACGAGTTGGCGCTCTACAATCAATTGGCCAACATCCTGGAGCAACGGGTCCTCAAACCGGATCTGGTGATCTACCTGCAGGCCCGCACCGAAGTCCTGCAGCAGCGCATCCAGTGGCGTGGACGCGCTTACGAACAGGACATGGATGATGGCTACCTCAATGCGCTCAACGGCGCTTATAGTTATTTTTTCCATCACTACAAGGATGCGCCGCTGTTGGTGGTCAATACCGATAACCTGGATTTCGTGAATGTGCCGGCCGATTTCGATCTGCTCTATGACCACATCCAGGAGTCGTTCACCGGGACCCGGTACTTCGCCCCCAATACCGCGCCGTAGGATTTTCACGGGGCGCCGATCCCACGCCGGAGGAAGCCATGGAACGCAAGGGCAAAGCCCTCACCCTGAGTGTCTTCAGCCGCCGCAAACGCGACGGCCAGAAGTTGGTGGTGCTGACCGCCTATGACCTGACCAGTGCCCTGATCGCTGCGGCCGGTGGTGTGGATGCCATCCTGGTGGGCGATTCGGTGGGCATGGTGGTGCTGGGTCACGAAAACACCCTGCCGGTGACGGTCGACGACATGGTGCATCATTGTCAGGCGGTGACCCGGGCCCGCCCGCGGGTGCCGGTCATTGCTGACATGCCCTACGGCAGTTTTCATGTCTCGGTCGAAAAGACGGTCGAACACGCCTTGCGCCTGATCAAAGTCGGCGGCGCCCACGCCGTGAAGGTTGAGGGGGGGCGGCAGCGCGAGGCCGTGATCAAGGCGCTGGTGGCGGCGGAAATTCCCGTCATGGGCCATCTGGGGTTGACGCCGCAGTCGGTCAATCGGCTGGGTGGCTACAAGGTGCAGGGACGCGAGGCGGCCGCGGCGGCGGAGTTGCGCGAAGAGGCAACGCTGTTGACGGAGTGGGGCTGCTTTGCCCTGGTGCT
This sequence comes from uncultured Fibrobacteraceae bacterium, assembly GCA_964562635.1. Lineage (GTDB taxonomy): Bacteria > Krumholzibacteriota > Krumholzibacteriia > LZORAL124-64-63 > LZORAL124-64-63 > JAGRNP01. Next base: position 68,008 of record CAZLUL010000001.1, on the reverse strand, counting down.
CGAGTGTGTGCCGTCGGCCTTGGCGACTGCCGTCAGTCAGAACATTGCGATTCCCACGGTGGGAATTGGGGCTGGGGCTGGCTGCGATGGCCAGGTGCTCGTCTTTCACGACATGCTGGGACTGTTCACCGGCCTGAAACCCAAGTTCGTCAAACGCTATGCCGATCTGGGGGAAGCCGCCCGCACGGCGGTGGCCCAATATGCGGACGAAGTGCGCAAGGGCGAGTTTCCCGGGCCGGAACACCAATACGACGACAAGCCTTCGAGCCGCACAGATGGCAGCGGGACCAACGTGAGCGGACAGTCCGGGTACCTGGGTGATCTGGGCGATCTGGGCGATAATGACGATTCGGGAAAGAGCTAGGCGTGGAAATTCTGCGCACAGCGGCGGAATTGGCCCGCCTGGACCAGTGGCGCGGCGCGGGCCCGCTGGTGCTGGTGCCCACGATGGGCGCTCTGCATCCGGGGCACCTGAGTCTGGTCGAAACCGGGGCTGCGCTGGGGCCGGTTGTGGTGAGCATTTTCGTCAATCCGACCCAGTTTGGACCCGGTGAGGATCTGGCTTCGTACCCGCGGGATCTGGCGGCTGACTTGGCCATGCTGGAACCGCTGGGCGTCAAAGCGGTCTTCGCGCCAGAGGTGGACCAGATGTATGGGCAGCCCGGCGAGGTCACCGTGCAGCCGGGTAGCCGGGGGCAGGGACTGTGTGGCGGGGATCGCCCGGGGCACTTCAGTGGTGTCCTGACGGTGGTGGCCAAGCTGCTGGGGCTGGTGCGGCCGGAGGTGGCCATCTTTGGGCGCAAGGATGCCCAGCAGTGCCTGGTGATCAGGCAGATGGTCGAAGACCTGCGCATTCCCGTGGCACTGGTCGATGGGCCGACCGTGCGTGAGGCCGATGGCTTGGCCATGTCGTCACGCAACCGGTACCTGAATGCCGAGCAACGGGTGCAGGCCCTATGTCTGTCCCGAGGGTTGCAGAAGGCCCGTGCGGCTCTTGCTGAGGGGGCGCGCCGGCGTGAAATTCTGCTGGCGTTGCTGCTGGAGGAATTGGGCGAAGCTGACAAAATCGAATACGCCGAGATCCGGCAAGTGCCCGATCTGGAAGAAACCGCAGTGCTGTCCGGCACCATCCTGTTGGCCGTGGCGGCCAGGGTGGGACCAGCCCGCCTGATCGATAATTTGGTCTTGGAGCTTGATGAGGGAGACGTCAGGGACGGCTTTCTGATGGGCGACCCGCAACAATGGAGTGACAGATGAGCGAGACGAAAGCGACGATCGACGCGGTGGTTCTGGCGGCGGGCAAGGGCACGCGGATGAATTCGGATCTGCCCAAAGTTCTGCACGAAGTGGCGGGCAAGCCGCTGCTGGGGCACGTGCTTGATACGGTGACCCAGGTGGGCATCGACCATACAGTGGTCGTGGTGGGGCACAAGGCCGAACTGGTGCGGGAAACATGCGGCCGGTCCGGTCTGGATTTTGTGTTGCAGGAGCCCCAGTTGGGCACCGGGCATGCGGTGCAGGTGGCGATTCCGGCTTTGCGTGAAGGGGGCTACTGCGTGGTGCTCGCGGGCGATGTGCCGCTGTTGCGGGCTTCGACCCTGCAGAACCTGGTGGACGGGACGATCAGCAGTGGCGCTGCGGCGGTGGTGCTGACTTGCGTCGTGGATGATGCCGGCGCCTATGGCCGCATCGTCAAGAATGCCGCCGGCCAGGTGCAGAAGATCGTCGAGGCCAAGGATGCCAGCGCAGAAGAACTGGCCATTGGCGAGTACAATACCGGCGTCTTTTGTTTTCGAACCGACCAGATGATCGAAGCACTGGGCAGCCTGACGACGAACAACAAACAGGGCGAATACTACTTGACCGATACAGTGGCCTACCTGGTGGGCCAGGGACGCCCCGTGGGCGCGGTGGTGACCACTGACCCGGGCGAAGTGGTCGGCATCAATACCGTGGCCGAGTTGAGCGAAGCCGAAGATATTCTGGCCCGGCGGGAAGACTGAAATATGGACCGCTTGTGCACACCCTGGAGGTTCGCCTACGTGACCGGAGAAAACAAAGAAGAGGGTTGCGTCTTCTGCAACCGCGTGACCGGTGACGAAAAGGAACATTTTGTCCTGCATCGCGGCGAGCATTGGTACATGCTGCTGAATCTCTACCCTTACAACAGCGGGCACATTTTGCTGGTGCTCAATCGGCACCAGCCATTGCTGGGGCAATGCACGCCCGAGGAACTGGCCGAGATGGGGCAGTTGCTCAGCGTCATGGAAGCGGCGCTGACCGAGTCCTTCCATCCGGACGGGATCAACTGTGGCTACAATGGTGGCAGCAGCGCCGGGGCCGGCATCCCGGAACACTTGCACATGCACATGCTGCCGCGCTGGACCGGTGATACGAATTTCATGAGCACCATCGGCGAAACGCGGGTCATGCCGCAGACTTTGGATCAGGCCTACGAGCGGCTGTTGCCCGTGGTGCAACGCCTGGTGGCTGACCGCTCATGAAGGGGTCATTCAACCTTTGGCTGCTGGTGATTGTTGTTGTTTGTGGCTTGAGTTTCTGGTTCGGCAAGGATCTGGTCCTCAACGAGCCCCGTTCCGGCCCGAGTGACGAGGTGAGTGACGAGGTGACGAACAATGATGGGCAAAAGCCGCCCCTGGAAATCACCGAACCGGTCCACTTGCTGGTGCTCAACGGCACCGAAGAGGGTGGGCTGGCCCGCGAATTTGGCCTTCTGCTGGGCAGCAGCGGCTGTGTCGTGGAGAAGGTGGGCAATGCGCCCCATAGCCAGTATGCGCAGAGCTTCCTGGTGAATCGCAGTTTGCCGCAGGCGCGGATCGACCGTTTGGCGGCTGATTTGGGCGGGATGCCAATTTTGCGGGAGTTCGACGGCCGATCGGCCGCCGACGCGGTGCTGGTGCTGGGACGGGACCACGATCGGATCCGGACCAAGCTGCAACAGCGGGGCTCCTGAGCCCGGGAAAAGGGTGGTTCCGTTCAGGGACTGAGAGTATTATCGTAGACGCGACGGAGGATGGCTGTGCGGCGATTCACCGGACCCCGTTCTGCGACGAAATTTCACGTGAAGTCGGGAAGCCAGTTATGCGCAAATCGATAGGCACCGTAGTTTTGACTTTGCTGTTAGGCGTGATGATCGGCGCCATTGTCAGCGAGGTGATTGGGCTGTTTCTCAATGAGGGCAGTGTGGCCGAACAGTTGTTCGTCCGTTACATCTCGTTTGGGCCCAAGGTCAACGAGTGGAATTTGGTCATCTTGGAAGTGACTTTCGGTTTCCAGATCCGTTTTAATCTGATGAGCGTCATCGGGGTCTTTGTGGCTTCCCAGATGCTCCGTTGGTACCGCTGATCCGAAGCTTCGCGAAAGCTGCGGATTTTGTTTTATTTCTGTAGACGTCCACATCGAGAGGCTGCGACATGTTGCTCTTTCCTGCATTTTTCACCGGTTTGGGTTGGCCCGAGATCGTGCTCGTCCTGGCCCTGGTCTTGGTTCTGTTTGGCCCCAAGCGACTGCCGGAAATCGCCGAGGCCATGGGCAAGTCCATCCGCAGATTCAAGTCAGCGACCAACGACGCCACCCGTGACGTGAAACGCGAACTGGATGACGCGGGTCGTGATTTGCGGAACGATCCTCCGGCGGGCAATGGTCCAACCAGTGAGAACAAAGCTTCCGACGACAAATCCTCCGACAAGAACGAGGCGTGACCATTTGAATCTTGCGCAGCTTCTGGATCAACTGAAAGTCGACGAACGATTCCAGCGTCATGTCACCCGCTGGGAAGTGGTCCCGCCTGCGGACGGACGCTATGCCGATTTTCCCTCCCGCCTGGATCCCCGCCTGAGCGACGTTCTGCGTCAGCGGGGAATCGACCAACTCTACAGTCATCAGGCCGAAAGTTTCGACCTGGCCGCGGCCGGGAAATCCTTCGTTGTGCCGACGCCCACCGCCAGCGGCAAGACCCTGTGTTACAACCTGCCGGTGCTCAATACGATCCTGAATGATCCTCAGGCCCGCGCGCTGTATTTGTTTCCGACCAAGGCCCTGGCCCAGGATCAGATGCACGAAGTGCACGACATGGTCAGTGCGTTGGGGGTGGACATCAAGACGTTCACTTTTGACGGCGATACACCCGAAACGGCGCGACGGGCCATCCGCAGCAGTGGTCACATTGTCGTGACGAACCCGGACATGCTGCATCAGGGGATCCTGCCGCACCATACTTTGTGGGTGAAACTCTTCGAAAACCTGAAGTACGTGGTGGTCGATGAGGTGCACCAGTACCGCGGGGTTTTTGGCAGTCATGTGGCCAATGTCATTCGGCGCCTGCGGCGGGTGGCGAATTTCTATGGGGCTGATCCCCAGTTCATCTGCTGTTCGGCGACGATCGCCAACCCGACCGAACTGGCCAGCCAGGTCACGGGGCTTGAGGTGGCTTCGGTGGCAGAAAACGGGGCGCCGCGGGGCGAAAAACACTTCATCTTCTACAACCCGCCGGTGGTGAACCAGGAGTTGGGCATCCGGCAGTCGGTGATCAAGACCACGCGCCGCATTGCCGAGAGATTCATGGGCTCGGGGGCCCAGTTGATCGTCTTTGCACGCAGCCGGATGCGGGTCGAACTGCTGCTGACCTACCTGGAGAAATCCGGCCGGCGGGTGGGCATTAAAAGTGGCGATGTGCGGGGCTATCGTGGCGGATATCTGCCGGGCGAACGGCGGGCCATCGAAAATGGCCTGCGTGATGGCACGGTCACCACGGTGGTGTCGACCAACGCCCTGGAGCTGGGCATTGATATCGGTCGCCTCGACGTGTGCATCATGGCCGGGTATGCCGGCACCGTGGCCAGCACCTGGCAACAGGCCGGAAGAGCCGGGCGGCGGCAGAATCTCAGTGCCGTGGTGCTGGTGGCTTCGAGCAGCCCGGCCGACCAGTACATCATCAACAATCCCGACTACTTTTTTGGGCGCAGCCCTGAGCACGCGACGTTGGACCCGGATAATCTGGTGATCCAGATGAGCCACCTGAAGTGCGCGGCTTTTGAGTTGCCCTTCCTGGCCGACGAGCGCTACGGCGGTCATCGGGTGAATGAAATTCTGGATTATCTGGTGGACATGAAAGTGCTGCACCAGAGTGGCGACCGCTATCACTGGATGACCGACACCTATCCGGCCGAAGACGTGAGTTTGCGCAGCGCGGCGCCGGACAATGTGGTGATTATTGACCAGTCGGTGCCGGGCGGACGCATCATCGGCGAGATGGACCTGTTCAGTGCCCAGGAGATGCTCCACGACGATGCGATCTACATCCACGGGGCTCAGCAGTACCATGTGGACCGGTTGGACTGGGAGCGGCGTGAGGCCCACGTGCAGCCCGTTACGGTGGACTATTACACCGACGCCCAGCGCAAGAGCGAGCTGAAGACCCTGACGGCCGATACGGACCGACCTTACGGTATCGGGCAACTGGTGGTTGGCGAAGTCGGGTTGATCGCCAAGGTGACCGTTTTCAAAAAGATCAAACTGGGCACCCATGAGAATGTGGGAGCCGGTCGGGTGCATCTGCCGGAAATGGAAATGCACACCACGAGCTTCTGGTGGGAACTGCCGGCGAGCCTGCTGCCGGAGATGTCCGAGCAGGGCCACGACCTGGGCGACGCGCTCAAGGGGCTGTCGCACCTGTTGGGAAGGGTCGCGCCGGTGTTCATCATGGCCGACATGTCGGATCTGCACAGCACGGCCATGGTGCGCTCGCCGTTCACCAACAAACCGACGCTGTACCTCTATGATTCTTTCCCCGGCGGAGTCGGTTTTGCCCAGCGCATCTTCGAGCAGTTTGAAGAGATTTGCGGTGCAGCGGCCGATCATCTGACCAAGTGCCCCTGCGAAAAGGGGTGCCCGTCGTGCGTGGGCGCAGCTGCTGATTCGGGCAATACCGCCCGGGCGGGTGCGACCTGGCTGCTCAAGCGCCTGGGGCAGGCTGCCGGCGAGGGCTGACCATGGACCTGAAGAAGCGCTTGGCCCAACTGGACAAACTGACGCGCCGGCCGGAATCGCCGGCGGTCGCTGTCGGGACCGGTCAACCGGGCGAGCAGCCGGATCAGGCCGAAGTGCTGGCCGGGCTGGGCCTGACCCGGCATGAGACGTCCACCGGTCCGGTTTGGTCGGTGGAACACCTGGATTCTGCAACGCCACCGCCGGATCCCCTGCCGGCTCTGGGCGGACTTTTTACTCGCGCACCCGATCATTGTCCGGCCCTGAAGCAGGTTCTTTTCCTGGATACCGAAACAACCGGCCTGGCGGGGGGAACTGGGACGCTGGTTTTTCAGTTGGGCCTCAGTTGGTGGCAGGACGATGCCTTCCGGACCCGCCAGTACTTCCTGCCGGGGCCCGGCAACGAGTTGGCCATGCTGACGGCCCTGGGCGAGCTGGCCAAAAATTTCACCGCCATTGTGACCTTCAACGGCGCGTCTTTTGATCTGCCGCTCCTGCGCACGCGTTCCCTGTTGAACCGACTGCCGGATCCCCTGGCCCATCTGGTCAGCTGGGATCTCCTGGTGCCCGCTCGCCGCCTGTGGGGCAACCGCTTGCCGGATTGCCGGCAACAGACCCTGGAAGTGGACATCTGTGGGCGCGAGCGCGCCAGTGGCGATATCGACGGCGCGCGCATCCCGCAGACCTGGTTTGATTTCCTGGCCTGCGGGCAGCCTGGCCTGCTGAACAACGTGTTGACTCACAACCACCGGGACATGGTGGGCATGGCAGAAATTTTCAGCCGCGTGTGCCGCCTGGGCGACTGGCTGGCTGCGGACCCGGGCCTGGACGCGGACTGGCCTGCGGCGGACCTGGCGGCGGACCGGGCTGGCGCCTGGGCCCTGGGGCGCATCTGTGAGCGCCGGTTGCAGGGCGAAGTCGCCGCGACTTTTTTTACCCGCGGCTGGCAAAGCCAGTGGGGTGTCGTGCAGGACGATCAGGCCCGGGGACGATTTTGGCGCGATGCCATCCGCAACCTGAAGCGTTGCCGCAGCTGGGATCTGGTTGAAGAAATGATCCATGATGCCTTAATATCAGACGCTGGCGACACGGCCATGCACCGCGAGGCGGCCATTTTGTATGAGCACCGCCTGGTGGATCTGGAGCGGGCCCTGCAACATGCCAGGTTGGCCGGTGACGAACATCGCACCGCACGCCTGGAACGGTTGCTGGCCAGGCGAGACAGTACGTAGCGTTTTGATCCGGGTGACCGGACGAAAGGAGACCCCTGGTGAACATGACGCGACATGAGGCCCATTTGCTTTTGGCGGCCATCCGGGTGCAGTCCCACCTGAAAGAACGTTCACCAACGCCGGCGGAAGTGGCCGATTTGCTGGACCTGTCGGAATCCACGGTCCGGTTGCAGTTGGTTTTTCTGCAGGACCTCGGTGCGGTGGACCTGGTCGAGAGCGCGTTTGCCACTCATGCCGAAATTGGAGACCACCTGCAGGTCGAGAACCTGGGCGAGAGCGCAGGGCCCGCCTTGAGCGAGGATCTGAAGGATTTCGATCGCCGCAAGCAGGAGGAGTCCGAACGCATGGCGCATTTGTTCGACTCGGGCGAAAGCGAACAGGAACGACAGGACAAGTTGAGCCGGATGGATGAAGAGCTGAAGGAATTTCGCCGGCAAAAACCGGCCAACCCCTTTGGGGATGATTGAAGTTTGGGCGGGATGCAAAAAGCCGGAGGCCATAGGGCTTCCGGCTTTTTGTGTTTGTCGGAACGAGGCTAGATGCCCTGGCGCAGACGCTGGCGGAAGTCGACGATTTCGGCTTCGGCCATTTGCGTGTCAAACCAGTCATTGATGACTTCGCCCTGGGCGCGCTGCAACAAGGCAGCGTGGATGCCGGTCGAACGCAGGTTGTAGTCGTCCTGATCGACGGCGCTGATCCACAGGGGAGTGGCGGCAAAGACACCGCGCAGGGTCTCGATCTCGGGCAACAATTCACCAACGGTGCCACGAATGATATCCATGTTGAAGTCCGTACCGTAGCCGACGCCATCGACGTTGCCGTTGGCGGTGAAGGTGTCGGTCGTGGCATGGGCCAGGCCCACGGACAGCGCAACCTCAGCCATGGTCTTGCCCATCTGAACCTCGCCCACGGCCGGGGCCAATTTGGCTTTGGCGGCCGTGAGATTGTGGTCCTTGCGCACTGCCAACGTGACCTGGCCGCGGACCTCATCCAGCGAGCGCAGGCCGGCGGGAATCTGGTCTTCAGCAAGCACCACGTAGCAGAAATCATTGTTTTCGAAAACAGGGCTGATATCGCCGGAATCGGCGCCAAAGAACCAATTGCTACCCTGCAGCGACATGGCAATCGTGGGGATGTCACGGCCGGCCACAAAAGCGGGTGGCGAGACCATGGTCATCGCTTCGGCTTCAGCGGTGGTCGCAAAACTCGACCCGTTCACGCGACTGCGGAAATTCTCGGCCGCTTCACGGATGAGGTCGAGAGTGGCTGGGCCAGGGGTCACCTTGAGCAGGATGTGCCGGGCGGTCACTTCGTAGACCTCGCCGGTATTCTGGTCCACATCCTGTTCGGTCACTTCAATGAGGTGGTAGCCGAACTTGGTCAACACCGGTTCGCTGACTTCACCGACATCCAGACTGAAAGCGACGTCGGTGAATGCGGCGACCATGCGGTTGCGGTCGAAGCGTCCGAGGTCACCGCCCCGGATGGCGCTGCCCTGATCTTCACTGTTGTCGCTGGCGGCGGTGGCAAAGTCCACGCGGCCGGACAGGATGTCCTCGCGAATTTCCTGAATGAAGCTGAGCACGTCGGCGCTGTCCTGCTCGCTGGCCTTCTTGGCGAACTGAACCACCTTGGCCTGGCCCTGGATCTCACCTTGGTACTCGTCCTGGTGGCTGTCATACCAGGCGGTCAGTTCAGCCTCGGTCGGCTCATAGTCGGCGCCGACATCGGTGAACAGAACGCCCATGTATTCAGCCGTGGCCTTGCCGGTCTGGCGGATGAATTCTTCGCGCACTTCAACGTCACTGACCATGGCGCCGCCGGCGACTTCATCGTTGAGCTTCTGGCGCGGCAGCAACGAGCGGATGTATTGCTCGGCACTGGTCCAGTCGTTTTCGGGATTTTGCAACGCCGCGTAATAGGCGTTCATGTCCACGATGCCTTCCGGGGTGCGGAACTGCTCGAGGATCTCGGCCGGAGGATTGGTCTGGAAGACTTCCAGCACTTCGGCATCGCTGACTTCAATGTCGTGGTTGGCGACGGCTTGTTCGATCAGCACGTTGCGCACCAACGCGTCCCAGGCCTGCGCGGAAGCCGCGGCGTACTGGTTGGCATTCAGATCCTGGTTGCCGTTCTGCTGGCGCATCTGGGCGATCTGCTGCCGGCGGGCGAATTCGTATTGCTGGCTTGTGATCTGGTCGCCGTTGACGGTGCCGATGACACCAGGCTCAAGGCCCATGGAGCCGGAACCCTGACAGCCACGACCGGTGGTCATGCCGCCGAGGAACAGGAACAGGATGAACGATGCGGCGATCACCCAGTAAAAGAGCTTGGCCTTTTGACGCAGAATCTTGAACATTGGCTTCTTCCCCTTGGAAAGTTCGGTACGATGGAAAACAGTGACATAAAATGGTAGATGTTGCCCCTATTTACAAGTTGGACATTGCCCGGAGATAAAATTCTGCTAACCTTCGGCGAAACAGTGAGTCATCTGAATCGAAATCTGACGACGGATAAAGGCGATTATGCTTCATCATCCCGGCTTGGCCGCTTTGCTGAGCGGATTGGCGGCCCAGGCGGCAAAAGTGGTCCTGGAGGCCGTTTTGCGGCGGCGTTGGCGCCCCGAATTGTTTTTCACCAACGGGGGCATGCCCAGTTCGCACACCGCTACGGTCACGACGCTGGCCCTGATTGTCGGCCAGAGCGAAGGATATGGCTCGTCCATATTCAGTCTTGTGCTGATTTTTAGCCTGTTTGTGGTTTTCGAGGCGACCGGCCTGCGCCAGGAGATAGGCAAGCAGGCCCAGCTGTTGAATGACCTGATGGACGGCGCCATGCACGGCGAACGCCTGGATGGGCATCGGTTGCGGGAACTGGTGGGGCACACCTGGGGCGAGGTCTTCGGCGGTCTCGTCTTTGGCGTCTTGTTCTTCTGGTGGCTCGTCCCGCGTTGATGCCCTTCGGGTGGTATAAAGATTTCCCTAGTTTTAACTGTTGACACATCCTCGCGGATTTGTATGATCGCTATCATAGGATGGTGGTGCGAGGGAGCCGTCCGCCTTCTCGGCAGCGATTTCGGCCGCAAAAGCCGTGCGGTTTGCGGCATGAATCGAGGCAGGAATTTGCGATTCATCATCGAAAGGATTCGATATGAGAGTCGTCGCCTTGGCCAATCAGAAAGGTGGGTGTGGTAAGACCACCACGGCCACCAATCTGGCGGCAGCCCTGGCCCAACTGGGCAAACGGGTTCTGCTCATCGACAACGATCCCCAGGGGCACTCGACTCTGGCCTTCGGGTTTCGCGAACGCGACTTCACTCTGAGCACCTACGACCTGTATCTCACTTCGGACATTCTGGTGGAAGATGCTATCCTGGAGGTTTCTCCCGGGTTCCACCTCGTGCCGGCGGGTATCGAGCTGAGCGCAGTGGAGATGACCCTGGCTCGCGAAGACAAGAAGGAATTGCGGTTGCGCACCAACCTGCAGCGCAGCGCCATGCTCTACGACTACGTGCTGATCGACTGCCCGCCGAGCGTGAGTTTGCTCACGTTCAATGCCTTGCTGGCGGCCGGTGAAGTTCTGATTCCGGTGGATCCGAGTTATTACAGCCTGCAGGCCGTGCGCAAGATGCGCGAAACTCTGGCCATGCTGCGGGAGAAGAAGGGCCATGACCTGGTGCCGCACATCCTGATGTCGGATTTCGATACGCGCCCACTCTTTGTGCGCAAGGTCATGGAGGAGCTGGACGAACTTTACGAAAATGAACTGCTCGATACGATCATTCACCACACGGTGCGCTTCAAGGAAGCCGCCGGTGCGGGTGTGCCGGTGATCAACTATGATTCTGAGTCCCGTGGCGCCCACGACTTCCGCAGTTTGGCGCGGGAGCTGGCCGCCCAGGATACTGCCGTCAAGGTTGAAGCGTTGGACCACTGGTCGGCCCTGCTGCATGGGCCCCAGGTGACCAAGGCCGGTGTCTGCTTCGAAGCTGATTTTCCGCGGGCCAAGACGGTGCGCGTCACCGGTTCGTTCTGTGACTGGTCAGCCAAGGGGTTGCCTCTGAGCAAGCGCGAGGATGGCACCTGGGAATGCCACATGGCCCTGGAAAACGGCCAATACGAGTACCGCTTCATTGTTGATGGAGCGTGGTTGCCCGATCCGCACAACACCGAGACGGTCGCCAATGAATTTGGGGGCGCCAACAGCCGGGTAATCGTGAGCTGAGTCGTTGGGCACGAGCGCCGGACGGCTGCAGCCAGGAGCAGACGGCATGCCGGACTTATCACAAAACGAGGGCGTTCAAGGTCAGTCAAAACCCGCGCGCCAACCTCACCACATCTCATCCATCGCCCATCTCTTTTTCTCCGAAGACGAGATGGGCGAACCTTTGAGCGGTGCCTCTGCTGAGCGCAAACTTGTGGTCACCTGTTTCAATGAGAGCCGCATCTCCGCCTACGCCTGCGCTGGTCTGGTGGCCGGATCGCGCCAACTGGCTGCCGGCAATCCTGCGCGGTCGGTCCACCTGTTGGAAGATGCAAACGTGCTCTGGTCGGCGGCTTCTTTTTTGACCAGCGAGGAAACGGCCGCCGTGACCAGCGACTATACCGAAACTGGCGGCGCCCTGCACTGGAGCCATTGGCCGGCATTGCCCGACGAGAGATTGAGCAGCCTGGAAGCTTTGGCTGGGGCGCGCCGGGCCGCACCGGTGGGATGGGACGCACCGCGTGTCGGACCGGGTGGCCAAGGTCTATTCGCGTGTTTGCTGGAACGGGAGATGGGGCAGTGGGGTCCGGCTTTCCGCCTCGGACGCCTGCTGGGGCTGCTGGAGCCGAGCCGGCTTGAAATCATCATTTTTCCGGATTCGTGGGCCAAGGGAAACGATAGGGCCGAATCTTACGGCGGGGGCAATCTGCCAGGTACCGCACAGGCAGCGGATTTGTTGGCACGGTGCCGCAGCCTGACCCGCGCCGTGTCCGGGACCTGTCCAGTCACGATCACGGCCTTGGGTGAAGGGGAGGGCGAGTCCCAAAACTCTGCCGGACAAGCCCTGCAAAAAATCGCCACCCGCCTGGCGGGAGATATTTGGGTAGACCCGAACTCCTGACACCGCTTAGTTTAACCAGTGCGCACCATCGCCTCGTCACTTTTGCTGCAGCCGTTGCCGGAGGACCCATGTTTTCTGTGCCCAAATCATCGCGGGTTATTGTCCTGTTAATGCTGGTTTTGGCTGTCGCGGTCTGCCCGGCGGTCGCGCAGGAGGGTCGCACGATTCTGGGCCAACCCGGTTACGTGATCATCGAGGGCGTGCGCGATTCCACCTCCGCATTCATCTGGCAGGATGGCCCGGCTCCAGGGCGCCATTCCCTGGTCTGGGCCGAGGGCACCCTCAGTCTGCCAGAGGGCCTTGAACTGGACGCTTTTGGACGGCAGGACGTTGGTGTGGCCTGCCTCGCTGGCCTGTCCGGAGTCGGTGGCAGCGGGCGGCTGGTTTTTGACGATGGCATCTATAAGATCTCCGAGCCGGTGCTTCTGGCCGATGGCAATCTGGAGCTGCACATCTCGGCTGGCGAATTGGAAGTGCGTGGTGACCAGATCCGGTACCGGCGGCCGGAGAGCAAAAACCAAGGCCAGGACAACAGCCAGGCCAATTACATCTTTTTGGCCGGGCTGGTGGTCCTGATCATTGTGCTGATGCGTCGGGCTCGCCGTCGGGTGGGGAAATCTTGACCGGCGAGGCCCAACCGCAAGACGCCCGACAACAGTGGGCATGGCGCCTGTTCCAGGCCGCCCTGTTCACCCTGCCCTGGATCGGGATGGGGGTCATGACCCTGGCAACTGGCCGCGATCTGGGTGCGGGACTGCAGCCTTCGTGGTTGCTGATGACGGCGGTGGTTCTCTTGTCGGGGCCCGAGTTGTTGGTTTATTTGGGCCGGCAGCGGCGCTTCGTATTGGTCTTTGTCTTGCCTGCTGCCCTGGCGCTGTTGGTTTCGGTGGCGGGGCTATGGCTGGCGCCGGTCGGCGAGCCCCTTGGCGAAACTTTGCTGCGGTACCTGAAGCAGGTCATCCAACTTGATGTGATGTTAGTGTTCGTTCTGGTGCCGGCCTTCTTCATGGCCCGGGGCCACCGCTTGGCGGAGTTGGCCGGTCCATTGGTGGCGGGCGCGGTTTTTCAAGGGATATACAGCCTGCTGCAGGGGGTCCATTTTTACCATCCGGTGGATTTGATGGTGGCCCTCGAACGAGTTTTTACCTCCAATCCGTCCATTCTGGCGGGCTCTGAGCACCTGTATCTCGGCAATGTGCTGCGGGATATGCCGCGCCTGCGAGGCACCGCCTGCGAACCGCTCTATCTGGGAAATTTCCTGCTGCTTGCCATACCCTTGGCGTGGCTGACTTCGTGGCCGCGCCGCCGGCAGCACTTGATCGGCGCTGGTCTGCTGGTGATCCTGGTGCTCACCTGGTCGCGAGGCGCTTGGCTGGCCGGAGTGGCCGCAGCTCTGCTGTTTCTGCTGGGAGCCAGCCAGAAAGGCAACGGCCTGCCCTGGCGTCCGCTGGCCCGCGGCGCTGCCATTGGTCTGTCGGTAGTGGCAGTCGTGTGGCTGGCTGGAGTCTGGGCCGGACGTCCCGAAGTGTGGCTTCCCTGGCAGCGGTTGCAGCAAACCTTCAGCATGTTGGACTGGTCAAATTTGACCCGGCTCTACAGCATGCAGGCGGCCTGGCGGGCATTTCTGCTCAGTCCCCTGGCGGGCATCGGGTGGGGGCAATTTGGCTATCATTTTCCGGTGCTGGTCGATCCGATGGGCCTGCAGAGCATGTTCAGTTGGCCGGTCGTGAACAATTTTCCCCTGGCGATCCTCTGCGAAACAGGCTTGCTGGGCTTCGGCAGTTTCCTGTGGATGGTGGCGCGCCTGAACCGGTCGGTCTGGCGACGTCTGTCGGGCGGTCCGCAATCCGGCCGCTTGACGGTGCTTGTCCTGGCGGTGGCCGTCGGTGGTGTCTGGTTGCAATTGCTGACCTTCTCGCAGTACAACTTGCCTCACATCTGGGTCGCCGTGGGGCTGTTGCTCGGCAAACTGGCGCCAGCCGTTGAAAAACAGGAGAACTGATGACCGAACGGTCCCACATTGTCCTTGATGCTTTGCAGGTGACGGCAAAACCGGCCGGCGTGGGGCAGGCTATTCTGGAATACCTGGGCGCCATGTGTGGAGACGACCACGGGTTGCGTTTCACGGTTTTGGCCAGCTATCCGGAAGCTTTTGATTTTCTGGAAGGGCAGGAACACTGGAACCTCTGTCATTGCCCCGAAGCTGAAGGCAGTGTGTGGCGCAAGGCGATCTTCACCCAGTGGGGCTTGCCGCGCCTGCTGGAGAAATTGCAGGCTGACCTTTTGCACAGCATGCAGTTCATCACCCCGCTGCGCAGTCCCTGTCCCACCGTGGCCACGGTTCATGACATGGTCTGGCGCCTGCACCCCGAAACAATTGAGCAACCCCGCCGCAACTACTATCGGCTTATGGTGCCGCGTTCGCTGAAGGCGGCAGCCGGGATATTGACCAATAGCGAAGCGACGGCCCGGGATGTGCGGCGGTGCCTGCCCGGGGTTGCCAATCGGGTTCAGGTCACCGCCTTTGGCACGCCGACTTGGCTGGCCCGGGAAAATCCCGCGGCGCCGCCGCAGCCGGCAGGCCAGGAGAACCCGTTCTTTCTTTTTGTGGGCACTTTGGAGCCGCGCAAGAACCTGCCCAATCTTTTGGGGGCCTATGAGCGGTTTCTGGACGGCTTGCGGGATCAGGGCATGGCCGCCGAGCAGTGGCCGCGTTTGCTGTTGGTGGGAGCATGTGGATGGAAAATGAGAGGGCTGCAAAAGGTTTTGGATGTCTTTCCCTATCCGGACCATCTCCAATGGCGGGATTACGTGCCCGCAGCGGAATTGAGCCGATTGTATCGCGAGGCTCTGGCCTTGGTCTTTCCTTCGCTGTACGAGGGCTTTGGCTTCCCGGTGCTGGAAGCAATGTCGTTGGGTTTACCGGTGATGACGGCCAATCGGGGGGCCATGGCGGAGGTGGCCGGTCAGGCGGCACTGCTGGTTGATCCCCTGGATCAGGACCAGATGGCGCGGACTTTGCACCGGCTGCACACGGATATCGACCTGCGAAGATCCCTTGCCGAACAAGGCCCGCGGCGCAGCCAGGAGTGGAATTGGCAGCAGACCGTGGAGTCAACGTTGCCGGTCTACCGGCACTTTACGGGCGGGATGGCGGGGTCTGCGGACCCGAAATAATGATTGCCCGGCTTGATTTTATGGCGTAACTTCTGTTGCGGTTGCAGGCTGGAAGTGCTTAATGTTGATATTGTTGAGCGAATTGGTGGGTTGTAGCCGATCTTAACTATCAGGCGCGCAATGTCTCGCACGAGATTGCCAGCGCGCGGAAATGTTTCGGTTGGGCGGCCCGATTCAAGGAGGAATTTTGGACCTGGCGATAGTAGCATTATTGGGCTTTGCGGCGGCATTCCTCATGTCGTGGCTGGTGCAGCCCCATTTCCGGAATTTGGGTTTTCTGACCGAAATTGTGGACCATCCCGGATATCGCCGTCCTCATCGTGAGCCGGTTCCCCGCACCGGGGGCATGGCCATTTTTATCAGTTTCTTCTGCGCGTTGTTCTTCCTGGAAAATGTCATCCTCGATGTTCCCCTGCCGTGGTCGTGGCTCGGCATCCTTATTGGCGCCGGCCTGGCCATCCTGGCCCTGGGTGTTGGCGACGATCGTTTTGGCATCCATGCCGAGAAGAAACTCTACGGCCAGCTGGTGGTCATTGTGGCCCTGATGCTTCTGGGCCAACGTATTGATACCCTGACTTTACCCCTGTTCGGCACTTTCGAACTGGGCGGCTGGGCCTGGCCCTTCACGCTGTTCTGGTATCTGGGCTTCATCAACTCGATGAACCTGATCGACGGGCTGGACGGCCTGGCCAGTGGCATCAGCATCCTTGGCTGCATCGCCCTGGTTGTGATCTCGGTGGCCCTCAACGAAATGTTCTCGACCCTGTTTGCCGCCACCCTGTGTGGTGCCACAGTCGCTTTCTTCTACTGGAATATCAGCAAGCGCAAGATCTTCCTGGGGGATTCGGGCAGTATGTGGATGGGCCTGGCCCTGGCTATCCTGCTGGTGAACCTGAATCGCCAATCGCCCATTTCGCTGCCGGTGATGGTCGCGCCGATGATCGTGCCGATCTGGGATACGGGCACGACGATTCTGCGCCGCTATCGTCGTCGCACTTCGATCTTTCTGGCGGATGACTACCACCTTCATCACCGTCTGCTGCGCCTGGGCTTTTCGCCCCGGGGGGCGGTATTCACGTTGTTGCTGGTCACCGCGGGCACAACTCTGTTTGCCCTGAGTGATTTCTTGGGCCTGGCCTGGCTGGGCTTGCCGGCCATGGGCATGTGGATGTGGGCGGCCCAACTGGGAGCTCTGCGCCACCTGCAAAACCGCCGGCACGGGCTGGACCTGTTTACCGAATTGACCTACGCCCTCGGTTTTGACGATCGGCTGGACCGGATGCAGGGCAAGGTTGGCGGCAATATCGCCGGCAATGTGGCCGGCAATGTCGCCGAGATCATCGACCTGCAGGTCGAGCGCCAACGCGTGGCCCGCGCCCAGAACGTGCGCCTTGATGGCACGACTGGGCAACAAGCCGACGGGCAAGACGATGTCCCGCCGGACGAAAAGTTCGCAAAGGATGACCAGAATGCCATTCCGTCCCCTTCCGACGACCTTCACTGATCAACTTTCGAAGCTGAACCCTGAGACCGATACGGTGCTCGAACTGGGCAGTGGTGAGGGCCATTTCAAGGCCCTGGTTGAAGCCCAGGGGCTCCATTGCCTGGGCCTCGATCTGCGCCATCCCGTCGGTGGAGTCGTCAGCGATGTGGTTGGCGACGCCCGCCGGGCGCCCATTCGCCCCGGATCATTGAAGATCCTGGTGGCGGCCAATCTCGTGCGCCATATCGCACCGCGGCAGCGACTGGGGGAGTTTGTTCTGGCCTGGCGCCGCTTGCTGAAGCCGGATGGCCAGCTCTTTATCTTTGAGGACGAACCGAGCCAGGCACCGCCGGCGGAACGGAATTTCCGAGACCTGCAGGCCTTTCTGGCCCAAATGATGCCTGAATCCCGCGGCCCATTGATGTCGCTGGAGCGGTTTCGCCAGACGGTCGGCGCCGAGGCCAAACGCGAGGGCTGGAATTTCGGATTTCAACGCAATGAGGAAACCCTGAACGCTACCGAAGTGATGCGTTTCCTGAGTGCCGGCGCAGGGGCTCAGGTGGGAGCGGTGGCCAAGCTGGTGCGGGCCATAGGCCGCGATGGTTTGGATCCCGGCCAGTTCTGGTGGGCCCAGGTGGGCGCGGCCGAGAGCGAGGATTGAGCATGTTGCGCAAAATGATCGCCGGTGGACTGGGTCTGATTCTATTGCTGGTGGCCTTCGGCACCGTGGCGCCGCGCTCGGTGGTGGATTGGCGCTCGCTGCGGGCAGTGGCCCTGGAGAGCGACGACTGGGGGCTGGCGGGTTTCGTGCCGGCCGCCGACAGTTGGGATGGACTGGATCGGGAGGCGTTGCAACCAGGCCGCTTTCCGCCCGTGTATTGGCAGTCGACCCTGGAAGATGCGGACATGGTCAGATCCCTGGTGGATATCCTGGCAGCTCACCGCGGCCAGGATGGGATTGCGGCGGTTTTTCAGCCGAACTACGTCATGGGATCGCTGGCGTGGGACAGCAAGACTGAGAATTGGACCCGTTATGATTTGCCGAATTGGCCGCCACAGTACCCGCGCCCAGGTATGTGGGAAGCGGTCAACCACGGCCGTGCTCTTGGTGTCTGGCACCCGGAGTTGCACGCTTCGTTGCACTATGACCCCGCCCGGCGACGAGCCGATGGTTTGTCAACGGAGGTGGCCAAGGCGGCCACTGAGCGTGGTATCTCGCTTTTTCCCGGCAGTGAAGAAGCCCGCGAATTGGCTCCCTGGCGGGAAAAGTCAATGATGGCCGCGGAACTGGATCATTCGCTGCAGGTTTTCGAGGCAGTTTTTGGGCGTCCCGTATATTCGATCATCGCGCCGGACTACACGTGGCACGCCGCGGTGGAAACGATGTGGCAGTGCCGCGGTTTGCGCGTGATCCAGGCCAAGCGGGAGCAGCGCAATCCCCAATGGCTCGGGGGCAATGCCGGCCGGGTTCAGAAGTATCTGGATCGGCAATGGGCGCGTCTGGCCCATCCGGGCCGGGTCTACCTGGAACGCAATTGCCGGTTGGAGCCGGTACAGGCGCCGGATCCAGAAATGGTTGTGAACCGCTGCGTGGCCGATGCCCGGCGGGCCTGGCAGTTGGGGGAGCCGGCCATTGTGGAGACCCATCGGGTGAACTTCTCCCACACCGATCCGGCCGTTGTGGCCACTGGCCTGGCGGCGCTGGATTCTTTTTTGGCTCAGATTTGCGAGTTGCCGAAGGGACCGGTCTTCCTGTCGGACAGTGAAATTGCCCAATTGACCCGCCGCGGCACGAGTTGGCGGGTAGCCGGAGAAACCCTTGTGGTTCGCAACGGATCCCATTCGGCTCGGTTGGTGGCCGTACCGCTCCGAGAATTGTCGGCCCTCGGCTGGCCGGAAATGCAACCCTTGCTGGTCCGCTTAGCGGCTGGGGAAGTACGGACTATTGCGGCCAGTGAGTTGCGGCGATAGCGCCATGTAATACTAGAAATTTGTGATATAAGTACTTGGTTTTTGGTAAGTTAATCTCAAAAAGAACTGTTTGGCCGAATATTATGATCCATTGACCTCACCCGGCCGGGTGTGCTATATTCACCACTTCTGAGTATTATATTTGAGTCCAGGGTGGCACGGTCGTCGTGCGCAGGTTTCGGCATTGGGAGGTCTCTCGGACAGCCAAGGCTAATGCACAACATATTCGGGCGTCTGCTTGCGCGGACGGCCCGAATCGAAATGACACCGACGATATTGGAATTGATCTGACCCTGAGGTTCAATCCTCGCAATTCATACCCGACCATCAATCCAGTAGGGCGGTAGCTGTCCTGCCCCGTTTGATGGTGGAGTGTCCGGAGGCCTTGCATGTCCGCATACGGAGTTCGCCCACACCGTTTTTCTTTCCGCTTCATTTTGGTTCTCTTATGTCTGCTGGCTGCGCCGGCGGTGATGGCTGCGTCGTCCGCTGGCCAGGTCATCTACGAAGGCAGTCACGACAAGGGCGATTTCACCTGGCAGAATGACGCCAATGGTGGAGGCGCCTATCCGGCCTTTACCGAGACCAGGACCTTGGCTGAGCCGGGCTTGCCGATGTTGCCGGCCCGCGAAATGTTGTTTCTGGTTCCCATGGGTTCGGATGTCAGCCGGGTCTGGGTCGAACCCTTGAGCACCCATCAGGAATCCTTGAGCAAACCCCTGCCGGTTGCGGCTGACCACGCGGTCAGCAGCGGGGAATTTGTCAGTACGCGCCTTCTGTCGGACAGTGGCGAGAGTTTTCCCGCGACCTGGTCCCGCCCGGGTGGAACCCACACCTGGCGTGGCTACCGCCTGTTGGCCGTGACCGTTTATCCGGTGCGACGGGTGACCGCCAACGGTGTGCAGGCCCTGGAATACCTGGACGAATTTGCAGTGCGGGCAGAATTCACCGCTGCCAGCGACGATCACGATGTGATTCAGCGCCAACGGCTGGTGCCCGGTGAAGCTCAGGACAATGCCGATGTCCTGGCGAAACTGGTGGCGAATCCGGCGATGGTCAATTCCTATGCCCGGGAAAACGGCAAGGCGATCATTCCGGCCACCAGCGGCTTTGTGCCAACGGCCTCGCCGAGCCTGACCGGCAGTGGCGTCAAATACCTGATCATCACCAACGAAGAAATGAAGCCGGCCATGCAGGTCCTGGCGGATTTCAAGACGGCCATGGGACTGCCCGCCGTTGTGGTCAGCCGCCAAGAGATCGCTGCCGGCAACCGCAATGGTGCCGACATCCAGGAAACCATTCGGATGTTCATCAGCGATGCCTACGCCCTGTGGGGAGTGGAGTATGTGCTGCTGGCCGGTGATACGGACGTCCTGCCGCCGCGTTATATCGACAACACTTTCTACCCGACCAATGGCTACACGTCCATTCCCTGCGACCTGTATTTTGGCTGTCTGGATGGCAACTGGAATGCCGATGGCGATTCGAACTTTGGTCAGCCGGAGAACCTGCCTGCGCTGGGTGATCTGGTGGACTTTGCCGAAGAAGTCTACGTGGGCCGCGCGGCAGTAAGCTCGCCGAGCCAGGCAGCGGTTTTTGTTAACAAGGTCATCGCCTACGAAACCACTGCGGCCGGCAGCCAGTGGCCGAACCGCGCCTTGTTCGCCGCTGAAGTCCTCTTCCCCTCGGATTTTGAAACGCAAGGATACATCATCCTGGACGGGGCCCAGTTTTCGGATCAGCAGGTCAACGATCACATCATTCCGTGCACGACCATGGAATACACCCGCATGTACGAAACGGATCTGGAAAATCCCCGGGACGCGCCTCTGACCCGGTCTGCCCTGATCGACACCTTGAACACCGGTCACTACGGCATCTTTAATCAGATCGGTCACGGCTACTATTTCAACATGTCGGTGGCCGATGGGAACTTCATGACCACCGATGCCGATGCGCTGACCAATGGGGATCACCTGTTCATGATCTACGCCCTGAACTGTGCCTCGGCGGCGTTTGACAATTCGTGCCTCATGGAGCGGTTCGTACAGAACCCCAACGGCGGATCGGTGATTTCGCTGGGTTCGGCGCGGGCGGCTTTCCCCAACAACTCGAACAACTACCAGCAGGAATTCTTTGGTGAGTTGTACTGCGGTAGCGAGTCGCGAGCCGGCAAGCTGATGGCGATCAGTAGGATGCCCTTCCTGGGGTTGACCAACGCCAACTATGTGGATCGCTGGACCTATGAAAACTACACCCTGCTGGGCGATCCGGCCCTGCCTATCTGGACCGGTGTGCCGGCGGCCGTGGCGGTTGCTGGGGCCGGTGGTCTGAATCCCGGGCCGCAGACCCTGAACTACACCGTGACTGATGCGGGCGCTCCGGTCGAAGGGGCCCTGGTTTGCGTGAGCAAGACCGGCGAAGATCATGTGTATGCCACAACCGACGCCCTGGGGCAGGTCAGTCTGGACTTCCTGCCAGTCAGCACCGGTACGGCTGTTATGACGGTGACAGGCAAAAATCTGGCCCTGACCACCCTGAACTTGCCCGTGACCGCCTCTGCCGCCTATCTGGCTGTCAATACCATGCCCTTGGCCGACAATGGCACTGACGGCAGTGCAGGTAATGGCAACTCCGTCATCGAGGCAGGGGAGACCATCGCGTTGTCACCGGTTTTCCTGGAGACCGGCGGCGCGGCTGAAACTGGACTGAGTGCCATTTTGACCTGCGACAATCCTGACGTGACGATCATCAACGGCAATGCCGGGGTGGCGAATGTCGCGGCCGGCGGTTTTGCCGCTGTGCAGACCCCTTTCCTGGTCCAACTGGCCACCAACATTGCCGATGGCACGACGCTGGGATTCACCATTGACCTGACCGGCGCGAGCGGTTCCTACACCACAGCGTGGGATGTGGTTGCCGGTGGCTCGGAAGCCGAAGTGACCAACCTGGATTGGGACGATTCGATCTATGGCAACGGCAATGGCCTGCTCGACGAAGGCGAGCGCCTGGTGATCACCGTTGACCTGAAGAACTTTGGCAGCGGCGTGATCGACCTGATCGACGCCAAGTTGCGGACCGATACGGCCAACGTCACGATTTACGACAGCACCGCGACCTGGGCCAATCTGGGCCTGATGGAAGAAGCGACCGGTAGCGCGACCTTCTCTCTTTCGGTGGGCCAGATTTCCGAAGCCGCGGGCACCTGGTTGTTGCTGACCGACAACTACGGCCGCACTTTCCAGCACCCATTCACCCTGCCGCGCCCCGAGGCGCCGCTGAACATCACGACCGATACCAGCCTGGGTGCCGACGTGATCGCCCTGAGCTGGAACCCGTCCACCAGCCCGGATGTCTACGGGTACAATATTTACCGCAGCCTGAGTGCCGGCGGAACCTACGTGCGGGTCAACGAGGACGTCGTGGCCGGAACGTCATTCTACCGGGATGAAAATCTGGCCCAGTTGACGCGCTACTATTACAAAGTGGCCGCAGTCGATTCGTCTCGGGTGCCTTCGCTCGCCTCGGATTTCATCGGGCAGGCGACCGCACCTGCCGAACGGGAGGGCTTCCCGGTCAACTTTGACGACGAAACCAGCAGCCATTCGGTGGTGGGGGACGTGGACGGTGATGGCCAGAATGAAATCGTGTTGGCCAGCAGCCAGATCTACGCTTGGCACCACGACGGTCTGGAACTGCTCGATGGCGATGGGGACTCCCAAACCCTCGGTGTTTTCTCGGATTTCCCCATCGGCACGTTGTTGCAGCCGGCGGGTGTGACCTTGGCTAATCTGGATGATCAGCCTGGGGCGGAGATCATCATTTCGGAACGCAGCCCGAACTATCTGATTCATATTTTCCGCCATGATGGCACGGAATTGCCGGGTTGGCCGCAGTCGACCGGTGGCGTGGCGGGCGCGAAGTGGAATTGGACGGCGCCGGCGGTGGGCGATATTGATGGCGATGGTGCAGACGATATCGTCGTCAATACTCTCAATGGCCGCATCTGGGCCTGGCATGCTGACGGAACCGAAATTCGGGATGGCGACGCCAACGGAGCGACAAATGGCGTCTTCTATGTCCGTCCGGGTGCTGACTGGGAGTGGTCACGAGGTGGACCCGCCCTCTATGACTTGGACGGGGATGGGGCGAAGGATGTCATCTTTGGCACCAAAAATGATGCTACTGGACTGCGACGCTTGATGGCCGTGAAATTCGATGGCACCGATGTGCCAGGTTTCCCGTATACGGCGTTTGGTGGCATAAATTGTGACCCAGCGGTGGGCGACCTGGACAACGATGGCCTGATGGAAATTGTCTTCTACTGCAACGCGAAGTATGTGTATGCCGTACGGGCGGACGGAACGGATTATCCCGGCTATCCCAAATTTACCGATATTACCTCCAGTGACAGTTGGGTCAGTAGCCCAGCTTTGGGCGACATGGATGGCGATGGCATGCTGGAGATCATCTACACGCCCAACGTCAGCGGCCTGCTAAGCAAGATCTGCATCCTGGACACTGATTACAACGGCGGCACGTCCGGTGACTTCCTGTCCGGCTTCCCGGTCGATCTCGGTGGCAGCTCGGAAGGCAGCCCAATCATTGGTGATATCGATGGCGACGG
>CAZLUL010000001.1:0-44308 GCA_964562635.1 uncultured Fibrobacteraceae bacterium | reverse complement strand
CGCCTCAACGTGCCCTGGCCGACCTTTGGCGGCAACGTCAAACGCGATGGTGTGTTCTTCCCGCTGGCTCTGGTGGGCGTCGACGACGGCAACCAGATTCCAGCGGCAGGCTTCACGGTGAACAACCCGTATCCCAACCCGTTCAACCCGTCGACTTCGGTGCGGATGTACATTCCGGCCGGGGGCGAGTTGGAACTCGGAGTCTATGACATCTCCGGGCGCCGGGTGCGGTCCCTGCACAGCGGTGCCATCGGGACGGGGTGGCACACCTTGGTCTGGGATGGGCAGGACGATCAGAGTCGCGGTCAGGCCAGTGGCTTGTACTTCATGCGCGCCACCAGCTCGGGCGTTTCGACGATCAAGAAGATGACCCTCGTCAAATAGGGTCGGTCAGGGATTGACTGCCCTGCTGGGCAGAACTACCATTACGGCGCGGTCCAGCCTGGGCCGCGCCGTATCTTTTGTGTGCAGACCTGGTGTGCAGACCTGGTGTTCAGAAAGTGGCGTTCGTGAAATTGGACCAGCGAGATATCAGCTTGAGACATTTGACCGCAACGGGACTGGTCGGCTTGTTGTCCGGTCTGATGCTGTCCGGTCTGATGCTGTCCGGTTGCGGGAAAGACGAAGCCGACCGCGGCGACAACGCAGACACTGGGTCTGTCGAGCCCGTGGCGGGTGGCACAGCGGTCATTGCCATTGCCAGTGAACCTGATGCCCTCAATCCGCTGGTCTATTCTACGGCGGTGGCCGGCATTGTTTTCGCGGAGATCCACGACGGCCTGACCGAGATGGATGATGATCTGAACTACGTGCCACGTATCGCTCAGCGCTGGGAAGTTGATAGCGATGGCCTGGGGATCACCTACTTTCTGAATAGGTGGCTGTGGTCTGACGGCGAACCGTTGACGGCCTACGATGTTGTCCGTTCGTTGGAATTTTTTTTGGACCCCATCGTGGCCAGTCCAAAACGGGGTCGTTTGAGCGAGGTCGCCAGTGCTGTGGCGCTGGACTCTTTTACCGTGCACTACAGTTTTGATCGTCCCCAAGCCGAGCCGTTGGCGCGGTCCTGGCATCACATTCTGCCGCTGCATAAAATCGAGAATCTGGACCCGGCGGCGGTCGGTTCCTGGCCCATCAATACCCGGCCCTTGTCGTCGGGAGAATTCCAGCTCGAACGCTGGGACCGCAACCGAAGCCTGAGCCTGGTGCGCAACCCGGAATATCCCGGCCGGCCGGCCTTGCTCGAACGGGTGATCTTCAAGATTTTGCCCGAGGCCAATACTCGTCTGGTGGCCCTGGAAACCGGCGAAGTCGATCTGGTCGATGCGATCGATCCGGATGCGGCCCAAAGACTGGCTGAGACCGGACGCTTCTCCATTGCCTCGGTGGGCGGCCGGCGGTTCTACTACCTGGGCTGGAATTTTCGCAATCCGATTTTTGCCGACCGAGCCACCCGTCTGGCGCTGTCCCTGGCGATCGATCGAGAGCTGATGGTGGCGACGCTTTTGAAGGGCTACGGTCGGCCCGCTTCGAGTCCCATTCCGCCGGCGCTGTGGAATCACCACCTTGAACTGTCGGCGTCGGCTCATGACCCGGCCAGGGCGCGGCAGATGTTGGCGGACGCCGGTTGGCAGGATACCGATGGTGATGGTGTCCTGGAGCGCGACGGCCTAGAGTTCAGCTTTGAAATGATCACCAAGCAGGGGGACCCCATTCGAGAAAATGGGGCGGTTATCCTGCGGTCCAATTTGGCTGAGGTCGGCGTGAAGGTCAACCTGAGGGTCATGGAACATCTGGCTGGATTGGATCAGGTGCAGGCGGGCCGGTATGATGCCTTCCTGGGTTCGATGAGGGCCAACCTGTTTGGCAATCCGGCGGGAATCGTGGGCTCTGGCGCAACCGAACAATTCAATTTCGGAGCCTATGCCAATGCGACGGTGGACTCCCTGTTGGAAGTGGCCACCGGGATCTCTGATCACGCTGAAGCCCTGCCTATCTGGTGGCGATTGCAGGAAGAATTGGCCGCGGATCCCCCCTCAGCCTACCTCATGTATCCGGACAATCTGGTCGGTATCAGCAATCGCCTGCGCGACGTTGAGCCCCATCTGCTGTCGACGGTGAACAACCTCTCTGCCTGGTGGATCGCTCCGGAAGACCGCATTTACCGCACAAAATGATGAAACCCTGACGACCGTTGTCACGTGTTGATAGCGGGTATTGTGCCTGGGGCGTCACATTCGTAGATTGGATCATATGAAGAACTGGCCCATTGCAGACCTCCGCATCCGAAATTTCACGGCGACAGCTGTGGTTGTTTTGCTGGGCCTTTGTCTGGGATGTTCAAGCAGCACCGACCCGGTTGGTGATGAGGACCCCGTGGCCATCTCCTTCAGTCCCGCCGCTCAGGGGCAGGAAATTGACCTGACCCAAACCATCGAATTTTCCGTTTCCGCTCCTGAGGCCAATACGATAAACGTGAACTGGTGGCGGGATGGCATCATCATCAGCAATGCCGAAACCTACACCTATGTGCCGTCGTCCCTGGGTGCTGATACCTTAAAGGTTCAAGTCCAAGCTGATGGCTTTGACCGTGGCTATTTCTGGGTCATCAATGTGGAGTCGATCCCTTCGGTCCTGCCACCGCCGGTGCCAATGGTGCAGGCCGAAGCCGGCCCCGAACCAGGGGACGTGCTGGTCACCTGGAACAAGGTCGGCACTTCGGAATTCCCTATGGCCGAATATGTGGTGGCTCTCAGTTTCACCGGACCGATCAATCTCGAAAATTGGTCGCAAGCCCTTGAGCTGCGCCGCGTCACCCATCGTGTTCTGCAGGTTGGCTATGAAGAAAATTTCACCGTGGCCGACGATGGCATGGTGCCTGGGGCCGAAGTGTGGGTCGCTGTGCGCGCCGTGGATGACCTGGGGCAGATGTCGCTGATCGGCGATATCGGCTACACCGTCACCACGACGGGCTGGTGGTTGAACGGCGTGGTGCTGGACGAACGCAGCCAGGTGCTGCCGGGCATCATCGTGGCCTCGGTGGAGCCCCAGACCAGCACCAATACCGAAAACAGCGGCACCTTCCGGCTGGGACCGTTCCGGAATATCGACCGGGTGGTCCTGACGACCAATAGCAGCAACGCTCCGATCAGCGGCTGGTACGATTTTGAATCGGTGGAGTTGGACAGTGTTTCCGGTCGTGACCTGGCGATCCGCCTCATCACCAGGCACACCCTGGACGTCGACTGCGACCTGTACGATGGGCAATTCCTGAATTATTTCCGGGTCATGACCAGAACTCTTGACGACATCGTGGATCCTGAGGCGGCCCAGTTGCGCCGGTTTGAGAATTTTCCCCTGCGGGCCTACGTGCCGGATTTTGTCAACGGCCAGGATGTGGATTACGGCGCGGCAGCTGAATTTGCCATGGCTTTCTGGGATTCGGTCATGGGAGAACCGTACTTTACGCCAACCTCGGATCAATCCGAGGCCCAGGTCATCTTTACGTTCGACAATTCGTCGCCGAATCTTTTTGGTGAAGCCCGCCTGTTGGAACCGGCCGCGCCGGGCGTCAAACTCGGTGATGTCATCCCGGAAGTGACCGAGGTCTATTTGCGGTCCGATTTTTCGACGGCAAAATTCACCAAGGAAGTGGCTCTGCACGAACTCGGCCACATCCTGGGCTTGCTGGCCCATTCCGGTTGCCTGATCTCTGGTCACCTGATGACCGTTGGCGCCAGCGGGAGTCTGAGTAATGAGAATCCAATTCACCCGGATGAGCAGAATGCGGTGCGGACGCTGCGGTACCTGCCCCAGAGCATCGATATGGGCAGCTATTCGCTGAGTAAATAGCTGATTGCGAAGAAACGCCCCGGAGTGGTCCGGGGCGTTTTTGCGCGCCAGGCTATTGCTGAAATCAACCAGGCGGCCAGGCCAATTTCCGGCCGCCCAGAATGTGCAGGTGCAGATGGCCTACGGTCTGGCCGCCGTCCTGCCCGCAGTTGATGACAAAGCGGTAGCCGTTGGCGTCAAGGTTTTCCTGGGCGGCGAGGCGGGAAGCCAGCACCAGCAATTGTCCGGACATGGTGGTCTGTGTTTCATCGAGTTCGGTCAGGCTGGAAATATGGGTCCGCGGAATGATCAGAATGTGAGTCGGCGCCGCGGGTGAGATGTCGCGAAAAGCGAAGAAGTTTTCATCGCTGTAAACTTGCTCGCATGGTATTTTTCCGGCGGCGATATCGCAAAAGAGACAGGTACTCATGGCGCCCTCCAGTCGGCCTCAGCTGTGATCAATCAGGGATTGCAACGTGGGGCGAAGCTACCACAGTCGGGCGGGCCAGACAAGACGGACCGGAGTTGGAGATGCCGAAATCCCCGCGCATACTCGTATTGGGCTACAACGCCTGGGATGTCAACCTGCCGGTCGACGCGTTCCCGCAGCAGGATACGAAGTGTGAAGTGGGCGACATCCTGATGGGCGGTGGTGGGCCCGGTGCCACCGCTGCGGTGGCGTTGTCCCGCCTCGGGGCCCAAGTCCGTTTCGTCACCCAGTTTGGGGACGACCTGGCCAGTGCCTCGCAGCAGGCCGAACTGAAGGCCGCCAGAGTAGATCTGACATTGAGCCGGATTGCCGCCGGGCACGGTTCTCCCAAGGCGGTGATCCTGGTGCATCCGAAAACTGGCGAGCGCACGATTTTTTGGTCACGGGGTGATTTGCCGTCCTTGGCGGTGGCCGAGATGAATCCGGATTGGATTCAGGATACCGACCTGTTCTATACCGATGGACACGATGCGGACGCGGCGCTGGTTTTGGCGCGGGAGGCCCGGCTTTGTGCGGTGCCCGTGGTGATGGATGCCGGCTCGGTGCGCGAAGGTTCGGCGGCACTGATCGGGCTGGTGACCGATGCCATTTCCTCCGCGGGATTTGCGCCGGCATTGACGGGATGCGACAATCCGGCTGACGCGTTGCGGGCCCTGCACCGGCGTGGGCCGCAACAGGTGGCCATGACTTTTGGTGCCCGGGGGGTGTTGGCTTTGGTCGCGGACAAGGTCCATCATGTGGCGGCCTTCGACGTGCCGGTCGTCGATACCACTGGAGCGGGCGATGCCTTTCACGCCGGTTACGCCTTTGGGCGAGCCTGTGGCCGGGAATTCCTGGCCAGCCTGGAATACGGCAGCGCCGTGGCGGCCCTGAAGTGTGGGCGAAGGGGAGGCCGGTCTGGCCTGCCGACAGAGGCCGAAGTGGCTCAATTGCTGAAATCCGGTACTCGCCGGGTGATTCCGGCCGATTTCATTCCCATTTTAAACTGATTGATTTTTGCCATATTTTCGTTGGACTTACGCCTGAGTTTCGTGTAGGTTGCCTCTTGATCGGCAAATGGGCCGGTCAACAACCGCAGGAGGCGGACATGGGTCTGACACCGAGGCAAGCGGAAATCCTCACCTATATTACGCAATACAGTGATCAGAAGGGGTACGCGCCCACGCTGCAGGAAATTGGCGACAGATTTGGCCTTTCGTCCGTGGCCACCGTCCACAAGCACATCAGCCATTTGGTGGAGAAGGGCTATCTTGCCCGCCAACGTCGCAATGCCAGCCGGGACCTGGAGGTTGTCGCTCAGGAGAGTGGCGCGGTCGGCATGGCCAGTATTCCCCTGCTGGGGACTGTGGCGGCGGGGCTGCCCATCGAGGCCCTGGAAGACCAGGAGAACCTCAATTTGCCGGTAGAATGGCTGGGCAAGGGCCGCACTTTTGCCCTAAAGGTCCGGGGCGATTCCATGATTGAAGAGCAGATCCGAGACGGCGACACGGTGGTGGTCGAGGCGCGCGAAGAAGCTCGCAATGGGGAAACTGTCATTGCGCTGGTCGATGGCGACTCGGTCACCGTCAAGCAGTACTTCCGCGAAGGCTCCCAGATTCGCCTGCAGCCTGCCAACCCCACGGTCCCGGTGCTGACGGTGGCCGAAGAACGGGTGCAGGTCCAAGGCGTGGTGATTGGCGTCCTGCGGCGATTCCATTGATTGTCTAGTCTCCCTCTGTTGTGGCCGCACCTCAGGTGGTCAGGCAGTTGGTCCCGCAGGTCGCCCGGAATCAGTCCGGCTTTCCCAAATGCCTCAGCGGTCCCTTGTTGACGCTGGCTGGGCATGGGAGTAGCATGAGCCCCAGTCGTGTATTAACGTTCCGGATTCACAGCCGGAACCTGATCGAA
This sequence comes from uncultured Fibrobacteraceae bacterium, assembly GCA_964562635.1. Classification (GTDB taxonomy): domain Bacteria; phylum Krumholzibacteriota; class Krumholzibacteriia; order LZORAL124-64-63; family LZORAL124-64-63; genus JAGRNP01. The sequence goes on along the minus strand of CAZLUL010000001.1, from coordinate 38,100 downwards.
TCGCGGAAAAGGGCGGATTATGAGCAAACGGGACCGCACGGGCGAGCTGGAAGAGATCTTCGAGATCCTCGTGACATCCTATGCCCAAAAGGGTGGCGTTATTCCCGGTGAGAGCGATCTCAGTTGGAAACCCGCCACCGACGCCTACGAAACCGAAGAAAGTTTCATTGTCCAGATGGATCTGGCGGGTATGGACCCGACCCAGATCGAGGTGCTGGCCGACGAAAAGACACTTCTGGTGCGCGGAATCCGCCAGGATTCCTCCGGCCCTGGCAAAAAACACTTTCACAAGATGGAGATCAATGTGGGGCCGTTCGCGCGGCGGGTGCCGTTGGTGGCCGAGGTCGACCCGGCTTCGGCGACGGCTCGCTATCGCGCCGGTTTTCTCTACGTGACTTTTGCCAAGGGTCCAGGCGGCAGCGAACACCGGCGGCAGATAGCGATCACACGCTGAAGCGCGCTGGTCCGAATCAGGGCCTGAGAATGACGGGGAAGCGGGATCGGAGATCCTGCTCGGGGATTTCGAAAGACAATCTGGAAGGAGCTGGACCACATGGCGGACAACGAACGGGATCTCATGGATCTGGACCACGCGGGAGAAATACACCTGCCCAGCGACATGCCCATTCTGCCGATCAGCGAAGCAGTCATTTTTCCGGCCATGATGGTGCCGCTGGTTTTGAGCGATACCAACCTGGTGCGCCTGGCGGACGACTGCCTGGCCGGCGACAAGATTCTGGGCGCTTTTTCGCAGCGGGATCTGGAAGCCGACGAAGAAGAGGATCTGGACGATCGCGACCTCATCTACCGGGTGGGCACGGCGGTCAAGATCCAGAAGATGCTGCGCTTTCCAGATGGCAGCATGCGCCTGTTGGGGCAGGGTATTGCCCGTTGCCGGATTGAAAAATTTCTCAGCGACGACCCGTATATGCGCGCGCGCATTGCCCTGCTCGAAGAAGATATCCAGGACGATAGCCGCACCCTGGCCTACATGCGGGGCGTGGCCAACAATTTCCTGAAGATCGTCGACGCCAGCGAGACCTTGTCGGACGAACTCAAGGTTGTCGTGATGAACATCGACGACCCGGGTCGCCTGGCCGACCTGATTGCCACCAACATGGATATCGAGGTGGCCGAGAAGCAACTGATTCTGGAAGAGCGCTCGCCGCGCAAGCGCCTGCAGATGCTCTCCAAGATCGTCATGCGAGAGCTGGATGTTTTGGAACTGGGGCAGAAGCTCCAGACGCGGGTGCGCAAGTCCATCGACAAGGACCAACGGGAGTATTATCTGCGCCAGCAGTTGAAGGCCATCCAGCGTGAGTTGGGCGATGTGGAAGAAGGGTCAGTCGAGATCGACGACCTGCGCGAACGTATTGACGAGGCCGAGCTGCCCGAGAACGTGTTGGCCGCCGCCAATCGCGAATACGATCGCCTGGTGCGCATGTCGCCCGGGGCCAGCGAATACACCGTCAGCAAAACCTACCTGGACTGGATCCTGGATCTGCCCTGGACCGAGAGCAGTGACGACAAGCTGAATTTGAAAAACGCTCAGGAGATCCTGGAACGCGATCACTACGGCCTGGAGGACGTCAAGGAACGCATTATTGAATACCTGGCCGTCCGCAAGCTGAAGGACGATCACCGGGGACCGATTCTGTGTCTGGTCGGACCTCCGGGCGTGGGTAAGACTTCCCTGGGCCGCAGCATTGCCGAGGCGGTGGGGCGCAAGTTCTTCCGGTTCTCCCTCGGTGGCATGCGCGACGAGGCCGAGATTCGTGGCCACCGGCGCACCTATGTGGGCTCGATGCCGGGCCGTATCATCGCTGGCATCAAGGAGTGCGGCACCAACAACCCCGTGCTCATGCTCGACGAAATCGATAAGCTGGGGCAGGACTTCCGGGGTGACCCCGCCAGTGCGTTGCTGGAAGTATTGGATCCCGAGCAGAACTCGAACTTCACCGATCACTACCTGACGCTGCCCTTCGATTTGTCCAAGGTGATGTTCATCACTACAGCCAACATGCTCGATACGATTCCGCGTCCGTTGCTGGACCGCATGGAGATCATCCAGTTGTCCGGGTACACCAACCTGGAAAAGCTGCAGATCGCCAAGCGCTACCTGGCACCACGCCAGATCGAGGCCAACGGTTTGAGCAGCAAGTTCATCCGCATCACCGATGCGGGTTTGATGAAGATCATCGAGGACCACACCCGGGAAGCGGGCGTGCGAAATCTCGAACGGGAAATCGGCGGTGTCTGCCGCAAGGTCGCCACCAAGGTCGCCAAAGGGAAAAAGAAGAAGCAGACCATTGGCGCCAGAAATCTGGAAGATTACCTCGGGCCTCCGAGCTATTCGGGTCAGCGCTTGCGGCGTCACGTGAAAGCTGGCGTGTGCACGGGGCTGGCCTGGACCCAGGTTGGCGGCAAAATCCTCTACATCGAAGGCTTGAGCCTGCCCGGTGGACGAGGAATACTGAAGCTGACGGGACAGGTGGGCAGCGTGATGCAGGAGTCCGCCTCGGCGGCCTACAGCTACCTGCGCAATCGCTTCGGAGCCAACGAAAAATACGACGACTTCTTCACCAAGCGGGATGTCCACATCCATCTGCCGGCTGGCGCGGTGCCCAAGGATGGCCCCAGTGCCGGCATTGCCATGGCCAGTGTCCTGCTTTCGTTGATGGTGAACAAGGCCATCGATCGGCGCACGGCGATGACTGGTGAGATCACCCTGACGGGCGCGGTATTGCCCATCGGCGGTCTGACCGACAAGGTTTTGGCGGCCCATCGGGTGGGCATCAAACGCATCATTCTGCCGGCCACCAACGAGGTCGATCTCGATGACATTCCCGACGAGGTGCGCGAGGCCATCGAGTTCATTCCGGTCAGCCATGTGGATCAGGTTTGGGACACCATCCTGCCCGACGTGTTCGAGTAGGAGGGCGCGTTGACTGAGCACAAGCTTATCAGTTCGCTGATGCGGCCTTTCTTTCGCAAGGGAGAGGAGTCGTCATTCACCGTGCCCGGAGCGTTCCGGGAGGATTCCCGGATTCTCTGCATCGATCCGGGTGACCTGAGTGATGTGCTGTTTCATATTCCGCTGCTGACGGCAATCCGCCGTCGTTTTCCCGGTTCCAAGATGGACTTCCTGTTGCCCGAGAAACACGCGCCGCTGATTGTGCCCAGCGGTTTGGCGCGGCAGTGCATCATCTACAAGGATGGCCAGTTGAACCCCTGGCGTCCCTCCTTCAGTTCGATGCTGCGCAAACTGAGTGCCGGCAAATACGACGTGGCTCTGGTCATGTCCTATGAGCCCCGTCCGCGCCTGGAGTTGGCTGCTCTCGCCAGTGGGGCCAACTTCCGATACGGACCCAGCCACAGTGACGCCTGGCCTGCCATCAACTTCGAGATGCGCGCCGGTGCCGGCACTGCGGCCGGATATCGTGGCGATCGCTTGCGCCGGGCGGCGCCGTTCCTGGGCTTCGGTCCTGAAGAAATGAACGCCCGCTGGCCGCTACCGATGGACAAGGTCCGGCAGATGGCCCAGCAAGTGCACTTCCACAAGCCCAATCCCGACCAGATGCTCATTGGCGTCGACCCGGGGGTGGGCAAAACGGGGCACGCCTTTGCGCTGGATAACCTGCAGTTCCTGGTGCGGCAGCTGACCAGCCAGCTGGTTTGCAAGGTGCTGCCGCTGGGCGACCCGACCGACAACGAGCGTCTGGATAAATTCGAAACCCGCCTGTCCGAGGTGCCTGTCGGTCTCGAACGCGAGACTTTGCTGGAGATGATCCTCCTGCTTTCCCAGTGCGATCTGTACATCAGTGGCAATACGGACTTTTTCCATTTCGCGGTGGCTCTGGGCATTCCCGCCATTGGATTGTTCGGCAAGAACGACGGCGTCGAGTGGATTCCTACGGACCGGCCTCGGGCCCGGGTGATTCCCATCACCAAGGGCGAAAAAGTCGATATCGAGACCTTGATGGAAGCGGTGGAGGCGGTCACCGAAGGGCGCACCAGTACCGCTTCGACCGTGATGTCGGCCGAAGCAGTGGCAGAGGCGGCGGCGGGCGAACCGCTGGATCCGGTCGAGAGCCAGGATACGGACGGAACCACCACTGCCCCCGATCAGGGTAATGAGTAACCCCCAGATCACAGCTCAAGCCACAAATCCGGCCCGCCGGGTCCTGGTGCATCTGCCCAATTGGCTGGGTGATGTGATCATGACCACTCCCCTGATTGACTTTTTGGCCCAGGCTTTTGCGGCCCTGCCGGCAGCCGAGCGCCCGACCCTGCATCTGGCGGTGCGACGTCCGTGGTCGGTGCTGTTCGCTGACGATCCCCGCATCGAGGATATGTTGATCATCGATCGCGAGCAGCGGCACGCCGGAGTAGGCGGCATCTGGCGACAGGCTGGCGATATGAAGCAGGGGCACTATGACGCCATTGTGCTGTGCCCGCCCAGTTTGCGCGCCGGGTTGGCCGCCGCGTTGGCCGGGATTTCCCTGCGGGTCGGCCACGCCACCGACGGCCGGGGCCTGTTGCTGAAGCCAGGATTGGCCCGCGGACCCCGCGGCAGCCGCCACTACAGTTTTGAAATGCTCGAATTGGGCCTCGCTGTTTTGGAAAGCCTGCTGATCCCGGCACCAACATTGCCGGAGGCCGGTTGCCCTTTGCCGTCTCTGCCTGGCTGTGCCGGCGTGCCGGCGATGACACCTGGCCAGGAGCCTGTCTGGGTCGTGGCGCCGGGCACCACCTATGGCGAAGCCAAAACCTGGCCGCGGGAACGCATGAGCGAATTTCTGGCGTTGGCGCACAAAAATGCGGGCGCGCGGGTGGTCTTGGTAGGAGATCAGCATGTGGTGGCTTTTGTGGCGGAGATGCGGCAGGCTTCCGACTTGCACTGGACTAGTGAACTGGACGAGGCCGGTGATGTGGTGGACCTGACCGGCCGCACGGACCTGTTGCAGGTCGTGCAGATCATGAAGTCAGCGGCGGCGTTCATTGGCAACGACAGTGGCTTGATGCATTTGGCCGGCGCCCTTGGGTTGCCCACCGTGGGCATCTTTGGTTCTTCGAATCCGGACTGGACCCACCCGTTGGGCGCGCGCACAAGTGCCGTGGTGGCCGAGGGGTTTGCCTGCCGGCCCTGCTACCGCAAGACCTGCAATCAGGCGCGTTTCTGTTTGGCGGAAGTGGCCGCCGAGACCGTCCTGGAGCAGGTGCAGTCGCTCGCAGCCCAGTCTCATGCCGAAGGGGAGGGAGCCTGATGGCCAACTGGAATACCAAGCTGACCCCACCGGCGGTTTCGCAAAGCCCGGCGCTGTTCCTGGACCGCGACGGCGTGGTGATCAGTGATCGGGACTACTTGGCGGACCCGGCGCAGGTGCAGTTATTGCCCGGGGTGGCGCAGGCCATGGTGCGCGCAAAACAAGCGGGCTATGTGCTGGTCGGTGTTTCGAATCAGTCTGGACTTGGTCGCGGATATTTTTCACAGACCGATTTCGAAGCTGTCATGCAACGGATCGTTGCGGATCTGGCCGCCGAGGGCGCCGCTTTTGACGGTTTTTTCTATTGCCCGCACGCTCCCTCAGACAATTGTCAATGCCGCAAACCCCTGACCGGCATGTTGACCGAAGCGGCGGCGTTTTTTGCCTGGGATACGGCCCGTTCCTGGGTTATCGGCGACAAGTCGAGCGACGTGGGGTTGGGGCAGGCAGCGGGCCTGGGCAGCATTTTGGTGCGCACCGGGTATGGCGCGCAGCAGGAAGCCAAAGTGGTGAGCGGATTGACCGCAGCGCAGCGGGTGTTGGTCGCCGATGATCTGGCGGCGGCAGTGGATTTGATTCTGGCCATTGATGACGGCAATTCCGGAGCAGGAAATTCATGACCTGGCTGGTGGGCAAAAAACTGATCCGTTCGGTGCTATTGACCCGTTTGCGTTATCTCGGAGACGTGGCCATGTCGACTGTGCTCTGCGAGGCCTTGAAGGCCGGTGATCCGCAGTTGCGCTTGGGCTATTTGGCCGAGCAGGCCCACGGTATTGTCCTGGCGGATCACCCGCACCTTGCGCAGGTGCATCTGCTGGGGGTGGCCCGTCGCGGTGCGGACTCTGCTGCCCGGGGGCACGAACAAAGTTCTGGTGCCGCAACCCAGGCTCAAGCGGTGGGCACCATGGCCATGATTGCTCAGTTGCGGCGGGCCAAATACGATCTGGCGGTGGATCTGTTTTTCAACCCGCGCAGTGCCTGGCTGTTGCGCTTGAGTGGCATTCCCCTGCGCATCGGTGGTACCCGCAAGTGGCGGCAGCGCCTCTACACGCACACGGTTCTGCGGGCTGATGTCGGCGCCAGTGCGCCCGACTTCGCGGCCGTCGCGCCCGGCGGGCTGGGGGAGCACTTGTGCCGCCTGGCTCCGTTGACCCACGCGGAAAGCGGACTGGATTTTCTGGCTTGGCTCGGTGAACACTTTGCTCCCGGTGAATTGAAACCGCGGTTGGGGGTAGCGGCGGCAACCCATTCTGCTGATCCCTTTTGGCTATTGGCTCCTTGCGCCACCTGGCCAGCCAAGGAATGGCCCGCCGAACACTGGCAGCAATTGGTCCAGGAATTGTCCGCGGGAAATGGACAAAAACTGAAAATTCTGCTGCCACCCGGCCGCGAATCAGCCTGGAATCATCTGGTCAAAGGTTGTCACCCCGATCGCGTTGAAGTGTTGCCGAGTATGGAGCTGACGGCGGTCAAGAACCTGCTGGCTCAGGCCAGTGGCCTGATCAGTGTTGATGGCGGCGTGATGCACATGGGGGTCGCCTTGGGCATTGCCACCCTTGGGCTTTTTGGACCGACTGACCCCTCAATCTGGTTTCCCTACGAAAAGATGGGGCCGTACCGCGTGCTTCTGCACAAGCCCCATTGCCACCCATGTGATCTGCACGAGTGCGGAAATTTCATCTGCTTGCCAGAATTGTCGGTAGCCCAAGTGGCCACGGCGGCCAGGGAGTTGTTCGGGTCGCAACCTCGATCCGAAGCAGGGGTGACGCCATGACCGCGAAGCGCGATTTTCGGCGCATCCTGCTGATCCGGCGCAAAGCCCTCGGCGATTCGCTGGTGACGATGCCAGCGGTGCTGGAAGTGGCTCGCGCCTGGCCCGATGCCACGATCGATCTGGTCATCGATCGCCCCTTCGCCGGACTGTTGGCGGACCTGGCCCCGGCGGTGCGTGTTATCTCTTGGCCGCTGCCCCAGGGCGAGTCCTGGTTGCGGCGTTTGCGGCAGGGCCGTTACGACCTGGTGATCGACTGGCTGGGCAATCCGCGCACGGCTTTGTGGACGGCTTTGTCTGGCGCTCCGGTGCGGGTTGGCTACGATCTGCCGCGCAGACGCTGGGCCTACAACGTGCGGGTGCCGCGCAATCTGGAAGGCGAGACAGCGCTGCGTGGATTTGCCGGCGAGGCTTTTCTGGATCCCTTGCGCAGTCTCGGCTTGAAGCCGGGACCATGGCGGGATGGATTTGCCGCCAACCATGGCACGCTGGAGGAGACCCCCGAGGCAGTGCGGGCTGAAGTGCGCAACTGGGTTGAGCAGTGGCTTGCCCGCGCGGGCATTCCCGTGGTGGTGATCATGAGCGCCACCTGGCAGGCCAAAAAATGGCCCGCCAGCCACGTGGCCAAGTTGCTGGCCGACTTGCCGGCTGTCGGCGTGAACCCCGTGCTGGTGACCGGCCCGGGAGACGAGTGGCTGTTGGAGGCCTTGCCGGGACGCCTGGGTGAGGGACTGGTGGCCCCCAATACGAATTTGGCCGAATTGGCCCATGTGATGTCGCGGGCGGTCCTGTTTGTGGGTACCGACTGCGGCCCGCGGCATTTGGCGGCTGCCATGGGGGTGCCGACCGTGACTATCTTTGGCCCAACTGATCCGGGTGGATGGAACCCGCCCACCCCGCATCATGTTGCAGTACGTCATGAGGTGGACTGTTCGCCCTGCGATTTGACGATCTGCCCGGTGGTGGGGCATCCCTGCCTGACAGATCTGGACAGCGGCATGGTCATTGCATCGGTTGAACGGATGTTGGCGAATATTCACGAAATTTGAGAAGGAGTGCGTCGTGGTCCGGGATATTCAAACTTTGATGACATTGCCCAGGGTATTTATTGCCGGCTGGTTGGTCGTTTGCCTGGGCGTTTTTCTGATTTCGGCAGGCGCTCTGGCGGCCGAGATTCCGGCGGATCTGGATCCCGCGCCAACGGTCTTTGGGCCGGGTGAGAAAATGGTCTTCAAGATCGCCTACGGTCCGGTCAATGCCGGCGAAGCCATCCTGGAAGTGGTGGGGTTGACGACCTACCAGGGCCACACCTGTTACGAACTGCAGAGCAAAGCCAACAGCAATCGTTTCTTTTCGTCTTTCTTCAAGGTGCGCGACAAGATCTCCAGCTACATGGATGTCGAAATGCTCTACAGCCGCTATTTTCACAAGCGGCTGCGCGAAGGCGACTACAAGAAGACCGTCGAAATCAGTTTTGACCACCAGGACGAATTGGCCAAATACGCGGACGGTCGCGAGTTCGACATCATGACTGGCATCCAGGATGTCCTGTCGGCGTTCTATTTCGTGCGCAATCTGGATCTCGGCTCGGGCGACACCTATTCCCTGCTCGCACACAGCAGCCGAAAGACCTATGATCTGCAAGTGATCGTGCACGGCATCGAAACCGTCACCGTTGAGGCGGGCACTTACGAGTGTTACGTGGTCGAACCGGTGCTGCAGGGCGAAGGCCTGTTCAAGCACGAGGGCAAGATCACCCTCTACGTGACCAACGACCAGTACCGGGTGCCGGTTTTGATCAAGACCAAGGTGCCGGTGGGTTCCATAGACGTTGAACTCAAGTCTTTTCAGCCCGGTCAACCCCTGCGGGAACGCCCCGCGTTTACTCGCTGACCACTGCCCGCGCGGCAGCAGGAGAATTGCTCCATGCCCCAGAATGATCAGGCGCCTTCCTTCGTGCCGCAATCCCACTGGCTGCACCCGCCGCGGCTGGAAGACAGGAATTTCGGTTGGACCTTTCTGCTGGCGATGACTCTGGTCGGTGGGGCGTTGCGCCTGCTCGAACTGACCGGGCAATCCCTGTGGATTGACGAACTGCTCACCTGGCAAGCCATTCGGCCCGGCAGTGGGCTGGGGTTCTGGGTGCAGGTTGGCGATTCGATACAGGGGCCGTTGTATCTGGCGGCGATCTGGCCGCTGGTGCACCTGCAGGACTCGGCCCTGATGATGCGCCTGCCCGCGGTGGTGGCCGGCATCCTGGCGGTGCCGCTTTTTGGCTGGTTGGCTTTTCGCACCCTCGGGGGTCGCGGTGCGCGCCTGGCCCTGCTGCTGTTCGCGTTGAATCCCTTTCATATCTGGTACAGTCAGGAAGCCCGTGGTTATGCCTTCCTGATGTTGCTGGCGATCGTCACGGCCTTGATCTATCTGGCCATGGTCAGGCGGGGCCCGTCTCCTGGGTGGGCGGTGGCCTTTGCCGTGGCAGGGGCCGCGATGGTCCTGAGCAATATGTCCGGCGTGTTTCTCCTCTTGGCCATGGCCTTGACCGTGATACTTGTGCATCGACCCGAACGGCGGGCGGGTTGGGGGTGGTGGCTCTTGGCCTTCGGCCTGGCCGGTGTGCTGGTGGCGCCCTGGCTTTTGAAGGCCTCGGGAATCTGGGCAGTCGACCGCATTGTGCCCGGCGCTGGGACCGGCGAAGCCCTGCGGGGTGAAACGACTTTTTCCCTCGCGGCCTTGCCCTACGCGATCTACACCTTCTTTTTTGGCTACAGTTTGGGTCCTTCGTTGCGCGAACTGCACCAACCCGACCGGATGGCGGTTCTGCTGGGCTACTGGCCAGTGCTAACCCTCGGGGCTGGCGCGGTGGGGGTGGCGTTGCTCGGTAGCCTGGGCCGCATGGATCGGCGGCGGGTGGCGCTTCTGGTGTGGGTACTGGTGCCTGCGCTATTGCTGGTGATCCTGGCCCTGCGCAATGTCAAACCCTGGAATGCCCGCTATGTCGCGGTGGTGCTGCCCTGGCTGGTGCTCATGGCCGGCGCGGGGCTGGCGCGCTTGGCTCGCGGCCCAGGCCTGGTCGTGACCGCTGTTTTGGCCGGATTGACCCTGTGGTCCCTTGGGGGCTACTATGGGCAGGAGAAATATGCCAAGGCGGATCTGCGGCAGGCGGCAGTTTTAATTGGCGAAGCGCAACCCCCGGGACGCGTCGTGCTCGTACCGGTCGTCACGGCGGTCTTTGGCTATTATGATCGCGGCGAGCATGTTCTGCTGAACAGTTATGGACAGGCGCCGCTGCGGGACCGGGCGGCAGCCAGTCTCTTTGTTGCCGAAACCCTCGGCGGTCACGATTTTTGCCGGGTGGTTCTGGCCCGCCAGTGGTACCTCGATCCGGAAGGGCATCTGATGCAGGCGTTGTCCCGAGTCGGGCATTTGCGGTTGGAAGATACGGCGCCAGGTGTGAGCATCTATACGTGGGAACGCAAACGCACCCCTGCGGTGGGTGACGAATCGGGAATGGGGCTATGAACCGCGAAAACTTCTACGAATCTGACGCCCAGTTTGCGGCGTTCATCGCCGAAGCGGACACCGCATCTGCGGCCCGGTTGGGGGCTGGGTATCGGTGGTTCAAGCGCCTGTTTGATCTGGCAGCTTCGCTGTTCGGCCTGATCATGTTGCTGCCGCTGTTCCCGTTCATCGTATTGTTGATTCGGCTGGAGTCGGCGGGCCCGATTTTTTTCCGCCAAAAGCGCGTCGGCTACAAGGGCCGGATGTTCGACTGCTACAAGTTCCGCTCGATGTCCATCGATGCCGAGGCGCGCAAGGATGATCTGGCCCATATGAACGAAGCGACCGGCGCGGCCTTCAAGATCAAGGATGACCCCCGCATTACGGGTGTGGGGCGGTTCCTGCGCCAAAGCAGCCTGGATGAATTTCCGCAGCTGTTCAACGTGTTTCGCGGTGAGATGACCATTGTCGGGCCGCGGCCGCAGATTCCCACTGAAGTGGCCGACTACAGCCCCGCCCAGGCGACCCGGTTGCTGGTCAAGCCGGGCCTGACCTGCCTGTGGCAGGTGTCGGGCCGCAGCCACCTGGAATTCGAGGAATGGATGCGGTTGGATCAGGAGTACGTCCGGCAGGCGAGCCTGCTTTTTGACCTGGGCATCCTGGCCCGCACCCTGCCGGCGGTCATCGAGCGGAAGGGTGCCTATTGAGTGTCCGGGGTATTGGCACCGACATCGTGGCGGTTGACCGGGTCAGCGACCTGCTGAATCGGCATGGCGACCGCTTCCTGGCGCGGTGTTTCCAACCGCAGGAGAGAGCTCGGATTCAAGCCAAACAAGGGCCGGCCCGTGAGGCGATGGTGGCCGGTCGTTGGGCAGCCAAGGAAGCCTTTCTCAAGGCCCTCGGTGGCTCCATCGCGCATATTCCCTATCAGGACATAGCCGTCAGCAGTGCCGAGGCAGGAGCGCCATTGTTGTCCGTCACCGGTTTGGCGGCCGAAGCCCTCAATAGGTGTGGTGGCCGCAAGCTGCATCTGACGATCAGCCATGAGCGCCAGTTCGCGGTGGCCACGGTCCTGATCGAAGACTGATTCGCCCCCAATTGAGACCCAACCTCATTTTACCCGCCAGCAGTGGGGAAAATGCCCATTGCGGCCCATATCCTCTTGGCTCCGGCTCCCTGTTGTGCTAAATTTTGATTCCTGCGGCCGGGACTGAAATCCGGTTGGGTTTCTGGTGCATCTGCCTTGGTACTCAAGTCTCCTGCCGGACTGCCGCAAGTCCCGCCGGACTATCCCAGAGGGTGTTCTACAGCTTATGGAATTGGAATTCCTGCTCATTGATGTTTTCACCGACAAGCCCTTCGGCGGCAGTCGGCTGTTTTTGTTTCCGGACGCGGGGTCGACATCTCCGCAGATGATGCAGAAACTGGCCATGGAGCTGGGGTCCGGAGAGACGGCCTTCATCCTGCCGTCGCGCAGTGGCGCCGCTGGGGTTTCGGGCCTGCGCGTTTTCACACCTTCGGCGGAAATCCCCTTTGGCGGCCACTCCGTTTTGGGCGCCACTTTCGCCTTGGATCATCTGGGTTTGCGGGACAACACCGCGAATGCCGAGCCCCATATCTGGGAATTGGAAGCGGGCCGCTATCCCGTGCAGACTGTCACTGATGACGGCACCGTCATGTACAGCCTGCAGCAGGATGATCCGGCCTTCATGGGGCAGTACTTCCACCGCAGCAAAGTGGCCCGCACTCTGGGCATTTCCGAAAGTGAAATCGCCATCACGGGCTTGCCCTGTGAAGTGATCTCGACGGGCTTGCCAATCCACATTATTCCCGTGGGCTCTCTCGAAGCAATGAACGCGATCTGCCTGAGGAATCGTGAGGCCGACGCCATCGCCCGTGATCTGGGCTTCGGCGATCTGTTCGTCTTCACCTGCGAAACGGTGGACCGCGAAGCGACCGCCCACTGCCGAATGTTTGCCCCTCATTTTGGCATCCCCGAAGACGCTGCCAGCGGCGCGGCGATCGGCGCCCTGATGGCCTACCTGGTCAAGCACCGCCTGATCAAACACCAGCGGCGGGTGCGCATTGTGGTCGAGCAGGGGCTCGAACTCGGTCGACCAAGCCGCATCGTGGCCGACGCGGAAATTGTTGGTGGGCAGGCGCGGTCCATTCTGGTTGGTGGGCAGTGCGTGCTGGTCGGATCCGGTTGCATCAATATTACCTGAGCTGCCTGACTGTGCCTGGCAACAGGACAGTTGCTGCTGAACAAACAAAACAGTGAGCCAAAATTGTTGCAAGATTTTTGCAAGATTGTTAAAAGAGAGGATCGGTAAATGAACGTCCCCGCCGGACTGTCCACCGAGATGTGCGACATGGTGATCCAGACGCTGCGCCAGGTTGTTGGCCGCGAATTGCCGGATGAGAAAATGCTCGAGCTCGACGAGAAAAACGTTTTTCCGGAAGATTTCATCCGCAAACTGCTCAGCCCCGATGTGGGCCTGCACCTGATTTTTCTGCCCGAAAAATACAGCGGTCTCGGTGGCGGCGCCCGGGATATTTGCCGGGTCAGTGAAGAAATGGCCGCTTTTGATTTGGGTGTGGCGACGGCCTTTCTGGCTATCTGCCTGGGCACTGATCCCATCCTGGTGGGCGGCACCAAAGAGCAGAAGGATTTGTGGCTGAACCGGATTGCCACCGAGGGTCTGATCGTGGCCTACGGCGTGACCGAACCCGAGGCTGGCAGCAACGTGGCCAACCTGAAGACCACTGCCGACCAGATTATCGACGCCGAGGGCAAGGTGACCGGCTACCGCCTCAATGGCGCCAAGCAGTTCATCACCAACGGCGGCGTGGCCGAGTTGTACACCATCCTGGCCAAGTCGCCGGGCGGACCGAGCTTCTTTGTGGTCGAAAAGGGTACACCTGGTCTGTCGGTCGGTAAGCACGAGGACAAGCACGGCATCCGCGCCAGCAATACCACCGGGGTGTTGATGGAGGACCTGGAGATCCCGGCCGAAAACCTGATCGGTGGCGAAGAGGGGCAGGGGTTGAAGCAAGCCAATGCCGTCTTTGGATACACCCGCCTGATGGTAGGTGCCTTCGGCATCGGGGGCGGGCAGGAGCCTCTGAAGCGTGCGCTGGCCTATGCCAAGGAACGTGAGCAATTTGGTTCCGCCCTGGTCGAGAAACAGGGCTACATGTTCAAACTGCTGGTGGAAAACTGGGTCGATCTGGCCGCGGGGCGCGCTCACATGGAGCACGTGGCGCTGCTGATCGATCAGGGCAACCACGACATGGGCACCGAAGGCAGCATCGCCAAGTACTGGGGAACCGAAGCGGGCAACCGCGCGGCCGACGCCTCGATCCAGGCTCTGGGTGGCTACGGGTATGCCCGCGAATACCTGGTCGAAAAAATGCGGCGGGATGTGCGCATCACTTCGATCTACGAAGGCACCAGCGAAATCCAGCAAAGCATCATCAGCATGTATCGCTGGAAAGACACGGTGCGTTCGAAGGGCGAATTCTACAACAAATTGGCCAATGAGATGCAGGAACTGCACGGGCAGGAATCTGCCGTGGGCGCTGACATGTTGGCCGCGGCCATCTCGGGCACCAACGAGACCGTCCTGCACCTGCACAAGGCCCGCGAGACCCGCAACCAGATCGTCATGTTCACCTTTGCGGACATGATGACCGCCTGCGAAGTCGGGGCGGCATTCTGCGCCAAGGCCGCCCGCCTGAAGGCCGAAGGCGATGCTGAGGCACCCTTCATGATGGCCATGAGCCGCGTCTTTGCCCGCAAGGTTGTGGCCATCGTCAGCGAAGGTTCGCGGCGTTGCGCGACCGGCCTGCTCGATGGCAGTGACGCAGCGGCTATTGCTGCGGCCGAAGAGTTGGTCCAGGGCGTGGAGGCCCGTTTCCCGTTGGCGCTGACAGCCGGCCAGTGGACCGACATGACCCAGGTCGCCGATGTCCTCAAGGCCATGGACTGATCTGATGACAACGGACCAGCAGCAGCAACAAATTGCGATTTGGCGGCGGCGATCTGCCGCCTCGCCCAATAGTCGCATTTTTGCGCCGTTGGCCGATTCCCTCCGTCTGGCCGGGCAGCACACCGAAGCGCTGACCCTGCTGGAAGAAGGCATTGTTCAGCATCCAAACTTCCAGGCGGCCATGGTCATTTTGGGCCATACGTTGCTGGATGCGGACCGCTCCGAGCACGCCCGCAAGGTGCTGAAGCGGGTCCTGGAGACCGATCCGGACAATGTGGTGGTCCTGCGTTTGTTGACCGAAGAGGCCCGCAGCCGACAGGCCTGGGACGATGTCGTGCCTCTGCTGGTTCGCCTGAGTAAGCTGGACCCTGATGACGAACGATGGCCGCAGGGGTTGCTGGAGGCCAAGTCCAATCGCCGCCGCCCTGATCCGACCAATGTGCCCGAAACCTCTTTCGCCACGATGACCCTGGTGGAGATCTACCTGGCGCAGGGGTATCTGGGCAAGGCCATGACGGCCTTGCGGCAGATGCAGGTGCGGGAGCCGGAGCGCCTGGATATTCGGGACAAGATCAGGGAGATTGCCCTGCTGGATATCGCGGCCAATACGGCGGCAGGCGCGCGGCCGGAGCAATTTTCTGACCGGGCCGACAGGCCGGGGGACTTGCCTGACCGCAGGTCTGTACTGGCCGCCAAACGATCCGAAGAAAAGAAGAATTTCGAAGCGTGGATCAGTCGCATCCGCACCGACGAGAGATCAGCGCCATGAGCCATACCGAAAAACAGGTTGTCCATATTCTGGGCGGGCCCAACCTGGGCCGTCTGGGCCGCCGCAAACCCGAGATATACGGTTTCACGACCTGGGCGGAAGTGGCTGAGTTGTGCCGGGGGTGGGCAGCCGATCTCGATCTGGAACTGGTTTTTGACCAGACCGATGGCGAGGGTGAACTGGTCCAGATGATCCACCGTGCTGGCGACACTTCCGCGGGTTTGATCCTCAATGCGGCGGCCTATACCCACACCTCGGTGGCGGTGAGGGACGCGGTCGAAGCGATCTCTATTCCCGTCATCGAGCTGCACTTGACCAACCCGGACGCCCGGGAGCCGTTTCGGCGGCAGAACCTGCTGGCCGATGTGGTGACGGCGGGTATCCGCGGATTTGGCGTTCAGGGTTACCTGATGGCCCTCGAGGGATTGGCGGCCATGCTGACTCCGGCCGAAGAATAGAATCGGGGCGAAACAGTCCGGGTGGCGCGAATTCATTGCCTTAAGCGGTGGAGCGTGTTATCAATAGGCAAAATTTTGGTGGCATTCTGTCGGTTTTGGCCGGAGCATGTGTGCGATGTCACTGATCGATGAGATCAATGTGGTTGAATTGGAGGACGGAATTGGCCGATACAAGTGATTTTCGCACCGGATTTACCATGCGCCACAAGAATGGTCTGTGGTCCATTTCCGAGTTTCAACACGTCAAACCAGGCAAGGGGCCGGCGTTTGTGCGTACGAAGCTGAAGAATATCGAAACCGGAAAAGTGGTCGAAAACACTTTTCGAGCGGGAGAAAAAGTCGAAGAAGTGCGCCTTGATCGCCGCGAATTCCAGTATTTGTACCCCGACGGCGAATACTACATTTTTATGAATACCGAGACCTACGAGCAGATCCAGTTGCACGCCGATACGCTGGGTGATGTGCCCAAGTACATCAAGGAAAGCGACATGTGCAGTATCCTGTTGCTGGAGGATACCCCTCTGGTGGTGGAGCCGCCCATGACGGTGGAACTGGCAGTCAAGGAAACCGATCCTGGCCTGCGGGGCGATACGGCCCAGGGCGGATCGAAACCCGCAACGATGGAATCGGGCCTGGTGGTTCAGGTGCCGCTCTTCATCGAAGAGGGACAGATCATCAAAATCGATTCCCGCACGGGCAAGTATCTCGGGCGGGTTTAGATAATTGCCTCAGGAACGGCAGGACGGATCGAAACCGGAAGGTTTGCAAATGGCCAAGGCAGAGCGCAGTGGAGGACAGAATATGGATATCAGTAAAGTGCGCGAACTTGTAAAACTGGTGGAAGAAAGCGGGATCGAGGAACTGGAAGTCAGTCATCTTGACACCACGATCCGGATCCAGAAATCCGCCGGGCAGGTGTTTGGTGCTCCGGCCATGATGCCCCAGACGATGGCTGCGGCGGCGCCAATTCCGGCAGCAGCGGCGCCTGAGGCGGCACCGGCAGCCGAAGCCGATGTGACCCGCGGCAAGTGGAAAGACGTGCGTTCACCCATCGTGGGCACGTTCTACCGGTCGCCCTCGCCGACCAACCCATCATTCGTCAACGTGGGGGACCACGTGGCGACCGGAGAGACGCTGTGCATTGTCGAGGCCATGAAGGTCATGAATGAGATCGATGCCGAATTCTCCGGCACGATCAAGGAGATCCTGGTGGAAGACGGCATGCCGGTCGAAGCCGAGGGTGTCCTGTTCCTGGTGGATCCGGACTGATCAAATCGGTCAGGATTTCGCGTCGGGGCGATTTTTTCGGGCCCGGAGGGTTTTGCGCCGGCAAAACGTTCCGGGTTCTTCGTTTGCGGAGACCGCGATTGGGTTGAATATCCTCAAGTCAGACGCTCGCTGTCCGATAAACTCAGGGAGACGCCGTGGCATGGCTGCCGTGGTGCCCAGAGCCTGAACCGCACAGGAGAGCCCTTCGCTATGGATATCAAGAAGATCCTCAAGGAAATGATTGCCCGGGGAGCCAGTGACCTTCACCTGAAAGTCGCCACGCCGCCGTGTTTCCGGATCAACGGCACTTTGGTTTTTGCGGACTATGAGCCTCCGAATATCCAGGACATGGCAGCTGTCACCCAGCAGATCCTGGCCCCGGCCCAACGAGAACAATTTGAGAGCAGCAAAGAGATCGATTTTGCCTTTGGCGTGCCCGGTGTGGCCCGTTTCAGGGCCAATTTCTATGTGCAACGCGGCAGCGTGGCGATGGTCTTTCGCCACGTCCCGGTCGAGATCCAAACCCCTGATGAGCTGGGATTGCCCCCGGTGGTCAAGGAACTGGCCCTGCGACCTCGTGGTCTGATGCTGGTGACTGGCACTGTCGGCAGTGGCAAATCCACGTCTCTGGCATCGCTGGTGGACATCATCAATCGCGAATCTGCGCGCCATGTGATCACCATCGAGGATCCCATCGAGTTTTTGCATCGGGATCGCAAAAGCATCATTAGTCAACGTGAAATCGGCTGCGACACAGGCAGTTATGCCGTAGCCTTGAAGCATGTTCTGAGGCAGGACCCGGATGTGATTCTGATCGGCGAGATCCGGGACGCTGAGTCCATGAAGATTGCCCTGACGGCAGCGGACACCGGCCATATGGTGCTCAGCACCATGCACACCACTGATGCCACCCAGACCATCAGCCGTATCATCAGCTTCTTCCCGCCGCACCAGCAGCAGGAGATCCGGTATCTCGTTGCCTCAACCATGCAGGCGGTGATCAGTCAGCGCCTCGTGGCCGATGCCGACGGTTTGCGGCGATATCCGGCCTGTGAGGTCATGATTGCCACCAGCACCATCCGGGAGTACATCCGCGAAGCGGATAAGACGGTCATGATCCGGCAGGCGATCCAGGAAGGCTTTGTGCAGTACCAGATGCAGACTTTCGACCAGTCGCTGATGCAGCTCTACAAGGAGGCCAAGATCACCCTGGAGGCTGCCACCAGGGCCAGCAGCAATCCCCACGAATTCCGATTGCGAGTCAAAGGGATCCAGGCCAGCAGCGACACCACCTGGGATCGTTTCGAAGATTCGACCAAGGAAGCGGAGAAGGAACTGCAGAAAATCTGACGTTTGGCCCGCCAATACTGGAGAACGGCCCTTTTCGGAGGGCCGTTTTCATGCCCTCCGGACAACCTTTCTCTTGCCAGATCGCTTCCCAAAAGCCAAAATAAGGCCCTTGAAATCTTTGCAGCGCCAACCTGGGTCAAAGGCCCGGGCGTTGGCGTCTGCCTGCCAGGTGCTATCTTGGTTTCAGAAAACTTGAAACCTTTGGGTCCCGCTTCAGAAAGTCGCGCATGTTCAAGAAGATTCTCATTGCAAATCGGGGCGAAATCGCCCTGCGCATCATGCGGGCCTGCCGCGAATTGGGGATCGAGAGTGTCGCCATCCATTCGACGGCGGACGCCGATTCCCTGCACGTGAAATATGCCGACGAATCGGTCTGCGTGGGCAAGAAGACCAGTGCCGAAAGTTATCTGCGGGTGCCGAATATCATCGCGGCGGCCGAGATCACTGGTGCTGAGGCGATTCATCCGGGCTATGGTTTCCTGGCCGAAAATGCGGAGTTTGCCGAAATCTGCGAAGAGAACAATTTCACATGGATCGGCCCCTCGGCAGATGTGATCCGGCAGATGGGCGACAAAGCCACCGCCCGCACTATGGCGACCGAAGCCAAGGTGCCCATCGTGCCAGGCACCGGCTTGGTGGATCTGGTCGATGAAGCGGTCATGGCCGCCGACCAGTTTGGTTATCCGGTCATCGTCAAGGCCACCGCCGGTGGCGGCGGCAAGGGCATGCGGGTGGCCTGGGACGAAGAAGAATTGCGCAAAAATTACGTCGCTGCGCGGACCGAGGCCGGGGCGGCCTTTGGCAACGATAGGGTGTACCTCGAGAAGTATCTGGTGAACCCGCGCCATGTGGAAGTCCAGTTGATGGGCGACAGCCATGGCAACGTGATCCACTTCGGCGAGCGCGACTGCTCGGTGCAGCGCCGCCATCAGAAACTGATCGAAGAGGCGCCTTCGCCGGCGGTGACGCCGGAACTGCGCGAGAAAATGGGCGAGGCCGCGGTGCGCCTGGCCAAGCGCGTGGGCTACACCAGCGCCGGCACGGTGGAATTCCTGCTGGACGTCGATGGCAGCTTCTACTTCATGGAGATGAATACCCGCATCCAGGTCGAGCACCCGGTTACCGAAATGGTCACTGGTGTGGACCTGATGAAATGGATGCTGCGGGTGGCGGCGGGCGAGAAATTCGATTTCACCCAGGATGACATCAAGGTCACCGGGCATGCCATCGAATGCCGCATCAATGCGGAAAACCCGGAGCGGGATTTCATGCCTTGTCCGGGCCGCGTCTTCTATTATCACGCCCCCGGTGGACCGGGGGTCAGGGTCGACACCCACGTGTATTCGGATTACATGGTGCCGCCCCACTACGATAGTCTTCTGGCCAAGATTATCACTCATGGCAAGGATCGTGAGGAAGCTGTCGCAAGGATGCGTCGGGCCCTGGACGAATGTGTATTCGAAGGGTTGCCCACCAGCACGCCGTTCCACCTGGAAGTGCTGAAAAATCCGGTTTTCCTGGAGGGAAAAGCCACGACACGTTTCCTGGAAGAGGAATTGTCCCATCTGCAGGAGGGCTTACGTGTCAGGGCAAAATCGGAAGAGGGCTAAGAAGAAGACCAAGGCGTGGTACGAATCGTCCTGGTTGAGTGGATTGTTGTTGCTGACGTTTGCCCTGTACATGGGGCTGTCGCTGACCGGACCGGTGGGTCCGTGGTGGCACGTGCTCTCCGGCGAATCTTCACCTGAACTGATCACCAGCGATAACCCGGGCGGTCCGGTCGGATCGGTGATCAATGTGGGGCTGCATGTCGTTTTTGGCGGCATGTGGTGCTGGACATTTCCTTTGCTGTTGGCAGTGCTGGGGTTCGGATTCCTTTCCGGCAAGCAGGCGACGTTGCGGCCCTGGCTGCTGCGCGCGATTCCGCTGTGGTTGGTCACGGTGACCTGGATTGGTCAGCCCGGTGGTCCAGCCAGTGCCGATGGTGCCGCCCGGTTGGGTGGCTTGGTGGGTTTCTATCTGGCCCAGGGCTTCCACGGACTGTTTGGTCTGGTGGGCGGCCGCATCATTCTGACTTTCTTCCTGTTGGTCGCGACCATTCTGGTCTTCAAACCCTGGCTGCATTGGCTGCCGGCTTTCATGAGCCGAGTTCTGGGAGTCCTGGGCTGGCTGGGCGCCGGTGTGCGCGACGTGGTGACCTGGCCGTTCCTGGCGATGGCCGATCTGGTGGGTGGTTTGCGCGAGAAGGCGGCGCACAAAGCCGAAGAGCGTTCAGCGCAACGTGCAGAAAAGACCGCCGCCGCTGCGCTGGATCCTGGACCAACAGCTCCGGCCGCAGATGCCGTTGCTGAGGAAGATTTGCCGCCCCGCGAGCGCGTTGTGCACAACCTGCCGGTGCCTGAACCGCAGGGGCAACCGGAGCCGGTGAATCGGGCAGCCGATTTGCCCAAAGAGTTGCCCGAAGAGTTGGCTCTGCCCGGCGCCGCTGGCGAATTTGTCGGCGATGGGGGCGCGGTGCAAACCGATGGCCATCTGCGACCCAAGCCAAAGCTCAAGCCCAAAAAGAAGAAGGGCCCCATCATCTTGCCGGGCCTGGAATTGCTGACCCCGGCGGGTCCGGAAACCCAACAGATCTCCGAAGTGGAATTGGATGCGGCGGCCGATACTCTCGAATCAACCCTGCGCAGTTTTGGCGTGGAGGGCGAAGTCAAGGATGTCAGACCCGGCCCGGTGGTGACGACCTACGAATACCAGCCGGGTCCCGGTATCCGGGTCAATCAGATCGTGCAGCGGTCCGACGATTTGGCCCTGGCGATGCGGGCCCGCGCCATCCGCATGGAAGCACCGATTCCCGGCAAGGCTGCCGTGGGTATCGAGATTCCCAATCCGACGGCGCGCATGGTGCGCTTGCGGGAAGTCATCGAGGCCACGGGACCTGAACAGCGCGAACCCCTGTCGGTCGTCCTGGGCAAGGATGTGGTGGGGCGTACGGTCACCGTGGATATCGCGTCATTGCCTCACCTGCTGGTGGCCGGTTCGACGGGCAGTGGCAAGTCGGTTTGCCTGAACGCCATCATCTGCAACCTGATCATGCGTAACGATCCTTCGACCCTGCGCCTGCTGTTGATCGACCCGAAGATGCTGGAGATGAATGTCTACAACGGCATCCCGCATCTGTTGTTGCCCGTGGTGACCGACCCGCGCGAGGCCTTGAAGGCCATGCAGTGGCTGGTGGCCCAGATGGAGCACCGCTACCGCAATCTGGCCCAGTGGTCGGTGCGCAACATCAAGCAGTACAACGACAAGGTCAAGGCGGGCTTGATCACCGGCAAAGACGGTGAAAAGGTGACCGAGCCGATGCCGTATTTCCTGTGCGTCGTTGACGAGTTGGCTGATCTGATGATGCAGTTGGGCAACGATTTTGAAGGTCCCATCGCGCGCATTGCCCAGAAAGCCCGCGCCGTAGGTATCCACCTGATCCTGGCCACCCAGCGCCCGAGTGTTGACGTGCTCACCGGTGTGATCAAGGCGAACATCCCCTGCCGGATCGCCTTCCGGGTGATCCAGCGCAACGACTCGCGCACGGTGCTGGACATGAACGGTGCCGAGCAGTTGCTGGGGCACGGTGATATGCTCTACTTGCAGCCGGGACGGGCCTTGCCGGTCCGGGTGCACGGCTCATTCATTGACGTGGATGAGTGCGAAGCGGTTTCAGCCCACTGGCAACAGTACAAGGACCATACCGATGAGATCAGCCTGCAGGAGAATCCCGCCGGTGGGGGCATGGTCACCGGTGAGGACGACATGTACGAGGCCGCGCGCGAAGTGGTGGTCATGCACCAGAGTGGGTCGACGAGTCTGCTGCAGCGCCGACTGCGCATTGGTTACACCCGAGCTGGTCGCCTGATGGACATGCTCGAAGAAGCGGGCATTGTGGGGCCATTTTCCGGTTCCAAGGCGCGCGATGTTCTGATCAAACCCGAGGACCTGCCTGAAATGAATGAGGGACAAGCCTGATGAAGAAGGTGTTTTGTGCCACCCTGGGGTGCGACAAGAATCTGGTCGACTCCGAGGCCCTGCTCGGGCGGTTCGCCGTCAAAGGCGTGCAACCGGTGGACGATCCGGATGTGGCCGATATCTGGGTCTTGAACAGTTGCGGCTTCATTGACGCGGCGCGCACCGACAGCGAAACCGCCTTGCGCGAATTGTGCGAGGCGAAGGAAGACCGCATCCTGGTGGTTTGCGGTTGTTGGTCGCAGGAACACGGCACGATGATCCAGGAACGTTTCCCGGAAGTTGATATTGTCGCGGGCGTGGGACAGTTCGACCAGGTGGTGGCCGCCTGTGAGGGCGCGGCGCCGGCCGAACCCGATACTCCGGCACCGGCCAATCCTTTCGAGATGGCAGGCGCGCCGGTCAGAAATTTCCCCAGCGAGCCCCTCATTGATGACCCCATGGCGGTGCACTACACCGGCATGCTGGACCGGCCGCTGCTGACGCCGCCCCACGTGGCGTTCGTCAAGATTGCCGAGGGCTGCAACTGTGCCTGCACCTTCTGCCGCATTCCGATGATCCGCGGCAAACAGAACAGCCGGCCCACGGCCGAGTTGGTGCAGGAGGTCGAAGGCCTGGTGGCGCGAGGCGTCACGGAGATCCAATTGGTTTCCCAGAATACCAGCGACTATGGCCGGGACACGGGCGAGAAGCTCTACGACCTGGTCAGCAGCCTCAACGATGTGGCTGGACTGCGCAGCATCCGCCTGCTCTATCTGTACTCGGGCATGGTCTCGGTGGATGACTTGCGGCGCCTGCTGGATCTTGAAAAAGTGGCGCCTTATCTCGACTTGCCGATCCAGCACGCTTCGCGACGTATTTTGAAGGCCATGAAACGGCCCGGCGGCGATAAGTCTTCGCCGGGCTTCTTCCAGGCCCTGCGCGAAGGTCGTCCGGATCTGGTTCTGCGATCCACCGCCTTGCTCGGCTTCCCGGGCGAAGAGGACGAGGATGTTTCGGAGCTGGCGGATTTCCTGGCCGCGGTCGAGTTTGATCACCTGGGCGCACACCACTATTCGCCGGAAATCGGCACGCCCTCGGCGACGATGCCCGATCAGGTGCCCACCGAAGTGGTCCTGGACCGCTCGGCCCTGATCATGGACCTGCAGACGGACATCAGTCTGCGCCGCCAGGAAACTCGATTGGGCCAGGTTTATGACGTGGTCATCGACAGCATTGTGCAACCGGGCCCCGATGACACCTATGGTCTGGCCGAGGTGCTCGACTCGTTGTTGGAAGCCACCTGGCTGGATGAGGGGGAACGCGAAGCTTTGGCTGGTGTAGTGCAATCTGGAGTTTCGTTTGCCGTCGGCCGGAGCTATCATTTCGGTTATGACCTGGACGGCATGGTGGTTTTGCCACTTGGCGAGGTGGGGCAGGGCGAACGCCTGCGACCTGGACAATGGCTGCCAGCGGAGTTCCGTGCCGTGACGGCTTATGATGTTTGGGCTACGCCGGTCAAACAAACCTCTGACGGTTGAGCAAAATCGGCCCGGCCGCAGCAGGAAAAGGTATACAGACTTGGAACGATTTTCAGGAAGGGCGAACATGCCGCGGGTGAAACAAGGTTCTCTGCTCACATGGGTGATGTTGGTGCTGGGCGTATCGGCATTGGGCGTGGTGGGCCAAACACCCGGCGCGCAAGCCGAACCGACCTCTGGCCTGCCGGCCTCGACCGACAGTGATACCGTGCGGACAAACCTCTGGCTGACCGAAGCGTTGATGGCCGAAGTCGTGCATGCCGCGGCAACAGTGATGCCCGCGGCGCCGGCTGCGGTGCGCTTGACTGCCCTGCGTGATGACGCCCGCAATGACATCTTTCAGGCCGTGGCGGCTGAGGTTTTGGCGAGCAAGGGTTACGAATTGTTTGTGGCCGAAGAAGACTCGACCCGGCAGGGCGCCGTGGACTACGTTTTTGGTTATAGCGTGCAAAGCATCAAACTGTCCTATCCGGACGTGGGGCGTACGCTGGGCATTTGGCGCCGTTGGGTGGCCCGCGAAATGGCGGTTTCGGTTTTGGTGGAAATTTCCGAAGAATCTTCGGGGCGCCTGCTGCTCAGTGACCGGATCGAGCGCAAGTTCGGTGACCGGTTTGACAGCGACAACTTCGCCGACGTTGATACGGACGAATACGAATTCACGACAGCCGAAACCTCAGAGTCCGGCTGGAAAAGTCGCATGGAAGAAATCGTGGTGCTGGGCACCCTGGCCGGTCTGGTGGCCATCTACTTCGCCAACACCGGCGACTGACCTGCAAATTTGTCTCGGGCGGGTTGCGCAACCGGCCCCTGGAGGATTACGTGAGCGATCGCAGTGGATTGTCTGTCACCGTTTCTGCCTACCGGCGCCTGCTGAGCGCAGCGCTGCTGGCCCTGTTGTTGGCTGCCGGCGTATTGAGCGCTGGTTGTGCCGCCAAAAACCCTCATCCGGCCGGCTCCTACGAGCGGGGCGTCTTCTTCGCCGAACAGGGTAAGGATCTGCAGGCCATCGGCGCCTTCGAAAGCTTCGTGCGCCACAGTCCGCTGGACAGCCTGGCCGCCGAAGCCCAGTACCGCAAGGCCATGACCTACATGGAAATGCAGGAGTATCCGCTGGCCTCGGTGGAATTCCAGATCATGCGCAAGGATTATCCGACCAGTCCCTTTGTCGAAGACGCCCTCTTCGAAGAAGGCAAGGCTTACCTGTTGCAGGTCGGACGGGTGGAGCGCGATCTGACCGGCGCCTATGAAGCGCGGATGCATTTCCTGACGTTCAGCCAGACATATCCAGGCAGCACGTACATGCCTGAAGTTGTGGCCTACATGCAGGAAATCAGCGACCTGATGGTTCGCAAACGCCTCGAGCAGGTTAAGATCTACGGCCAGCTCAGACGCTACTCGGCCATTGCGATCGTGCTGGACGATGTGATGATCGATGAAGCGGGCAGTTCACTGATCCCGGAAGTGATGTGGCGGCGGGCCCAGGTGGCCGAGCGGTTGGACGATCCGGACACGGCGGCCGACATGTATGAAAGACTGATCAGTCTCGGTGACGAGAACGAATATCATGATAGCGCGGCGTCCGCCTTGCGCGATTTGGATGAGGAAGAAGCCGACTTTGAGGACGAGCAAGACTATTGAGACCTGAAGAGGTCGAGCCCAGACCGGGAGGATGACGATGATCCGGGCGTTTCTCGGGGGCTCATTCGATCCTGTGCATGAAGGTCATGTGGCCATGGCTCGCCACGTCCTGAGCAAAGGCCTGGCCGATATGGTGCATGTGGTGCCCGCTTGGCTGTCTCCCCACAAAAACCAGGCTGCAGCCTCGGTTGCCCATCGCCTGGCGATGGTGCGTCTGGCCTTTCCCGATTCCCCCGACCTGCAAATCGATACCTGGGAAATCGACCGCGGTGAAAGCTGCTACACGGTCGATACCATGCGGGCTCTGCAGGATGTCTATGCCGGCGATGATTGGGCCTGCGATGACTGGCTGCTGGTGATCGGGGCGGACAATCTGGCCAGTTTCGACCGTTGGCATCAACCTGAAGCCTTGCAAAGGCTGGCCAAAATCGTGGTGCTGGGCCGGGACGGCCACGAATTGTCACCGGCGGTAGTGAAGTCAAAGGGCCTGCTGGCCCAGCGGGTTCTGCCTGAGCCGGATTTTGACCAACCGGTGTCGTCGACCGCGGTCCGTGCTATGTTGAGGGCTGGCCCGGCATCGGCTAAGCAACTGGTGGCCGGGGGAATCCCCGCGGCGGTGGCCCGCTACATCGTGACCCACAAACTCTATTTCCCTGACCAGAATGGTGAGACCCGTGTCCCTGATCCTGATTGATGGCGCTGCCCTTTTTTATCGTTCCCACTACGCTTTTGCCAGCCGGCCGCTGACCTCACCCAGTGGCGAGACCACCAGCGTGGCCTTCGGCTTCTTCAATTCGATCCTACGCTTGATCGAGGCTTATGACCCTGAGAAGATCGCGGTGGTGTTCGACAAGAAGGGCAAGGTCTTTCGGCACGACATGTACCCCAAGTACAAGGCCAATCGCAAGCCCATGCCCGAAGAGTTGGCCGCACAACTGCCACGCTTGCGTGAATTGCTGAACGCCTGGGGCATCGCCGTGGTGGAGAAGGACTATTACGAAGCGGACGACCTGATGGCCACCATGGCCAAACGTTCGGCCGGTGTGGTGGACAAGGTCTGG
The DNA here is from genome assembly GCA_964562635.1 of uncultured Fibrobacteraceae bacterium. Taxonomy (GTDB): domain Bacteria; phylum Krumholzibacteriota; class Krumholzibacteriia; order LZORAL124-64-63; family LZORAL124-64-63; genus JAGRNP01. The sequence goes on along the minus strand of CAZLUL010000001.1, from coordinate 11,490 downwards.
TTCTACACCGGCGACAAGGATTTCATGCAGTTGCTGGACGAGCGCGCGGGGATGTTGAAGCCGGGGCGCAAGGGCGAAGACGTGGCTGCTTTCACCGACCAAGACGTGCGGCGCGAATACAAGATGGAGCCGACGGACCTGATTCAGGTCTTTGCCCTGGCCGGCGACGCGTCCGACAATATTCCCGGCGCTCCGGGCGTGGGGGACAAGACCGCCCGCAAGCTGGTGCTCGAATTTGGCAACCTCGAAGGCCTGTATGAGAAGCTGGAGCAGAGCAAGCTGACGCCCCGCCTGAAACGGGTGCTGGGTGAAAACAAGGACCAGGTTTTTCTCTCCCGGGATCTGTTTGTCATCAAGGACGACGTGGAGGTCGAGCTGGACTGGGAGTCCATGGTGACCACCCTGCCGACCGGAGCCGAAGTCACGGGGCTGTTGCAGGAGCTTGGCCTCCGGCGTGTGATCGGCTTGGTGGAAAAACTGGCCAAGGCGCGCGGCGAAAATGGCACGGCCCAGCCTGTGGCCGAAGCAGCAACCAAGACCGCTGAGCCGGCCAAAAAGGTGAAGAAAAAGGCCGCTCCGGTGGAGGCTCCGCCCGCTGTGGACTGGGCGAAGGCTCGGGCCGACCGCGGGTACGTTGTGCTCGACAGTGACGAAACCCTGCGCGACTGGCTGGCTAATCTGGACCCGGCCGCGCCCCTGGGTGTCGATACGGAAACCGATGGTTTGCGGCAGGACCGTTGCCGCCTCGTGGGCGTTTGCCTTGCCGGTCGCGACCGCAGCGGTGAGCCGGTGGCCCCAGCCTATGTGCCGGTGTTGTGGCGCGATCCGGACCCCGAAGGAGCGGCCGGTGGCACGCTGTTTCCCATCGGACAGGAACACAGCCGACTGGCGCAGGTGCAGGCCGTGCTCGCGCCCGTCCTGGCCGGCGAGGCCCTGAAGGTGGGGCAGAACCTCAAGTTCGACGAGTGGATTCTGGGGCGGCACGGCCTGGACCTCGGCGGTCCCCGTTTCGACACCATGCTGGCTTCGTACATCCTGGATCCGGGCCGCACCAGCCATGGCCTGGATCATCTGGTGGGCGAGTTCCTGGATCACCAGATGATGCCGTTCAGCGATTTGTTCGCCAAAGGTGACCGAAAAAAAGACATCCTGGCGGTGGATGCCGATCGGCTGGCGCTGTATGCCGCCGAGGATGCCGACTACACCCTGCGCCTGCACGAAATCCTGGGCGCCCTATTGCGCAAGGCAGGGCTGAAAAAACTGTTCACCGACATCGAAATGCCGGTCGCGGCGGTGCTGCTGCAGATGGAACGCAACGGCATCGGGCTGAACCGGGAATTCCTGGGCGAATTGCGCGAACGTTTTGATCGGGAGATGAAGGACCTGCGGGAACGCATCATCGCTGCGGCCGGGGAAGACTTCAACATAAACAGCCCGAAACAACTGCAGGTGATCCTGTTCGAGAAGATGGGGCTGAAGCCGACCAAGAAAACCAGCACCGGCTGGAGCACGGACGTCTCGGTGCTGACGAATCTCGCAGACGAGCACGAATTGCCGGCGCTGATTCTGGAATACCGCCAGGTGGCCAAGCTGCAAAACACCTACGTGGAAACCTTGCCGGAGCTCGTGCATCCGGAGACGGGCCTGATCCACACTTCTTACAATCAGGCTGTGGCGGCCACCGGCAGGCTGTCCAGTTCCGATCCCAATCTGCAGAACATTCCGATCCGCACGGCGCTCGGCCGCGAGATCCGCCGCGCGTTTGTGCCCCGCCATGAGGACAACGTCTTCCTGTCGGCGGACTATTCCCAGGTCGAGCTGCGGTTGTTGGCCCATCTGGCGGACGACCCTGGCCTGCTGGCGGCTTTCCGGGAAGGGGCGGATGTGCATCGGCGCACTGCGGCACTGATCGCGGGTGTGGCCGAGGACGCCGTCGACGCGGACATGCGCTCGCGGGCCAAGGCCATCAACTTTGGCGTGATCTACGGCATGGGCGCTCGGGCCCTGGCGCGGCAGATCGGGGTGAAGGTGAAAGAGGCTTCGGCCTTCATCGAGACCTATTTCGAGACCTATCCCGGCGTCAAGACCTTCATCGAAAACACCCACGCGCAGGCCCACCGCGATGGCTATGTGGAAACCCTGTCGGGGCGCCGCCGCCTGTTGCCGGAGATTGATTCGCCCAACAACAGGACCCGCAGTTTTCAGGAGCGGGTGGCGGTCAATACGCCCATCCAGGGCACGGCTGCCGACCTGATCAAACTGGCGATGTTGCGCATCAGCGGGGCGTTGGCCAATACGGGATCGGGCGCCCTGCTGCTGCTGCAGGTGCATGATGAGCTGGTGCTTGAGGTGCCTGAGGCCGAGTTGGCAGAGACCAAAGAACTGGTGCGGGTGGGCATGGAGGGGGCCATGGAGTTGAAAGTGCCGCTGCTGGTGGACATGCATTCGGGCGCGAACTGGGCGGAGGCCCACGGATGAGTTCGGCGGCCATGGCAGTCTGGGCCTTGACCGGACCAGCGGGTGCCGGCAAGTCGGCCGTCAGCGAAATTCTCCGGCGAGCAGGTGCCGTGGTGATTGACGGCGACCGCCTGGGCCACGAACTGCTGTCCCGGCCGGAGATCCAGGCCCGGATCGTTAGCGAAATCGGACCCGGCTATGTGCAGGATGGCGAAGTGGACCGCGCGGCGCTGGGAGCCCTGGTTTTTGCCGATCCGGAGGCCCTGGCCGGCCTCAATGCCATCATGCACGGGCCATTGTCGGTCCTGGCCACCGAAAAACTGGACATTCTGGCGGCTGCGGGCGAGCATGAGCTTGCCGTGTTCGAAGCCGCCGTGTACTTTCTGTTGCCATCGCCACCGGCAGTTGACCTGGTCGTGGCGGTGGTCGCGCCGGTCGAACAGCGTTTGCAGCGCCTGGTGGCGCGATCGGGCGGGGCGCTGAGTGCCCAGGACGCCCGCCGGCGCCTTGAGGCGCAGGAGAATCTGGAAGCTCATTGGGCCCGGGCCGATGAAATCATCGTCAACGACGGAACGCTCGACGAACTCGAGGCCCGCACCTTGCGGATCTGGCCTCGTGGGAAACCGGGAAGAGAGACCCAGCCGTGAAAGAACTGCTCGACCGCATCAATACCTGCCAAGACCGACTTGAAACCCTCAAGGAGGGTCTTTGACGCGCCTGCCTTGCAGGCTGAGCTGACCCGACTGGAGGGTCTGCAGGCCGCACCCGAATTTTGGAATGATCAGGAACAGGCCACTGGAATATTGCGCAAAGTGCAGTCGCTCAAGCAGTGGCTTGTGCCTCTGGATGAAGTGGCCACCAAAGTCGAAGAATCCGAGCTCATGGCCGAGATGATGAAGGAAGAAGGCGAAGACGACGCCAGCGGGGAAGTCGAACAGGGTGTGACTGCCCTGGAGCGGGCCATTGAGAAACTGGACTCGCAGTTCCTGCTCAGCGGCGAGGATGACGAGCGCGGCGCGGTGCTTGAAATTCATCCCGGGGCCGGGGGCACCGAAAGCCAGGACTGGGCCCAGATGCTGTACCGTATGTACACGCGGCACATCGAGCGCAACGATTGGAAATCCAAAACCCTGGACCTGCAGGCGGGTGACGAAGCGGGCATCAAGACGGCGGTCATCGAAATCGACACGCCTTTTGCCTACGGCTACCTGAAAAGCGAGTCGGGCGTGCACCGCCTGGTGCGCATCTCGCCTTTCGATTCCCAGAGCCGGCGCCACACCTCATTTGCCTCGGTCTATGTCTACCCGCTGGTCAGCGATGATGTTGAAGTGGAAATCGATACGCAGGATCTGCGCATCGATACCTACCGGGCCTCGGGCGCCGGTGGCCAGCACGTCAACAAGACAGACAGCGCGATCCGGATCACCCACGAACCGTCGGGCATTGTGGTCCAGTGCCAGAACGAACGCAGCCAGCTCCGCAACCGCGAAAGTGCCATGACCATGCTGCGGGCCAAGCTGTACATGAAGGTGATGGAAGAGCGCCAAAGAGAGCGCGACGCCATCGAAGCCGAAAAAATGGAAAACGCGTGGGGCAGCCAGATCCGCAGTTATGTGCTGCAGCCCTACACCAAGGTGAAAGACCACCGCACTGATCATGAGACAGGCAATACGACGGCGGTGCTTGATGGTGATATCGAGCAGTTCACCGAAGCCTACCTGCGCTGGATGGGTGCGCGGAAAAAAACCTCATAACTCGAGGTCCCTCATCATGCGGGGTCCTGAGAAAGGGAATTGTCTTGGCAAAGAACGAGCAGAACCCGGCAGAACAGAATGCTGCCGAAGAAAGTCCCCACCGCCTGATCGAAATGCGGCTGGAGAAGATGGAAGAACTGGGCAAATCGGTGGAACTGTATCCCTACAGTTACGACCGCACCCACACCAGCGAGCAGGCGCGAGCGGGCGAGGAAAAACTCGTGGCCGATGAAACCAAGGTGCGCTTCCCGGGCCGGATCATGGCCAAACGCGGCACTGGAAAAACCCTGTTCGTGCCCATCCAGGATGAATGGGGCATTATGCAGGCCTACTTCCGCAAGGACGATCTGGGTGAAGAGCGTTTTGCCCTGATCCAGAAGTTGATCGACATCGGCGACTGGATCGGAGTCGAAGGCACCCTGTTCCGCACGCGCACCGACGAGTTGACCGTCAAGGTGGAGGACTTCACATTCCTGGCCAAGGCCATCCAGCCGTTGCCGGAAAAATTCCACGACATGAGCCTGGAGAACAAGAGCCGCCGCCGGCACCTGGATCTGGCGATGAATCTGGATAGCCGCGAGCGGTTCAAGCTGCGCAGCGCCATTATCACGGACATCCGGGCCTTCTTTGCCGAGGACGAGTTTTTGGAAGTGGAAACGCCGGTGTTGCAGCCCCTGTATGGCGGGGCGACGGCCCGTCCGTTCACCACCCATCACAACGCGCTGGACATGGCGCTGTACATGCGCATCGCCGATGAGCTGTATCTCAAGCGGTTGATAGTCGGTGGCCTTGAGCGGGTCTACGAAATCGCCAAGGACTTCCGCAACGAGGGCATGGACCGCACCCACAACCCCGAGTTCACCATGCTCGAGTGTTACGCCGCCTACTGGGACTACCATGACATGATGGACCTGACCGAGCGCATGCTGCGCCGCCTGGCGATCCGTTTTGGCGATGAAGGCCGCTTGAAGTACGGCGAATACGAGATGGACTTCAACCAGCCCTTCATCCGCTTGCGCTTCATGGATGCCCTGGCCCAAAAGACCGGCCAGGACTTGATGCAGGTCGCGACCGAGGACCTCGGCGTGCTGGCCAAGAAGCACGGCGCCGAAATCAAGAAGGGCATGGGCCGCGACAAGATCCTGGACGAAATGTTCAGCGTTCTGGTCGAGCCGGAATTGATCCAGCCCACCTTCGTGATGGACCACCCCAAGGAGCTGTCGCCGCTGGCCAAGGCTCACCGCGAGACCGAAGGTCTGGTCGAACGTTTTGAACTGTTCATTGCCGGCTTCGAAGTTGCCAACAGCTTCAGCGAATTGAATGACCCGCGTGAACAGCGCCGACGCTTCGAGGACCAAAAGGCGCTGATGGACGCGGGCGACGACGAAGCCCAACCCATCGACGAGGATTTCCTGGCGGCCATGGAGCAGGGCATGCCGCCCACCGGTGGCATGGGCATGGGCATCGACCGATTGGTGATGCTGCTGGTCGATACCAACAACATCCGTGACGTATTGCTCTTTCCCCACATGCGGCCCGAGCAGCAAGGATGATATTGGGATGAAATTTGCCGGCCACATCGCCCGCCGTTACCTGCGCAGTCGCCGCAACAGTCGCTTCCTCAGCCGCGGCAGTGTCACGGCCATCATTGGCATTGCCCTGGGTGTGATGGTGCTGAACATCACCCTGGCGGTGATGAATGGTTTTCACGCCGAGATGCAACGGGTGTTCGTGGAGAACATGCCCATGATTTCGGTTTGGACCAGCGAAGCCGAAGGCCTGTCCGAGGTCGGTGCGGTAATCGACTCGATCGCCGCGGATCCCGAAGTGGTGGGGGTGACGCCGTTCATCCGGCAGGAAATCCTGATCACGGCGGCCCGATCATACGGCCCGCCGCGACCGCAGGCGGGCGTGATCTGGGGCATCGAACCGGACCTGGTCAATACGGTGTTGCCGATGAACGAGAACGTGCGGCCCAACCCCGAGGTGATCGGCAGTCTGAATCGGCCGGGGGTTCCGCGGGTCATTCTGGGCGCTGACCTGGCGAATATCCTTTTTGCGGCCATTGGCGACACGGTGATCCTGACCTCGGTCAATGGCGAGTTGGATTTGGACAACATCGCGGCCGTCAGCCGGGAATTTGTGGTCACCGGCTATTTCGAATCCGGCATGTACGAATTCGACAGCCGTTTTGTCTACACCGGTATCGAAGCGGCCGCTGAGATGCTCGGCTACCAGCCCGGCGGTGCCTCCGTGCTGGGGGTGAAGGTCGCTGATGTGATGCGGGCCGACATCGTGAGCGACCGCATCGAGGACAAGCTGGGCCGAACATACTACGCGACCGACTGGATGGCCCTCAACGCCAATCTTTTCACCTGGATCAAGCTCGAAAAGGTCATCATGATCCTGTTGCTGGGCATGATCATTCTCATTGCCGGTTTCAACATCATCGGCATATTGACCATGATGGTCGGTGAGCGTCGGCGAGAGATCGGCATCCTGCTGGCCATGGGGGCCAAGCGCAGTCAGGTCATGGGGGTTTTCCTCTTCAATGGGGTCTGGCTGGGGCTGGTGGGAGGCTTTTTTGGCAGTTTACTGGGGCTGCTTGGAATCGTGGTGTTGGAAAAATTTGGCATCAAATTGCCGGGCGACGTGTACTTCGTCGAAACCGTACCGGTTCTATTGCAGTGGACCGACTTCATTTCCATCGCAGTGGTCACCCTGGTGATGTCCCTGGCCGCCGGGCTATGGCCCAGCTGGGAAGCTTCGAACTTGAAACCCATGGACATCATTCGCTACACGTAGCAGGTCTGATACCTGGCGCGACCCAAAGGACACCTGCCTATGCCAACGCTGCTTGAAGCGCAGAAACTGAACAAAAGCTTTCCCCGCGCCGGTGGTGCGGTTCAGGTGCTCAGAAACTGTGATTTTTCCCTGGCGCGCGGCGAGGCCGTGGCGGTCACCGGGCGCAGCGGTTCGGGCAAGAGCACCCTGCTGAATATTCTCGGTGGCCTCGATACGCCCACCAGCGGCAAGGTCCTGCACGGGGGGCAGCCCCTGAACTTCAGGGACAACCGCTCCCTGACCCAGTGGCGCTCCCGCGGCGTGGGTTTTGTCTTCCAATTCCATTTCCTGTTGCCGGATTTCACGGCCTTGGAGAATCTGTTGCTGCCGGTGATGAGCCGCCGACCGGTTACCGACAAGGACCGCAGTAGGGCAACAGGTTTCCTGGAGACCATGGGGCTGAGCGATCGGGCCGGTCACCTGCCCGGTGAAATGAGCGGTGGCGAGCAGCAACGGGTGGCTGTAGCTCGCGCCTTCATGAACCGCCCGGCAGTGGTCCTGGCCGACGAACCCTTCGGCAATCTGGATCCGGAAATCGGGGCCCATCTGGGCGATATGCTTTTTCACCTGCGGGAAACCGAAGGCACCAGCCTGGTCATTGTCACGCACGACCTGGCGCTGGCCGGTCGGGCCGATCGGGTTTTGGATCTGCGGGACATGGCTCTGGTACCGGCGGAAGGACTGGCCTGATGAATTGCCATATGTGCGGACAGCGCGAAGCCACCACCCACGTGTTGGAATTGATCAACGGTGAGCGCAAGAGTGTCTGGTTGTGCAACATCTGCGCCTCGGGTCGAAACGAAAATACCAAAGCGTCTTCCGGAGAGTTGCCCTCCCTGGCCTCTTTCCTGGGCCAGGTCGCCGATACCGGCGAAGGGTCGTCCCGCGTGGCCGCCTGTCCCAGTTGCGGCTACGAAATCAAATCATTTCAGGACAACAATCGGCTGGGATGCCCGCGCTGTTATACCCATTTCCGGACGCAGGTCGTACCGGTGCTGGCGCGCTACCACCGGCACGCTTCGCATCTTGGCAAGGTGCCCAGTCAGGCCGGGGGCATGGCCAGCCAGCAGGGCGAAATCACGCGCCTGCGGGTGGCGCTGGAGAAGTCCATCCGCGGCGAAGATTACGAAGAGGCCGCCCGGTTGCGCGACATCATGCGCAAGATGATCATCGATCGGGACCGGCTGAAGGGTGAAGAGGATCCGGCCGGAGGGACCTCATGAGTGGCTTTTTCGACGATTTTGACCAACGCAATCCTGATTGGTTGACGGAACCTGGACCTTTTTCTGATGTGGCGCTGTCGACCCGGGCCCGTCTGGTGCGCAACCTGCCGGATTTTCCTTTTCCGCACCATGCCACCGACGTGGAACTGGAAACCATTCTGGCTGATCTGTCGCGCCGCCTGATTCGGCTACCGGCCTTCGCCGATGGCTGGGATGTGGGGTTTGCCCAGTTGGAAGCGGTGCAGCGGCGGGCCCTGCAGGAGAAGCTGTTGGCGTCTTTCGGATTGGTCAGCCGTCCGGCCAACCGGGGCATGGTCATTGCCCGAGACCTGGGCCGCGTGGCGATGATCAACGAAGAAGACCATTTGCGTCTGCAGGCCTATCAGGCGGGGTTTGATCCCCAGGGCGCGCTGGCGTCGATCATGGCCCTGGATGCGGAACTGGAACAGGAAGTCGAGTCAGCCTTCAGTCCCGAATGGGGCTACCTGACGGCCAGTCCGACCAACCTTGGCACAGGGTTGCGGTTGAGCGCCCTGCTGCACCTGCCAGGCCTGGTCCTGGTGGGCGAAATCGAAAAAGTGCTCAACGCCCTGCGGCAACTGCAGTTTTCGGTGCGTGGGCTTTTTGGCGAAGGCAGTGCCGTGCGCGGCGCCCTGTTCCAGATCAGCAATCTGATCACCCTGGGTCGGGACGAGAGCGAAATTGCCGACGACTTCCAGGCCCACGTGGGCAAGATCATCACCTACGAAAGATCGGCCCGCAACCAACTCTTCGGGCGAGACCATTTGGGCATCGAGGACATGGTGCACCGCAGTTGGGCCGTTGTGGCCAATGCCCGGGTTATCACCGCCCAGGAGGCGTTTGACTGCCTGTCCAATATCCGCCTGGGGGTGGGACTGGGACTGTTGCCGGCCCTGGATCCGGGTCGCCTGAACCAGTTGACGGTGCAGCAGCAGACAGCCCATCTGGAACTCGCCGTGGGGCATCAGTTGTCCGGTCGCGACAAGGGAGCGGCCCGGGCGGCCCTGTTGCGGGAATTTTTTGCCGCCTGAACCGGCAATCCCCGTTAAAGTTACCCCCATAAGACCCGAAAATGCCAAGGTATGAGCCAATGGGGCGAGGTGGGGCCCGGCCCGATTTTTGCCTCGCCATACCGGTAATCCAAGGCATGAGTAGCGTTCGCACGCAGGCTCCAGTATATTTTTCTCAGACACTCGGCCCTGGAAATGGAATTTTCAGGCCCCAATCCGTGTCGGGATTCAACCCGAACCCGCGACCGGGAACACTGCCAATGGAGGCGCGTCGGAATGAACGACCGTTTTACTCAAAGAGTGCGTAAAGTCTTGTTTTTGGCCCGTGACGAGGCCGGACGACTGCAGCACGACTACATCGGTACTGAGCACCTGCTGCTCGGCGTCATCCGCGAGGGTGAAGGCGTGGCGGCCAATGTGCTGCGCCGCATGAACCTTGATTTTGACCGCATCCAGAAAGCCGTCGAGGATGCCGTTACCGCGCCCATGGGCCCGGTCAGCATTGGGGAAATTCCCTTCACGCCGCGGGCCAAGAAGGTCCTCGAGCTGTCCATCGATGAAGCCCGCCTGCACAACCACAACTACGTGGGCACCGAACATCTGCTGCTGGCCCTGATTCGCGAAGGCGAAGGGGTGGCGGCGCGGGTTCTGAACGAATTGGGCGCCGATCACGAAGTGGTCAAGCGCGAGGTCATGAAATCCCTCGGCGGTGGCGAATCCAGCCTGTCGGCCAAGGGCAAGCCCGGGCGCAAGCGTCCGGCGGCCGCGAACAAGAAAAAGGAAAATTCGGTACTCGAGCAGTTCGGTCGCAACATGACCGACATGGCTCGCGAGGGCAAACTGGACCCGACCATCGGTCGCAGCCGGGAAATTGACCGCTGCATCCAGATCCTCAGCCGCCGCAAGAAGAACAACCCGGTCCTGATCGGCGAACCCGGCGTGGGCAAGACGGCCATCGTCGAAGGCTTTGCCACCAAGATCGTCGAGGGCAATGTGCCGGCGCTGCTGCGCGGCAAGGAAATCGTGACTTTGGATCTGGCCAGTGTCGTGGCCGGCACCAAATATCGCGGCCAGTTCGAGGAACGCCTCAAACAGATCATGGCGGAGATCCGCGAAAATCCCGATGTGATTCTCTTCATTGATGAATTGCACACCATCGTGGGTGCCGGTGGGGCCGAAGGCGCCATTGACGCTTCGAATATGCTGAAGCCTGCCCTCAGTCGTGGCGAAATCCAGTGTGTGGGCGCCACGACCATGGACGAATACCGCAAGTTCATCGAGAAAGACGGCGCGCTGGAACGGCGTTTCCAGCCTGTTACGGTCAATCCGCCATCCGAGGAAGAGACCGTCCAGATTCTCTTTGGCCTGCGCGACAAGTACGAGGCCCATCATCGGGTCAAGTACGAGGACGAAGCCCTCAAGGCCTGTGTATGGCTGAGCAACCGCTACATCAGCGGCCGGGCTTTGCCGGACAAGGCCATCGACATCATCGACGAGGCCGGTAGCCGGGCACGCCTGAGCATGACCGTGGTGCCGCCGGATCTGCGCGAAATCGAAAAGCAGATCGAACAGGTGATCACCGAAAAGGAATCCTCGATCCAGGCCCAGGAGTTCGAAAAGGCTGCTTCCTTCCGCGACGAAGAGAAAGAGCTGAAGAAGAAACTCCAGGACATGAAGCACAACTGGGATACCGACCGCTCGGATCCCAAGACGATGGTGAACCAGAAGCTGATCTGTGAGGTCATTGCCGACATCACGGGCATTCCGGTTTCCGAAGTCGAAGAAGAAGAGACCGACAAATTGCTGCGCATGGAAGAGGAGCTCGGCAAGGCGGTCATCGGCCAGGACGATGCCCTCGCTGCGGTGTCCAAGGCCATCCGGCGCAACCGAGCCGGATTGCGCGACCCGCGCCGTCCCATCGGTTCCTTTGTTTTCATGGGTCCCAGTGGTGTGGGCAAGACCGAGGTTGCGCGTCAGTTGACCGAGTTCCTGTTCGCGGACCAGAGCGCCCTGATCCGGGTCGACATGTCCGAGTACATGGAGAAGCATTCGGTCAGTCGACTGGTCGGAGCACCTCCGGGCTATGTGGGGTACGACGAGGGTGGCATGCTCACCGAAAAGGTGCGCCGCAAGCCCTACAGCGTCATCCTGCTCGACGAGATCGAGAAGGCCCACCCGGAT